>DASYYA010000167.1:0-5892 GCA_035934355.1 Candidatus Rubrimentiphilum sp. | reverse complement strand
CCCTGCGTGCGGTGGTACCGTGAGTAGAGATTGCCGATCTCTGCGCCTAAAGCGTTCGTTAGCGGCGCCTTATTCCCAACCATCGTGACGTCACAGCCGAGCATTCGTGCCGAAGCAGCGACCTCGCAGCCGATGAACCCGGTTCCTGCCACGAGTACGCGCGGGCGCGGTTTCAGTGCGTCGCTCAGCTTGCTGCAGTCACGCAGCGTGCGCAGATAGTAGATCCCCGCAAGATGACTTCCGGGCGCCGTCAGGTAACGGAGGTGCGCTCCGGTGGCAATGAGCGCGCAATCGTATGCCAGTATGTCTCCATTTGAAAAATGGATCGCATGCTCGACCACGTTGATGCGCTGCACTTCGTGTTGCAAAAGCAGCTCGATCGCTTTTGCAGCATAGTAATCTGCAGGGTGAAATAGCGTTTGCTCGTCGCTCAGCTCGCCGCGCAGGCGCTCTTTCGAGAGCGTGGGGCGATTGTACGGCGGATCGGCTTCTCTTCCGACCATGACGAGGCGCCCGTCAAACCCGCTGGAGCGCAATGTGTCGGCAGCCGTCGCGGCTGAAACGCCGGCACCGACGATAATGAACGTTGCCTTGGCCATGCCCCAATAGATACCCCGGACGCATACGCCCTCGTGATCCGGGATTTAGGTGCCGGCGTCGCCTCCCACGCGGAAGAGATACTTCATGATAAAGCGGTCGAGCGTGTACGGCGCCGCGGGCGTTCCAAAGTTTACGAACAGCTCGCCTCCGCTGCGAAAACGCTTATGATAAGCAGCCGCAAGATTCAGACCGGGGGGTGAGAATCCGCCGCGACCATTGATGGAGCGTAGCGAGAATGTGAGATTTTCGTTCGGCCCAAGCAGCGCTCCCAAGGAGATGCGCCGCAGCCACTGTGAATCGAATGCGCCCGTCGTAATGGCATGCTCGACCGTGCCGTCGTATTCCAAACCGAGTGACAGGTAACGTCCGATCGGGCGCGATGTCGCGAGCGTGTACAGCTGCACGAAGTCCTGACCGTTGTCGTTGTTGCCGACGTTGCCGAATCCGAACTTGCCGAAATTAATTCCAAGGTCGATTGGCGTCGGCGTACCATCACGATATCCGATCGGAATATTCACGAGGTTGAATGTGTCGCTGCGTCCGCAGAAATATCCGGGAAAGCCGCTAAAATACGATCGGGGAAGCCGCGGGTCGTTGCACGTCGTTCCCGCGGCGCGCGGATCGATCACCGCGTAGCTCCGCAGCTCACTGTCGTTAAAGCCCAGTCCGTCGAGCGAGAAACCGTTTTCGAATTGCGCGTTGAAAAAAGCTCCCGCGTCGGCCTGGTGGACGGCAAGCGACCGGTCGAGATAGCGATCGGAAAAGAATCCGCCGAAGAAATTCTTTACGCCCCTGGTCGAGCCGGAGAAGTTCCCTTGCAACGACGGTCCGCGAATGTCGGAGTTGGCGATAATGCCGTCCGCCGGACTGAAGAATGGCGAGATGTCGAGGAATCCGAGGAACACTTCGTAGTTCGGCTTGTGCACGTCGACGAATCCGTCGGAGTTGTGCGCCACGCCGCCCGGCAAAGCCGTATCCAGTTGAGTGGCATGGTTTGCAGCCCACACGAGGCCGGTGTGCAGATTACGCCCCTTGGTTCCAAACTCGAAGCTCGTGTCCTTTCCAAAGAGGCTGTGGCGCGCCAGCACGCCGTCAACCCAGTACGTGAACGTCCGGTCGTTCAGCGCATGTTGATAACCGAAGGCTGTATCGTTAAACGTGTTTCCCGTCGTTTGGTCGTACCCGCGGAAATTCAGAACGCCGAACGACTGCTTCCCAAACGTTCCTTCGACTTTCTCCCCGCGATCGAACGGACCGACGCTCGGCGAGTAAAACAACAGTCCCGATGTGGCGTTGTCGGCGTTCACATTGATGAAGTTGGCACCTTGGGCGAAAAACGGCCGATACTCTTGGAGAAAGCGCCGAAACTCTTGCGGCGCAATGGTTTGCTGATCGATCTCCACGTTTGAGAAATCGGGATTCACCGTGCCGACGAAATTAATCGTGCCGGTCAACGGATAGGTAACGTCGGCTCCGGTGACCCGGACACTTTGTCGTAAGAATGCTCCGTTGGCTTGCTGAAAGAGATTGCGATCCCGGCCCGCGCTGTCGAGCGCGTAGAGCTCGAGCCGCGGGCGCGCACGCGCCGCACCCGCGTTGCCGGCGGTAATCCCCGTCCAATAGGGCCAGAAGCGCGCGTCGGGCACGTTGGGCCACCCATTCCCGATTGAGCCGTCTTGCATCACGCCGTCGTACGCCCACGTATAGTGTTCGGCGGGCGCGGCGACGTTGCGAATGAAATTGATCCGCCATGTCTGCGATGCTCCGCCACGCAGACGCATCACGTTGAGCGGAATAATCATCACCGCGCTCCAGCCGTCAGCCTGCCTTGCGGCAACGGCCTGCCATACGGGACGATACCGCGCGTTTTCGCTGGCTTGTTCGTAGCGTATCCCGCGCGGCGTCGTTTCGAAAAAGTAGACCTGATTGCCATTGCCGCTCGGATCGATGCCGACGCCGACAAAATCGTCGGTGCCGAATCCGACGTCGTTTGTGGTTTGCGTGGCGACAATCGCGGTGCCGCGCTGTTCGGCGCGAAACGCGACATACAGATTGCGCGCGTCGTACATCATCCAGACTTGGGTGGCGTGCGGAGCCGGCGCGCGTGTCGTCAGATCTTCAAAAGTGCCGGGCATTAAGCCGGGCTGCCACGCAGCCGGGATCGACGGATCGAGCGGCAGCGGTGCAGCCGCGCGCGCTGCGGGAAATGACTGAGCAGCCACCACCGCGGCGCCCGCAGGTGTGCGGCCCACGCACAGCGTGAGAGCCAGCACAAGGAGCGCGCCCTTCAGGCGCATCGAAGGTGACACAGGATACACAATGTGATACTTACTACTTTAGGTCACGAGAGTTCCAAGAGTCTTGAAGAAACTCTCAAAGTGAGCGTGAGGCGGCCATGAGTCTCTATAAATTCGGTTCCCTTATATTAGATGTAGAACGGCGCGTCATTACGCGCGACGGCGAACCGTTGCAGCTCGGCCCGAAGGTCGTCGAGACGCTGCTTGCTCTCATTGAGCGCTCTGGGCAACTGGTCACGAAGGCGGAGTTGCTCGACCGCGTTTGGCCTGACAGCTTTGTCCAAGAAGGAACGCTTGCACAGCACATTTGCATTGCGCGGAAGGCGCTGCGCAAACACGGCGTGGACGCAATTCAAACCGTGGCGCGTCGTGGGTATCGGTTCACCGGCGAAGTCGCTGCAATCAACCGGGCTTCGACAGAGGTTCAGCGTCGCTCGTTTTGGAGCAAACGCGTCGTGGGACTGGCCGCAGCTGCGATGGTACTGATCGCGGTAATGGCCGGTTCGCTACGCGGGGCGGCGGGTTCGCATGTGCGCCCACTCCAACTCAGTGCAACCGGTGCGCGTTACTACGCGCTCGGCAAGTATTATTGGAATCAACGGACCAAAGCAGGCATGCGCAAAGGCGCGCGTTACTTCACGATGGTCGTGGTAAGCGACCCGGCTAACGCGCTCGGTTACGCAGGATTAGCCGAAACCTACGCGCTCGACGCCGAGTACGGCTTCGGTCCGATGCCAATGTCGCAGTCATACAAGATGGCGCAAGTCTACGCGCGCCGCGCGGTCAGCTTGGATGCTCGCTCGGCCGAAGCGCACGCCGCGCTTGGTCTTTCCGAAGAAAGCCCGCACACGCGTCTGTTGGCGCTGACGGAATATCGGCGCGCGGTTACACTCGATCCGTCAAATGCGGCCGCGCATGAGTGGTACGGCGGGTGCTTGTTGGAGATCGGGAAAGTTCCGCAAGCGCTTAGTGAGTTGCGCCGGGCGTCGCAACTCGATCCGTCCTCAGTAGCGACTCTCTCGTGGCTTGTGCAAGCAGCGTTTTTTGCGCGCAGTTATGACGAGGCGATACGATCGGCGCACGAAGCGCTTGATCTTTCGCCTTCGCGCGCCGACGCGTATATGGGTATGGGGCTTGGATACGAGATGCGGCATAACTACCGGCAAGCCGAAATCGCATACAAGACCTATGCGCGAATGTGTCTGATGTGCCGTTCCGATGCCGCAGCGCTGCTCGCCCACTTGTACGCGACCGCCGGCAGACGCGATGACGCAAGGCGCGAGCTCGCGATCGCAAGGCACGACTCGGTCATGATGGGTCACGAAAGCGTAGCGGGCGATTTGGCTGCCGCTCTCGTCGCCCTGGGCATGCGCCCACAGGCTCTCACCCTGATGGTGAAGGCTCGGCATGACTCGATTCTTTTGGGGGCCGACCCACGACTCGACCCAGTGCGCAAAGATCCGCAGTTCCGACCCTACCTCCGACCGGTCGCCTTCACCTAGAAGCTTAGGGCCCCACCGCTCCCAGTAGGTCTTTCGGCTCACCAGAAGGCCCTTGACTCTCCTCGTTCTTGTGTTATTATACTAGTGTACTAGTACAATAACGTATTGGTACTGACGAAGGAGATAGCGATGACCATCAAGCGTAACCAAGAGGTTTCCGAGCGCCGGAGCCCCCCGTTCCCGCTCTCAAACCAAGAGAACCTGTTCCTTGGCTGGGGTCCGAAGCTCTAAAGAGCACCCATGCCGGCCATATTCACGGTCGACCCGCGTAGCGGCGTTCCGATCTACCTGCAGCTGATCGAGCAAATCAAACGTTCTGTCGCTCTCGGGGTTCTCGGTCCCGGCGAACAGCTGCCAACCGTCAAACAGTTGGCGCTCGATCTCACAATTAACCCGAACACGGTCGCGCGGGCATACCGCGATCTCGAGCGCGATGCGGTGATCGAAACGGCGCCCGGTCGCGGATCGTTTGTCCGCGCCGACGGTAGCGCCGAACATGCAGGTGTCGCTGACGATGTTGCGGCGGAAGCTGTGACCAATGCTGTGCGCGAAGCCAAATCGTTAGGATTGTCCGCCGCCAAACTTCGCACCATTTTCGAATCCGCCGTCGCGCGGTGGTTCCCGGAGGAGAAATGAACACGATTTCCATCGAGCACCTCAGCAAAACGTACGGAAAGTTTTTCGCCGTCGATGACGTATCGATCGAAATTCCGCGCGGTTCGGTCTTCGGATTGCTCGGCCCCAACGGCGCCGGCAAGACCACGACGTTCAAATGTCTGCTCGGCCTCGCGCGTGCGACTTCCGGCACGATCCGCTTCGACGGTGCGCCACTGACGCCACCGTTCTTTGAGAAAATCAGTTACGTGCCCGAGCGCAGCGTGCTGTACGATTGGATGAGCGGGCGCGAACACTTAGAGATGCAGCGCCAAACGTTTGCTCGTTATGATGGCAAGCGCGCCGCTGACTTGATGAAGCTCTTTAGTTTGGATGAGCGCAAACGTGTGCGCGCGATGAGCAAGGGCATGCGGACCGCATTGGCGGTCGTGATGGCATTTGCAACGCACCCGGAGATTTTGGTGCTCGACGAACCGACGAGCGGGTTGGATCCGATCAATCAACGGGCCGTTCTCAATTTGATGATCGATGCCGCCGCGCAAGGTTCGACAATAGTGCTGTCGTCGCACCAAATCGGCCAAGTCGAGCGCGCAGCCGATCATATCGCGGTGCTGCAACGCGGCAAAGTCGTGTTAGGCGGTTCCGTCGACGATCTCAAAGCCGATCGCAAGATTGTCGAAGGGATCTTTCCGTCGGAAACAGTGCAACTGGATGGTTTGCGCAAGGACGGGCGGATCGAGCGGTTGGATCAATCCGGCCGTATTTTGCGCCTAACCGTGCGTGCCGACGGCACCGGCTTAGCGCAAACGCTCACGCAGATGGGCGCCCAAAGTGTGCGCATCGTGGATCTGAACTTGGAGGACATCTTCTTAAACGCC
>DASYYA010000157.1:0-11871 GCA_035934355.1 Candidatus Rubrimentiphilum sp. | reverse complement strand
AACGTGAATACAAAACGTCGCCGCCGCTTGCGATAGCGTGGTGGGGGACGTTGCTGTTTGTGATCATCGCGTATTTCCATCATTTGTATATGGATTTCGTGCAGATGCAATGGATGCAGTTCGTGGGTGAGATCGCATCGTATCTGGCGGCGATTCCGGTGGTTGTGGTGACGGTGTACGGCGGTGTGGTGCTGGTGCATCGATCCGGCCTGCGTTGGTCGCTAGGCGCAATGTTTCTATACGCCGGGATGATTGGGTGGGTCGTCGGCGGCGTGGGCGCTGTGCTCGACGCGACGATTCCCGCGAACGTCGA
This sequence comes from Candidatus Rubrimentiphilum sp., assembly GCA_035934355.1. Lineage (GTDB taxonomy): Bacteria > Vulcanimicrobiota > Vulcanimicrobiia > Vulcanimicrobiales > Vulcanimicrobiaceae > Rubrimentiphilum. Next base: position 11,558 of record DASYYA010000157.1, on the reverse strand, counting down.
TCTGCACAACACGCTGTGGGTGCCGGCGCACTTTCACACGTACTTGCTCGAAGGCGTGTTGCTTTTTCTACTCGGATGGGCGTTCGTCAACTTGGAAGAGCGTGCGGGCGCAGCTTCAAGTTTGCTGACGCGCTGGCTCGTCGGTGCCGGGATGTTCGGTGGCGGCGCTCTGTTCTTGCTGTCGTTTTATTTGGCAGGCGCAGCCGGCGTGCCGCGCCGGTACGCCATTGAACCTGCGCCTGGTCCGCATTTTGCGAGTGTGGCGACGATTGGCGCACTCATTTTTCTTGCCGGCTTTGCGATCTGCGTCTTTGAAGCGATTCGTTTGCTGCGGCTACCGCGGCCGCAATACGCGGCGTGACTAGGACGCGCATCGGCGCGGCGCTGCTGCTCCTTGCGACGATTCTATTCTCGCTGGTTCCGATTGCGCGCGGGAAGGCTGAGTTGCCCACGACCCAGCATCACCTGCTGCACGCGGCGATGCTCGCGGGGGCTGCTTTATCCGGCATTCTCTTCGCGAATCTTTCGCTTGCAAGCAGAATACGCCGCGAGATTTGGCTCATTGCGGCGATGATCGCACCGGTTCTCGCCATGCTTTTGATGTGGCCCTCGGAGTATTCGTACTTCGATTCGCATCCGTACGGTCACACGCTCGAGCACTTAGGCCTGGTGTTGCTTGGTTTTGTCACCGGCTACGGCGGACAGCAGTATGCGCGCGGCATTGGATGGGCCGCCGGCGCGAGTGTTGTCGCGATGGCGTTGTTTTCGGCGTGGGGATATGGGGTCGGTCCGGCGATTCCGAGCCTAACAGCGGCCCCAGCGGCAACGAAAATTGCAACGCAGGTTGGGACGTTGCCGAATGCGCACGGCGCAGCGCTCTTTGCGCAGAACTGCGCCGTATGTCACGGACCCGGCGGAACCGGAGGCGAGGGTCCGAGACTTAAAAACGAGCGCGCGCGCAAAACGTTGGCGCAGACGATAGCGTGGATCGAGAATCCTGCGCCACCGATGCCGAAGTTGTATCCGTCGCCGCTATCACCCCAGGATGTGGCTGCGGTCGCTTCCTATGTCCAGGCGCTGAAATAAACGCATCATACCTGGCGGACGCGGCTCCATGCGATTGTCACGAACAGCAGGACAGCCGCGAGTTGCAAGGCCGCGCTGATGATGAGTATTCCTGAAAGAATCGCAGCGTGTTCCGTATCCGCGAGTGGCTCGAAGGTGATCCGCAAGAGCAATCCAACGTTGAGGAAAAGAAAGATCCAGCGCACTGCGTCAACGGGATACCGGCCGCGATTCTGGGGGAATCTTTCACGATTTACCGGGAGAAACCAGAGCGCAATGCCCATAACCAAATTGACGAGCCATCCGACGAAAGCCATGTGCGCGTGAACAACGGAGAACTCTGCGCCGAGTGGCGCACCGAGCGCCTTTGCGATTAGCATCGCGGCTCCGAGTGCAAACGTTGCGCAGAGCCAGAGCAAGCTCGTTTTAACGAACAGGCGGGTCTCAACCGGCATGTTTCGACGTCAGCATTGGATTCCGCCCAGCGCGCTCATCTTCGCTCAACTCTCTCATGGCGCGTCGTGGCTGATTCTCCTTTGGGCGGGCGTTTCCGGCTCGAGCGAATCGTTGGACTTTCGTGCGATCGCGTGGATTCATACCGTCGCGCTGGGTTGGGCAACCGTCGCGGCTCTGGCAGTTCTGGTCCACGTCGTTCCACGTTTTGCCGATGTGACGTGGAAGATGGAGAGGGTCGCGCGCGGTTCGCTCGGAGCGTTCGCGGTGGGCGTGTTGTTGTTTGTCGCGGCATTGCTTATATATCCGCGAGCTATCGTGTTCGCGGCAGGACTGCTCGTAATCTCGCTGTTGACGTATGTTGCGGCTGCGCTTGCAACGCTGAGGCAAGCGCAACAAGGTGAGAGAACGGAGCGCGCCATTGCGCGAGCGCTGGCCACCACGTTTGCGTTTCTTGCCGTCACAGCGTTGTTTGGCTTTGCACTTTCGTTTCTAATTTCCGGCTATCGGGTGCCATCGTGGGTCGCAGATCTACCTGCGGCCCATGCAAATCTCGGGATGCTGGGCTGGCTCACGCTTTTGATCTTCGGGGTTTCGACTCGCACGGTGCGCCCAATCACCGGCAACAAGTCGCGCTTTGTCGCGGCGCACATTGCCACCGGCTCGTTCGCAGTTACCGGCGCGGTGTTGCTCGCACTCGGACTTGGTAGCTGGCACGCTTTGCTTGTGCCGGGTGCTGCCCTGTTCGGGCTGGCAATTCTCATCTACGTGTTGGACATGGTCGACATATTGCGGCGCACCATCGTGCCGCGGAGCGCAGCTCAAGGGTTTCTCGCAGCGGCGATTATTTGGCTGGTTTGCGGGAGCGCAATCGGAGCTGCGACATTATCCGGAAAGCCGTGGCAGCTCGCGTATGGCTTTCTGATTCTGGCCGGATGGGTTGGCCAAATGCTGAATGCGCACGTCTACCATATCGGCGTGCGTCTGCTTTTGACGATCTATCGGGGTGAGGACGACGAAACTCGTCCGCATGAAGTACTGGATTTACGCTTATCGTGGGGATCGTTTGCTGCCTTTCAATTCGCCGTGCTAAGCGGCGGCTATGGCCTATTGATGAATTCGCCGGGCGCAATTGCAATTGCCGGTTTCTCCGGTCTAGCCGGCTGGGTCCTGATGATTTTTAATCTCGTACTTGTACGGACACGCGCGTCCGAAACAACCACGAGCCCGCGATAGTAAATATTTAAGCAACATATAATCGTACCTATGTACCTCTCACGTACGAGCAGCCAGAAAATTCGTGCCTTTCATCGCCGGGGTCAACAGATCTGAGCGCCAAGTATTTTCGAGCGCTCGGTGATCCCACGCGGCTGCGAATCCTCGACCTGTTGATCGAAGGTCCGCTCACGGTAACGGAGATGGTCGATATTCTTCGCTGTCCGCAAAGCCGCGTCTCAAATCACCTCGCCTGCCTACGTTGGTGCGGACTCGTTGCCTCACAAGCCGATGGCCGCTGGGTTACCTATTCCGTTACGGACGGGCGCGTAAAGAAAATCATTTCGATCGTACGCGACCTGGTGGCGCACAACGCCGAGCACGTCGCCGCCTGCACACGAATCGCGGATTGACCGTGAGCGCACAATTCGACGTGTTCGTTATCGGCACGGGAAGCGCCGGGTCAGCCGCTGCTTTCGCCTGCGCCGACGCGGGGCTCAGCGTTGCGATCTGCGACAACCTGCCGTTTGGGGGTACCTGCGCGCTGCGCGGCTGCGATCCCAAAAAAGTTCTCGTCGCCGCTGAAGAAACCGTCGATCTCTTTCATCGAATGCGGCGCACCGGCGTGGTTGCCGGAAGCTGCGCCATCGATTGGCCTGGACTCATGAGATTCAAACGCTCCTTTACCGATCCGGTGCCGGCGGGTCGCGAGCGGTCGTACGCGGAGAGCAAGATCGCAACGTTTCACGGCACCGCCGCATTTATGTCGCGCGAAAGCCTTCGCATCGGCGAAGAAGGCATCGAGGCCGAGCATTTTGTGGTCGCGACCGGCGCCAAGCCCGCGCAGCTGGGTTTTCCCGGCGAAGAGCATCTGCTGGACAGCACGGGGTTCCTCGAGTTGGAGACGCTGCCATCACGCATCGTGTTTGTGGGCGGCGGCTATATTTCGTTTGAGTTTGCGCATATCTGCGCGCGGGCCGGCGCGAAGGCGACGATCATTCATCGCGGCAAACGTCCGCTAGAAAAATTCGACGCGGAACTTGTCGGAAAACTCGTTGACGCGACGACGGCTCTCGGGGTCGATGTCATCCTTGACACGGCCGTTTCATCTATCGAGCGTTCGGATAACGAGTTCACGGTTACGGCAAATGGTCAACACTTTACGGCCGATCTGGTTGTGCATGGCGCGGGCCGTCGGCCTGCTATCACAGATCTGGATATTCAGCGAGCCGGTATCGCCGCGACCCAGAAGGGCATCACAGTCAACAGCTACCTGCAAAGCACGACAAATTCGCGCGTGTATGCGGCAGGAGATAGCGCTAACTCTTCGGGAGCGCCGCTCACGCCAGTCGCCGATTACACGGGAAGCGTCGTTGCGGCGAATATCATTCACGGGAATTCGAAAACCATATCGTTCGATGGCATTCCGAGCATCGTGTTTACGATGCCGGCGCTTGGGGCTGTCGGCCTAACTCAAGAGTATGCCGATGCGCATAGAGTGAAATATCGGATCAGCAAAGGCGACTCATCGCGATGGTATTCGAGCCGGCGCGTGAACGAGAAGACCGCGGCATACCGAGTCCTGAGCGACGAAGCATCCCAGCGCATCCTCGGAGCACATGTCGTAGGGCCCGGTACGGAAGAACTCATCAATCTTTTTGCGGCCGCAATGCAATTCAACGCGACCGCTCCGCAGATTGAAAATACGATCCTAGCCTATCCGACCTACGGTTCCGATATTTCGCACATGGTTAGCGACGTTTAAAATTGTTTATGCGCGGCACGGCGCTGTTGATGTCCGGCAACGCAGCATCGGCCGCGGACGTGTTCCGCCGAAACTCCGGCAATCCACGATGCCTTTACGGTCTATGCAAAGCGTTGCTCATGGAATGTTGTGGAAACTAAACTGTAGCCGGACGGTTCTCGGCTGCACGGGAAGGAGCGGGAACGGCAGCGACTCGACGTAGTTTCCGTACTGCCCGGCTGCGTTTTCACCAAGAATCGGGACCCCGGCGTTGGGCGTAACGAGTCCGGAGAACGTGTTCGTGTTGAAAAGATTGTATGTCGAGAGCTGAACGTTGACCGCATTGCTTACCGGCCGCCGTAGGACCAAATCGAAGACCGCGAATGGCGGTTGAAAGTATGTATTATTCTTGCCTTCGAAGTCCGCGCCGAGGCTCGCGAAGGTTCCATCGCCAGTGGTATACGAGAGGCTTCCATACCCCTTGAAATACGGGATGCAGGCAGCGCTACCACCGTCACTGCATTGCTGAACGCCGTTGGCTGGGACCGAAAAACTCGAGGATGTTATCGGTATCCCGGTCGGAATGGAACGTGCGAGCGTTCCGGTCGCGTAGAACCCCCAGCCGCGAACCGGCTGCCGCCTCACGGTAAGCATTACCATTTGGGACGAAAGATTAGCGGCATTGACCGGCTGGTACACGACCCCGTAGAGTGGATTGGGCGGCGTCGGCGGGTTTGAGACCGTCTCGAATACGTTAGCGATTTGCGTGCTGGCGAGATCGAGGCTCAGAATCGTTCCGTCGCCAAACCTTTTGTCCATACCCAAGTCAAATTCGGTTGCATGCTCCGGATTGAGGCCGGGGTTCTTCTGGGTCAACGATCCGCTACCGCCGCCGGTGCCCGACGGCGGAGTATAGAGCGAGAGGCCGCTGACCTGCGAGGCATAGGGGAACGTCGTCGAGGTTCCAACGGAAAGCCGGAACGACTCCCCCGCTGCGGGTGCAAAGATCAGCGCGACGTGCGGATCGAAACGCGGGACCGTCCGCTGCAGCGGGATCGTCGTTACCTTTGTCTTTCCATTGACAGTGACGAACGGACCGGTTTGCGTGCCTTGCAGGTTCCAGATCGTTTCGTACGCACCCATTTTGAGGGTCAGGCGCGGATTGAATGGGAATTCGCCGGTCAGCGAGAGCGTGTTGTACTTCGCGGTCGTGTCGGGCACAGCTACGTTGCTGGGCGTATTATAGTACGCGAACGTTTCGTCGCTGTGGTAATCGTAGGTGCCGGTTATCTCCCCGCCGCGACCCACCGGATGAATGAAGGAGAGAGTTCCGCCTTTCAGCTTGTCCGATTCCAAAACGCTGAAGATTGTATTCAGGCAATCCGTGTAGCCGTTCACGGTCGGCCCGACGGCGCCAAATGCGCCGGTGCAGGTAGACGCGGGATCGGAACTCGGGTACCAAAAATCCGGGTACGTGGTTTCGCCCGCGCCGTCGATGATGCGAGAAATATTTCCGGCATAGGGGCGGATCAATAGCGTGTTATTGCCGAGAGCCGTTCGGAATTGGCCCTCGAAGAAGGGTTGGTTATTGTAAACGTTTGAGCCTGGATACATGAAATACCCGTTGATCGTCTGGCCGACGTAGCCGGCGAATGCGGGGGCCGTGCAGTGGGTAGGCGTCACACATTGAACGATCGTGATCGGACCTGTGCTGATGCCGTAGTTCGTGCCTTGCGGCTGGTACCCGCCCTGCGATCCGACATACGCGAATTCCAAGGATGTGGAGGGAGAGAAATCCCAACGCATTTTGAACAGTTCGCCCTTGCTGAACTGGGGAGCACTCAGGTCGCCGCAGAATTGGATCGCCCCCACCGCTCCGGGCTTATTCCAAGTGCTTTTGTTAGTGGGATCGATGATGCAGCCGCGCGTACCGGAGTATTTGCGGTTCTCTCCATTGTAGCCGGCACCGAAGACATACGAAAGCTTTCCGGCGCGGTTGCTGGTCACCAAGTTCGAATAACCGCTGCCGTAGCTGTCTAAGCCGGTTGTGAATTCAAAGCTGGGCTTCGCACTGTATCCCAGCGTAAGGATGTTTGCGGTGCCTCCGACGGCCGTCCCGGCAAATGGCGTAGTGTTTCCGGGACCGATCTCGGTTTCGACGTTTTGCACCAAGAACGAGTTGAAAAACTGGGAGAACCAGACACCATAACGGCCGGCGGAAAGCGGGTGGCCATCGAGCATTACCTGCGTTTCGTAACCCTGCGAACCGGCCAGCGAAATGCTGGTGTTCGGCGACGATGAGCCATGCTCCACGACCGTCCCGGGGATACGCTGGACGACATCGTTGATCAAGGGCGATGCGAGATTGGAGAACTCTTGGCGCGACGCGATCGAGACAGCAGCTGCACCGGTGTTGATCGAGCTGCGCGCTGACGAAACGACGCGTGCGATGGTGCGTAGCGAGCTCAAGTCGGCCTGTTGCAAAACGACCTGCAGCGGAACGGTCGATCCGGCGAAAACCGTGACGTCGTCCGTTGTGGCCGCAACGTATCCGCCTTTGTTGACGTCTACCCGATAGATTCCCGGAGGGAGCTGGGCGATGGCGAATCGTCCGGATGCGTCGCTGACTGTCTGGCGGGTCGCAGGCCCGCTGGCCACCACCTGAGCACCCACAACCGGCGTTCCAGCGACGGTGCGCACGGCGCCGCTAATAGTGCCGGTCTGGCCTTGCGCGCGAACGGCAAGCGGAATTGCAGCGGCTAGCAGCGCCAGAAAAAACAGTGTGCCACGTGTTTTCACAGTCATCCCCTTTTTAAAAGCAACAGGGCGGCGCGACCGAAACGCGCCGTTTTGGGGCTGGTAAATTCGAATAGTTCAACCCCCCGCACTCGTATCCTATTCCTGAAACGCATCCGATTTGGGCAGTTGAAACCGGCGTGATATCCTTAACGGAAGGTGTATGTCCCTTCGCCCTGTTCCGTCTCGTGCGGCGCAGCGCAAACGTACATATAGGGTGTATCGTAGTCGCTGTAAACCGTCTCGCAATTCACCACTAGCCAACGTCGCCCATCCGAACGAATGCGTTCCGCATGCCACATGGATATATTTTGACGTCTACATTACTCGATAGTAAAGGAAAAAGTCTCGATGAAATCGAGACACGCCAAAGAATCCGATCAATGCAATGCGATTCGATGAGCCTAGTGAGCGATCCGATCGTGGGTTGACGCAAGCGCAAGCGGCGGAACTGCTTGAGCGCTATGGGCCCAATGCGATTCCCCTCGTAAAACCCCATGCGCTCTGGGAAATCGCAAAGCGATTCTGGGGCCCCATTCCCTGGGTGTTGGAAGGCACACTCGTTTTGACGATTGCCACGCGACGCTATGGCGATGGTGTCGCGATAGCGTTCCTGTTGGTGTTCAACGCAGTTGTCGCGTCAATCCAAGAGGGGAGAGCACGTGATGCACTCGACCTTCTTCGCGCAAAAGTCGTGGTCCAGTCACGCGTAAAACGAAACCAGAGTTGGAGCGTCATCCCGGCCGATCAACTGGTGCCGGGCGATCTCGTTCACGTCGGCGTTGGAGACGTCGTTCCGGCGGATATCAGGCTTACCGGCGGATCGATTGAGGTCGACCAGTCCGTCTTGACCGGCGAATCAGTGCCGCGTTCAGCGGCCGCTGGGGAGATCGCCTATGCTGGAACGACGGTGACGCGCGGTGACTCCACCGCGATCGTCATCGCGACCGGTCGATCGACCGAATTCGGCAAGACCGCCGAGCTCGTCCGCATAGCCAAAACGCCCGGCCAATTGGAAGGGGTGGTCCTTCGCATCGTCACGGTCTTGAGCGGCATCAGCCTGGTGGTGATCGGGATCGTTGCCGCCTTTGCGGCCCGCGGTGGTTTCGGCGTCGTTGATATCGTGGTTTTTACGATCATGATCTTATTGGCAGCGGTTCCTATTGCACTTCCCGCAGCGTTCACACTCGCGACCACGCTCGGATCGCTCGAACTTGCCAAACGCGGCGCACTGATTACACGGCTCTCGGCTTTGGAAGACGCCGCATCGATGGACGTGCTCTGTACCGACAAGACGGGAACGATCACGCAGAACCGTATCGTCGTCGAAGAAATTCTCGCGTTTCCACCGTTTTCCGCCGGCGACGTTGCGGCGCTCGCCGTAGCCGCATCTGACGACGCCTCCCAGGACCCCGTCGATCTCGCCGTCCTACGATACCATTCCCCAAAAGGCGGAGCATCGATCGTGCGTGAGTCTTTTGTGCCCTTCGATCCCGCGCGCAAGCTCAGCTCGGCCGCGATCTTTTGGCACGGCACTCGCACCACCGTTTCAAAGGGCGCGCCGGCGGTGTTGCGCTCGCAAGCGCAACAGGTACCAGCGCGATTCGATGCCGAGCTGGAACGCTTGGCCGGCAGCGGCGCTCGAGTTATCGCAGTCGGCGTTGTACAAGCGGACGTGATGGAGATTGCCGGGGTGATTGCTCTGGCCGATCCGCCGCGCGAGGATGCAGCCGCGCTGATTCGCCGGTTGCACGATTTGGGCATCACGGTGAGGCTCCTCACTGGAGACTCCCAACCGACCGCGCTGCACGTCGCGCACGAAGTCGGCATTCAACAGGATGACGTCTACGCTTCAATCTATCCGCAAGACAAGTTGGCGATCGTAAAGCGCCTGCAGGAAGCACATCATGTGGTCGGCATGACCGGTGACGGCGTAAACGACGCGCCCGCGCTGCGGCAGGCAAACATGGGTATCGCGGTCTCGACTGCGACCGACGTTGCCAAAGCCGCGGCCGGCATTGTTTTGACAGCCCCTGGGCTTGCCAATATCGTCTCCGCGATAGGATCGAGCCGGGCGGTCTTTGAGCGGATGGTCACCTATACGATGATGAAGTTCGTGAAGTATTTCGAGATCGTCGGCGTACTGACGGCCGGCTTCTTCGTTCTGAGACAATTTTTGCTAAGGCCGGAACTGATGGTAGCATTGTTGATCTTCAACGATTTGGTAACGCTGTCGATCTCCACCGACAATGTCTCCTCCGCGCAAACCCTGGACACGTGGCGAGTGGGAAGGTTACTTGCGTCGTCCCTAGCGATCGCTGTTTTGACCGCGCTCACGGTCGCAGGCGTAACCGTCTTCGCGCAGCTCACTTCACACCTGCGCGTCGACGCGCTACGCGGCGTGGTCTTTCTCGCGATGGTCGTCATGGGCCAGCTGGCCGTGTTCGTCGTGCGCGATCGGCGATCGTTTTTTGGGCCGAGGCCTTCCCGGTGGCTGCTCGCCAGTTCACTCTTCGCTGTTGCGGCGGCGACAAGCATCGTTGGCTTTGGTGTTCTTACGCCGGCACTCCCCGCAACACTGATTGCAAAGATCCTAGGACTGCTTTTGGCAGGCGGCTTTATTCTAATGATTGCGAAGATGCAGATCCTTGGCGTCTTGCACGCTTTTACACCGCGCCGGTGTCTCCATACGGTTGATGTCTCGTAGAGATTCCGAGCAGCCGATAGAGCGGGCAGATTCCGGCAAAACCGGTAAGCAATGCAATTAAGCCAAGCCACCCCCATGGCGTGTGGGGACCCGCAAAGACTAATGAAAGAACGATAAGCCCCAAAATAACCCGGATTACGCGGTCGGTAGAGCCGACATTATAAGCGAAAAACCTATCCATATATCCTCCAGACGCCAGCATATCGCATCTTTGTGCTCCGGAATGGAACATGCTCGGAAGAGCTCTTCCCCAGCCTTTCCCAAGCGTGCCGGAACGGCTTCGCATCATGGGCCGCACGCGGTGGCGTACAATATCGCCGACCAAATTGCCAGGACGTGCGTGTACCGGAAAGTGGCGAGCGCGGACCTCCCAATTGGTCTCCCGATCTCGCTGACGTCGGTCGCTCAGCAGCCCATGCCGCGCTCGGAAGCCGTTTTATCCCTTTCTTCCTTTATAGTGTACTTCCAGTGCGATCCACAGCTCCGTCGGGCTCGGAAGAGTAGGAACGCTCAGCGCGTCACTGCGGCTTGAGAGATTCGCTTTTGTCGAGAGTCCTTATACTAGGCAGCAGCGAGTTATAGACTGCGGCTACGACCGCACCCGCGATTGCAGCCACGATGACCGCCCATCCGCTGATGACAAATGCGATCGCTCCACTCACCGTTGCTCCCGAACCAGCCCGCTTGCGCAAAGAGATTGGCGTGCACGCAGCTGAGTGCGGCTCCCCAGCGCATCATGTCGGTCTGATACATATGCTCGCCGACCTGAAGTTCGGTGGACGCGTACGGCGCGAGGTCCGACTGGTTGCTGAACGGCGCCGGCGCTGTCAGGGCCGAGATTTTTCCGGCGAATAGATGACCGCTGCCCTTGAACAACTTATTGTAGGCCATCTGGAAGACATCGGTGCCGCCGGTCTGATCGTTTTGAGCGATCCACTGATGAATATGGTACGTGATGTCGGGTGAGAGATAACCGGCCGCGTGCACTGCCAGGTTTCCGGCCCGTATGCGATGCGTCGCCTGGCTGTCGTAAGTAACTTCTTCCGACGCATTCGCGAGCACGCCATTTTTTAGCAGACTGCGATCGAATGCGGAATAACCGGTGCGCTGAATGTGGGCGGTAGTGGGATTGAACCACTGACCTCTTCCGTGTCAATGAGGCTGCTCACGCTATTTTCCCGCGTTTTTTTTCGGCCTGTACCCTTCGTAGTACCCTTTACACGGCTGGTTCGCGCGGTTCGGAGCGCGGAATCAAAAGCCTCAGACGACGTCACGATTTCAGCGTCGATGACATCCCGATAGGTCTGCGTCGCCATGCGCGTTGTGGTGTGCCCCATGCGTTTTGCCCGAACCTCCGCAGATGTTCCGCGTCGAGCGAGATAGGAGTGAGCGTCTTTAGGCTGTAAAACGTCGGGCCTTGCGGCAAGCCCAGCTGCTCTCGCGCTTCATCCCACGCGTATCGGCAACGATCTTTATTTAGCGGCTTCCCGCGCCACAGAAATACATGATCCTCGATGCTACCGGAAGCCATGCGTTCTTTGCGCAGCTCGCGTAGCATATTAAAGAGAGCCTCGCCTA
>DASYYA010000155.1:0-2890 GCA_035934355.1 Candidatus Rubrimentiphilum sp. | reverse complement strand
GTGATCAAGATTCGTTTCGAAGCCGTTGAGGACGGCATCGGGGTGACGGCGGTGCGCGCGCGTGGCGAAGCGGTGCGCTTGGAATGAGCCTCGAGGAGCGCGCGCGACGCGAGCGTCTTTTGGAACGCGCGGCAGCCGTTACCGCTGCGTGCCGGCGGTGCCAGATCGGATATGAACGCCGCAACAACGTTTATGGCGAAGGCGATCCCTGCTCGCGCTTGATGCTCGTTGGCGAAGGTCCGGGGGAAACCGAAGACCTGCTGGGCCGGCCCTTTGTCGGCCGCGCCGGCGAATTGCTCGAGAAGATGCTGGCCGCGATCGGCTTTGCGCGCGAAGAAGTCTACATTTGTAATACGGTTAAATGCCGGCCGACCGTGCACGAAGGCGAGAAGCTGCGCAACCGCGCGCCGCTGCCGGTTGAGATGAGCAACTGTCGCTCTTACCTGGACGAACAGATCGAAATTATTGCGCCCGCGGTTATTCTGGCGCTCGGCGCGCCGGCTGCGCGTTCGTTTCTGGGAAATCAATTCAGCATTACGCGCTCGCGCGGGATTTGGTTTGAAGGTCCAAACGGAATTCCGCTGCTGCCGACGTTTCATCCGGCGTACGTGTTACGTCAAGGCGGAATGGCGCTGACCGAAACCAAGCGGCAGGTCTGGGCCGACCTCAAAAGCGTGCGCGCCAAGCTCGATGAACTTGCAAACCCGCCCATGCGTTCAGAGAATCGTGACCCCGAACAAGGCGAGCTCTTTACCAGTGCGTGACCCGCAAACGATCTGGCTGGCGGATCTTTCGCGGCGAATGCAGTCCGTGGATCTAAAGCCGTACCGTTGGCGGCAGATCTACCGTGCGGCATCCAAAGAATTGCTCTCCGACATCGAAAGTGTTACGACCCTTCCCAAAGAGTTGCGTTCGGACTTACAGTTTGCGGGCTGTACTTTAGAAACGATTACGCCGGTTGTGGTCCAACGATCGAACGACGGACAAACCAGCAAGGGGCTTTTGCGGCTGAGTGACGGCGCCGAAGTTGAGGCCGTGCTGATGGAGCATTACGGCAATCGCAACACCGTGTGTATAAGCTCGCAAGCCGGTTGCGCGTTCGCCTGCGCGTTTTGCTCGACTGGACAAGCCGGCTTTACGCGCAATCTGAGCGCAACCGAAATCTTCGACCAGGCGCGGTTCTTTGCACGCGAGCTGGCGCAGAGAGGCAAGCGCATTACCAACGTCGTTTTCATGGGTATGGGTGAACCGTTTCACAACTTTGAAGCGGTGATGAACGCGGTCGCGCTGCTACACGACCCACGCGGCTTTGGCCTCGGACACCGGCATATCACCATTTCGACGGTTGGCTTAGTCGACAAAATCGATCGCTTTGCCGACGAACACGTGCAGGTGAACCTCGCGATCTCACTGCACGCGCCGAACAATCAGATTCGCACCGCGATGATGCCGGTCAACCGGAAGTTTTCGCTCGAAGAACTCTTGGCAGCATGCGATCGCTACGTGCGCAAGACCAAGCGCAAAGTGTTTTTCGAGTATGTGATGCTCAAAGGCGTCAATGATTCCGACGAAAATGCACGCGAACTTGCGCGCTTAATGGCAGGACATCTGTATCACGTAAATCTGATTCCATACAACACAACGCCCGGAGCGGATTTCGTCGGAACCGATCAAGCCCGCATCTGGCGATTTGCCGGGATATTAGATGAAGGCGGCGTTCCGACTACGGTGCGCCAGAACATGGGCCGCGACATTGCTGCCGCTTGCGGTCAATTACGTGCAGAAACTCAGCCGATCGCAACCGCTAAATAATGACGAACACACCGGACGGGTTTCACACGATTACGCCGCGGCTTATTGCCGCCGATCCCGCAAAGCTCGTGCAGTTTCTTATTGAAGTATTTGGTGCGACCGGCGATTACGAGCATAGCAGGCCGTCGGAGATGAAAATTGGCGACTCGATCATTATGGTGAGTGACGGCGGCGGCGTAAGAAAACCGACGCGGAGTTTGCTTTACGTCTACGTCGACGATACCGATGCTACTTACCAGCGCGCCTTAAAGGCGGGGGCGACTTCAATCGAGCAGCCGCAACAACAGCCTTACGGCGATCGCCGGGCGATGATTACGGATCCTTCCGGCAACGATTGGCAGATCGCGACATACTCTCAGCGCAAGCAGTAAGCTCTTCAATGCCCGGTCGGCGTCCCGCCCCGGTGCGCCATCGCCATTGGATAGTGTGGTAACTCAACTTCGAACTGCTTCGTGATTGTTTCCAACGACTGGCGAAGCTCCCCAATGCGACTCTTGCCGAAACGCTGGCGCCAATTGGCCTCGGCGGCTGCCACGGCGTGTTCCCAAACGGCCCACAGTTTGTGGCCGCGCGGAGTCAGCCTAACGATCTTTGCGCGCTTGTCTGCGGGCGAGGGTTTAGTAACGACCCATCCGTGACGCTCAAGCGTCGCAAGCATGCTGTGCACTGCCGATTTTGAGATGCCCGACAGCTCGGGAAGACGACGTTGGTCGATACCCTCAGCGCCCACGAAGCGCAGAACATTTTCCCACATTGCCAGAGAGGGCACTTCGCGTTTCGCGGCGTTCCGATAATGCGCGGAAAGCTGCTGGTCGAATTCCATCGTAAAGGCGATGAGCGCTTGCGAAAGCAGCGCTGAGAGGGGGAGACGGTTAAGACGCATTCTTCAGGTGTTCGACGAATGAGTCGCCGTGGCTACTTGACGTGACGTCCGGCGTATTGCGCTCTCGCTGCAGGGCAGTAGTGAGGAGCTGTCATCGAGCGGCAAGCTCGCGTGGCTCGTCAACGGCAAATCTTTTGCTTGAGAGCGGCCGCTACGGAAGTCGGATCTTAATGCGCTTGGACGAAGCGCGCCGAC
>DASYYA010000140.1:0-5598 GCA_035934355.1 Candidatus Rubrimentiphilum sp. | reverse complement strand
TCTCGTAACCGCACAGGCCCGGATAGGGCGAGCTGCCGGTGCTGAACCCAGCATAGGGCGTGAGTAATCCGCTGATGAGCTGATATCCGCCCGCATCTACCGCCGCATCTCCATTCAGCTGATACTGCATGGAGTTGTCGTAGAGCAGCTGCACGTCGTCGCGGCCCGCGTCGTTTTTATGCGGAAGCGCGAAGTGCAGATTGACGACGTTATCCCGCTCGTACATGTCGGACAGGGACGTTTGGAACGGATAGTATCCGAAACATGCGCCGTTGAACGTGCCGGGATTCGCAACCGTGGAACCGATTGGCATACCGGCATTCGCACCGGTCGATTGACACGGCGCCCACGGACCGTTCACGAAGTTTTCGCCACCAAGCAAGAAAGCCGCACCACTATCGGCGCAGCCCGCATTGATGTCGCAGTCCACCGAACCGATCCAGTTGGCGATCTGGGACGAACCCGTGATGCCGTACTGGTTGAGGCCGTTGGAGTTGATGTTGCTGAGGTTACTCCAGCTGCCCGCAGGGAAGTGCTGGTTGTAGCCTTGCAAACCAACGTAGTACGAGAACGTGCGATCCGGATTTGCGCCGCCGGCTTCCGCCGTTAACGCGTGATAGAAACCGGGTCCACCGATGCCGCCCGTAAGCGTACCGAAACCAGGATAGGTTCCCGTCTTGATAACCTGATTAATGAAACCGCCGAGTGTCGCGGACGACGCGCCGGATGGCGATCCGCCCGTGTACACTTGCAGTTCCTGTTGCCCCAGGCTCGCAAGCGAGTTGGCTTGATAGTTGTCAAATGCGCGGTTGACCGGAACGCCGTCGAACTCGTAGCCGATTTGGCTATACGCGCTTCCGCGAATATAGAACACCTGCCCCCAGCCGTAGTTACCGATATATGAGGTAACGCCCGGTTGCGAATAGATGCCCGAGTATGCTTGGTTCAGGTTGAAACCGCCGCCGCTTCCCGAAACGACTTGCTGCGTTGCCGCATTGACGGAATATACGTCAGCTGTCGTACCGGATTTGACGAGCGTTCCCGCCGCTGTTGAAACGACATTTGCAATCGTTCGCAGCGAGGGTGTGAGGTGGAGCGTCATGGTTTGCGTTTGATCCGCAAACACCGTGATGCCCGTAGATGACGCCTGATTGTAACCGCTCTTTGATGCAGAGACGGTGTACGTATCCGGCGCCAACGTTAGGAAGTGGAAGTTCCCTCCAGCATCGGTCGTGGCTGTTGCGCGCTCCGAAGGCGAAACTGCGGTTACCGTTGCATCGGCGACCGGTCTGCCTGTCGTAGAGTCACTAACTACTCCGCTGATGCCACCGGTGGTGCTCGCCAGTGCCCATGTTCCCTGGCTGAGCATTGATACCAGTAGCAGAGCGGCCACGAACGCATGCCTGAGTCGGAATTTTGGCATGGTTCCTCCTAATGAGTAGAGGCCGTTGTTACTTTGCCGCACGGGCATAGAGACTTAAGTCGCATGCCCCTGCGACTGTTTCGGGAGGTTCTTTTCACAGAATCTTAATCCTTTGGGAACGCCCTGAGAGAGCATTTCCCCGTAGCGGGCTCTTAAACGGCGGCCGGGACCCGCTGCGCGAGAAGGCCCGGGATCGCCGACGGCCGGTCGGCGACGGGGACTCCGGCAGCCTCGAAGGCCGCGATCTTGCTTTGAGCCGTCCCAAACGAGCCCGATATGATGGCACCCGCGTGCCCGAGCGACTTGCCCGGCGGGGCGTTACGCCCGCCGATAAATGCGACCACCGGCATTCCGGGCATGTGCTCGGCGATGAATGCCGCCGCATCTTCTTCATCGGATCCACCGATCTCACCGCAAATCACCAGCGCTTCGGTTTGCCGATCGTTGGCAAACGCGCGCAGACAATCCACGAACGTCGTGCCGATGATCGGATCGCCGCCGATGCCGACGCAGGTTGATTGTCCGAAACCGGCGCGCGTCAAAAGATCGACGACTTCATATGTCAGCGTCCCCGACCGCGAGATCAGACCGACATTGCCTTCCTTAAATACGTGGCCCGGCATAATACCGACAAGTGATTTGCCCGGCGAGATCAGCCCCGGACAATTGGGGCCGATGAGCCGCATGCCTGAAGTGGTCGCCACGACTCGTAAGACGTCGTGCACCGGAATGCCCTCGGTAATACACACCGCAAAACCGATCCCCGCATCATAGGCTTCGAAAAGCGCATCGGCCGCAAACGGCGGCGGAACGAAAATGCACGTATGCGTGGCGCCCGTGGCATCGACGGCGTCGCGCACGGTGTCGAACACCGGCAAACCGTGTTCGGTTTTTTGGCCGCCTTTGCCCGGCGTTACGCCGCCGACAATCTTTGTTCCGTACTCGAGCATGCGTGAGGTGTGATAGGAACCTTCACTGCCGGTGATCCCTTGCACGATCACTTTTGAATTTTTATCGAGGAAGATGCTCATGCGAGTTTTACCGCTTCGGCAGCGCCTTCGTCCATCGTTTCAACCGGAGTCATGCCCGCATCGGCTAAAATGCGTCGGCCTTCTTCTTCGTTCGTTCCGGTCAAGCGGATGACGAGCGGCACTTTGCGCGATTGCGTGGTGCCGAGCGCTTCGACAATGCCTTTGGCGACTTGGTCGCAACGCGTGATCCCGCCGAAGATATTAATGAAGAATACCTTGGCGCCCGTATGATTGACGACGAGTTCGTAACAATTGCGCACGCGCTCGGCATTGGCGCCGCCGCCGACGTCCAAGAAGTTCGCGAAGTCGCCGCCGGCATTGCGCACCGCATCCATGGTCGCCATTGCCAAGCCGGCGCCGTTGGCGAGCGTACCGACATTGCCGTTAAACCGCCGGAAATTCCGAATCCCTAATCCGGCTCGCGCGGCGAGCTGTTCGTCCTCGTCGAGCGGCAGCGACTTCTCCCACTCCTTCAACTCCGGGGTTTTATAGAGCGCATCGTCGTCAAGTTCGACTTTCGCATCCGACGCAAAAACACGGCCGTCATTCGTGAGCACGAGCGGATTAATCTCGACGAGCTTTGCACCGTAGCGAAAAAACAGATCGTAGATGCCGCCGGCAATCGCGGGGAATGCTTTGCGATAGCCCGGGTCGAGCTCGGATGTAAACGCCAGCTCGCGTCCGATAAACGGTGAATAGCCGATTGCCGTATCCACAAAAACCTTGGCAATCGAATGCGGGTGCTGCTCGGCAACCTCTTCGATGTCCATGCCGCCGAAGCGGCTCACCATCAGCACTGGCTTCTTCGTCGTGCGATCGATCGCAATGGCGCAGTACGCTTCTTTGGCGATCGGCAATCTCTCTTCGACCAGCACCGAGTTCACCGGCTCGCCATTTGGGTTTTGCCGATTCGGCGGCATCGGCGTCGCCATAATGGTTTGCGTCACCGAACGCGCCTCGTCTGCATTTTTTGCAAACTTCACTTTGCCGGCTTTACCGCGCCCGCCCATGAGCACTTGCGCTTTGATCACCCACTCGCCGGGATTTTGTTCGACGAACCTCGCCGCTTCATCAGCGGAATTGCAATGCTCGCCGCGCGGCACGGGAATGTTGGCGCGCCGAAACAGTTCTTTGCCTTGGTACTCCATCAAGTTCATGCGGGTTGTCGTGTTGTTACTAATGCGTGAACGAGCCCTGCTGGGGCATCCGGCTGGTGCCGGGTCTTGAGCTGATACCTCACTGACGCGGGTTCGATTCCCGCATGCTCCAGTATCGCAAGGTTTTGAACTTTGCGGTAAGCTGTGTTACAGTGGCTTCGAGGTATCAGCTCGGGGCCCAAAACCAGCGACGGAGCGTTCGAAAGAGCGCTCCGTTTTACTTACTCGACCTTGATCAAAACCGCGTCGCCTTGACCGCCGCCGCTGCAAATCGCCGCAATGCCGTAACCGCCGCCGCGCCGGCGCAATTGATTGATCACCGTTCCGATAAGGCGCGCGCCCGAAGCGCCGATTGGATGTCCCATCGCCACCGCGCCACCCAAGCGATTGATCTTCTCCGGATCGATCCCCAGACGTTTGGCCGATGTCAACGCCACGGCTGAAAACGCTTCGTTGATCTCCCACACGTCGATTTGATCTTTGCGCATGCCCGTCTTTGCCAGCAGTTTTTGCGCCGCCATTGCGGGCGTGAGTGCGATGTACGGCGAGTCCCATGCAACCGTGGCATGATCCAAAATCGTCGCAAGAGCTTCATGCCGGTGCGCCCGTGCATACTCATTATTCGCGAGAATCAGCGCCGCGGCGCCGTCGTTCACTCCGGGCGCGTTGCCCGGCGTAATCGTTCCCTCTTTGTCGAGCGGTTTGAGTTTGGCCATTGTTTCAAGACTGGCGTCGGGCCGCACCGATTCATCGCGCTCGACCGTCGTATACGGTGCATCGCCCGTGACAAACGGCGCCCACTCGCCGTAATTGAGCGTAAACTCTTTTGAGGGCTGGTGATCCCATACCGCATCCGCTTCGCCATTGGACGATCCCGCCGCGACCGGAACGCGCGCACGCGCCGGCTCGGGCAATTTCTCGACGACGACTTTGCCCTTCACTTTATTGGCGACGCGGACCGGCACGATCTCGGCTGCCAGCTCTCCGCGCTCTTGCGCTTGCGTCGCGCGGCGATGGCTTTCATACGCAAACCGATCTTGCTCCTCGCGCGAAACGCCCAGTTCGCTTGCGACCTTGGCGCCTTGCGCGGCCATCGTCATCGGAAAGTAATAATCCCACAAACCGTCGTGAATCATCGCATCGATGAGCCGGCCATCGCCGAATCGGTAGCCACTGCGCGCTTCCTTTAAAAGGTAGGGCGCATTCGACATGGACTCCATCCCGCCGGCACCCACCAGCGTGTTACTCTCTTCCTTTATAAGGCGCGCCGCGTTGACGACGGCCAGCAACCCCGAGGCGCAGACTTTGTTGACGGTCTCCGCGGTCACGGTCTTTGCCAGTCCGCTTTTGAAGCCGACTTGCCGCGCGGGATTCTGTCCGGCCCCGGCTTGCAGCACTTGTCCGAAAATCAGGTGCTCGATTTCGGCCGGATCGACGCCGGAACGTTCGAGCGCATTCACCAATGCAACCGCGCCGAGCGTCGTGGCTTCGAGCGGTGCAAGCCCGCCGCCCAAACGCCCGAACGGCGTGCGCGCCATCCCCAGCACTACCGCCTTTGAGTCCATCATGACGTACCGATTCGCGTTATTTCAGAAACCGTCCCGCGCGGCTGCGTACACACCATGCGCTCGTTCGGGCCGCAGTTCTCGCATTCAAACTGCAGCGTGGCGTGCGTGATGCCGAAGCGTTGGCGCACGAGCGCGTCAATGTCGCGCGCGATCGCCGTAGCCTCGCTGACTTGACGATCCTCAACCAGCACGTGTGCGGATAACGCGCGATCGCCGGTGCCGATCGTCCAGACGTGCAGATCGTGAATCGCGACTATCCCGGGAAGTTTTGATACTGCGTCGCGCACTTCTCCGATCTGAAGGTCGCGCGGGGTGGCTTCGAGCAGCACGTCGGTCGCGTCGCGCACGACACGCGCGACGCCGGCGATGATAATTGCCGCGACCAGCAGCGAGAGCGCGGGGTCGATCCATGCGGCGCC
>DASYYA010000131.1:0-1674 GCA_035934355.1 Candidatus Rubrimentiphilum sp. | reverse complement strand
CTATGCCGCCGGCGACCGCGAAATCGACAGCATATTACAACTGACCGCACTCGCCAGCGACAAAGACTCCGGCGATCCGTTAGATGCAGCGCTCCTGGCGGCTGCACCAAACGCTGCAACGAATTTGCAAGCCGTTGTGATCGTCCCATTCGATCCGGCGCGGCGTTACGCCGCTGCGATTTGGCGCGATGGGGATACGCTGCGACTGGTCGTCAAGGGCGCGTACGAAGCGGTGCTCGAGCGCTGCGAACCAGGGGACTATACCCAGGCACACAGATTTCTCGAAGATGCCGCGAATCGGGGCGCGCGCGTGCTAGCAGTGGCGCACACAACCGTCGGCGACGCCGGCGAACAGACGGTTGACCATGCGACGCTGCAATTTGCCGGACTCGTTGCGCTGGCCGATCCGATTCGTGAAGACGCACGTCATGCTGTCGAGAGTTGCAAGCGCGCCGGTATTCGCGCCGTGATGATCACCGGGGACCACCCCGCGACGGCGCAGGCAATCGCAAGAAACGTCGGCATCGAACCGGATAACATCTATGCGCGCATTCATCCAGAGGAAAAGCTGCGTATCGTTCGCGAGCTGCATGCGCGCGGCGAAATTGTCGCCATGACGGGTGACGGGACCAACGATGCCTTAGCCTTGCGTGAAGCCGACATCGGCATCGCCATGGGAAAGGGCGGCACGGAAGTGGCGCGTGCAGCCGCTAATCTCGTGTTGCTCGACGACGATGTGACGACAATCGTCCGCGCCGTCGGCGATGGACGGCGCATCTTTGCCAACTTGCGACATGCGTTTTCCTATCTGATTGCATTCCACGCCCCGTTGTTGCTGAGCGCATTCTTGTTGCCTCTTTTCGGCGCGCCGATACTGTTATTGCCGGTGCACTTGATTTGGCTTGAGCTGATCGTGCATCCCACCTCGGCCCTGGTCTTCGAAAACGACCCACCGGCTGCAGACCTGATGACGTCACCGCCTCGTCCGCCTTCTTCCGCGCTGCTGTTGCCCCGTGATTGGCACCGTGTGCTGCTGCTCGGGCTCTCGCTGGCCGGCGCGGTGCTCGCGCTTTACCTCGTCGCCTTAAACTACGGTTTATCCGAAGGCGCCGCCCGCGCCGCGGGGCTCATGACGATGATCGTCGGACAAACTTTGCTCGTCCTGGTCGAGCGTGCCGGCAGCAAACCGCTTTGGCGCATGACTTTACATGGTAATCGCGCCATAGTTCCAATATTGCTCGTTACGGCGAGTTCGCTCGTCGCGGCGATCTTCTGGGCGCCGCTCGCGCAAGTACTCCACCTGGCTCCCGTTTCAATGATGACGTCCGCCATCGCATGCGCTGCGGGTGCAGCGGCGGTGCTATGGACGCAGCCGTTTTACGTGCGCGCATGACGAGTGTAGTTGCGGTCGTCGCATTAGCGTTGGCCTATGCGGTGCTCACCTGGCCACTCGTCCGGCGGTTGGAGCTGCGGATGCCGCGTGCGCTCGCTATTATTCTTGTGGATGCGAGCTTAGCGATTGTCGCCGTCGCAGTTGGATTTTTGCTTGCACCCGTTATCTTGTCGCAAGCGCAAGCGGTGGTCGCGGCATTACCCGATGCCGGCAAGACATTGCTTTCTGCCCTGCCGCAGTCGCTGCAACATTGGCTGGCGGGCGCAATTGCGCAAGCGAGC
>DASYYA010000059.1:0-9622 GCA_035934355.1 Candidatus Rubrimentiphilum sp. | reverse complement strand
CACCACCGTGCGCGCGACGGATTTTTGGAGCTGGCGAAGTCCGATCCTCGCATCGCAGTGATCGACGGCGAAAAGCCACTCAACGAAGTCTTCGAAAACGCAATGGCCGCGATTCATGAGGTCGTTCCGAGGCCGTGACACCGTTACACTTCGATGTCGTCGGCGCCGAAGGACCAAAGCACTTCTTTGGGCGGCTAACTAAAGGCACAATCGGACACGCGTATCTCTTCACCGGGCCGCCGGGCATCGGAAAGAAAACGTTCGCGCGGCGCTTGGGCCAATCGCTGCTCTGCGAAGCGCCCAAAGAACACGTGTTAGGCTACGACGGGACCTGTCACTCCTGCGTGCTCATCGGTAAAGAAGAAACGCGTCACCCGGACCTGATGGAGAGCATCGGCGCGCTGAAGATCGGCGAAACCGACGAGGCGATGGCGTTTCACACGGCCGATGCGATCACATCGCGGGATCTGGTGCGCCAACTTTCTTTGCAATCGTACTCGGGCGGATTTCGGATCTTCGTGCTTGGCGACATTGACTTCGCCTCGCCGGCGGCTGCAAACGCTCTGCTAAAATTTTTCGAAGATCCGCCACGGCGAGTCGTCCTGTTGTTGACCACTGCGACACCGTCGCGCTTGATTTCAACGATTCGGTCACGGTTGGTTGAGGTGCGCTTTCCGTCGCTTAACAAAACGGAAGTCAAACAGATCTTGCGCGAGAAAGGCTACGATCAAAAAAAAGCGGAGCTCGGCGCGAAGCTTTCACAAGGATCGGTCACTCGCGCGCTGGCCGCACTCTCCGAAGATGAAGAGCAGCTGCGCGACTTGGTCGCGCAGTGGTTTTTTGATGTCGTTGATGGTGTTACGCCCGAGGAGGCCTGGGCGACGCGGGAGACGCTCGACGAAGGCCTGGAGATCGTTAAGACGCTCGCGCGCGATTGGATCGCTCTGCGCTCGAAAGAATCGTCTCCTGGACCGGCGCTGGCGGTAGATTACGCTCCGGAGTTAAAAAAGCTCCCGAAAATTGACGCGGCTACGGCAACCGTCGTGCTCACCAAGATCACCGAAGCGCAAAAACTCGCGCGCACCAACGTTTCGCCCGCGCTGGTCAGCGAGTTCGTACGAATGTCCCTCAGTGGAACTGCGGCTTAAGCGATTACCAAAAAGCGCGAAACGCTAATTCGTTGTATTGCTTTGCGATAACGAGCGCGACATAGCCCAGCGCAAGAGCTTTGAGGATCACTTCGGCGACATCATAGGCGCCGTCACGGAACGGAAGATAGGCAACCGCGTAGTTATTGATCCCGATCCAGACCACGATGCACACGATGACGAGGACTGCCGTCGCCAGCGGATGACGCCGCGCTCCTTGTAGCGACGCCGACAAGCTCGCGCCGCCCGGAATGCCGCCGATTGCGGCCGCCGGAATTGCATAGATGAATGCCCAGACTGCAAGCGCGCCTATTGCTAAACTCAATGTCGGGCCACCGACTCCGCCGATGATGCGCGCGACCCACGTCAGAAATAAGAATCCGATAACCGCGACCAAGATATTACCGGCTTTGCGTTGCGCGCTGTTCCAGGCTGCGCCCAGGCTTGCGCGACCGTGGCGCCAGGCATCATCGGCAAAAATAACCGATACGGCAAAAGCAAATCCATAGATAATCGTCGCAATCAAGCTGATGAACGGCGTGCCTGCGCCGCCGCTGGCAGCGAAAAACCACGCGGAAAAATATCCCAGTCCAACGCTGATAAGCGCGGCGACGAGTGGCGGAAGCAGAACTCCCAGATTACGTGCGTAGAGCGGCAGCGCTTGCACGTACATCGCCGGGTCGAACCCGCGCGTCATGCCCGAGCTCCTTGCAACGCATTTTGGCACGCGCACTTCGCTTTGAGATCGATGCGCTCGATGATCTGAAATATTGCGTCCTTGACGCGCGCGTTGTTGCGATTGAAGACTTCGATGACTTCATGGTGTGACACCGGCTTGACACCTTCGATCCCCTCGAGCCCGACGTCGTAGTCCGTGATCAGCGAGATGTTGACATAACACATCTCAAGTTCGCGTGCCAAGTAACACTCCGGATATTGGGTCATGTTGATCACTTCCCAGCCGGCGGATGCGTACCATTTGGATTCGGCGCGTGTCGAGAAGCGCGGGCCTCCCACAACGACGATCGTTCCGCGCTCGTGCGTATCGATTTTCAGCGAGCGGAGCGCCTCAATCGCGATCGGCCGCAGTGTCGGACAATAGGGATCGGAAAAGCTCACGTGGGTCGTGATCGGTCCGTCATAAAACGTGTCGATGCGTCCGCTGGTGCGATCGACAACTTGATCCGCGACGACCATCGAGCCCGGTTTCACTTGCGCGGTCAACGAGCCGCAGGCGGTCGGACCGACGATCCATTTTACGCCGAGCGATTTCATCGCCCAGAGATTGGCGCGGTAGTTGATCTTGTGCGGTGGGATGCGATGGCCCTTACCGTGGCGCGGGAGAAATGCGACATTTTTGCCCGCGATTTTGCCGACCGCAAAACTATCGCTCGCCGGCCCGTACGGCGTTTCGATTTCGATCTCGCGTGCCTTTTCGATTAACGAATAAAAACCCGATCCACCAAAGACGCCGACGTCGGCGCGTTCCGAGGTTTGCATGGCGCGCTCGTTTCTGGGAAAACGGGTTCTCCCCTCGAAGGAGGCCGCGTGAAGCCGTCAAGGATTGCCGTCAGCATCGTTTCCGTGTTGGCGTGCGCCTTGACGCTGGTGCAGTGCAGCCGTTCGGGTTCGCGCATGGCGACGGTTCCGCATGTGTTGCGCTTCGCCGATGTATCCGATCCCGACCGGTTGAACCCGTACATGTCAACGATGGACTTGGTCTACGATCTCTCCTCGATGATCTACTCATACCTGATCCTCGCGGACGACAAGGGAAATTTGACTGGCGACCTCGCGACCGAGGTGCCGACGCTGGCCAACCGTGGGATCTCATCCGACGGCAAGACGTATATCTATCATCTGCGCCGTGGCGTGGTGTGGCACGATGGCGCTCCGCTGACAGCGCAGGACGTGAGGTTTTCTTGGCAAGCGGTGGTCAATCCGAACAACAACACGTTGCACCGCGAAGGCTACGACGAAGTCGCGTCGATCGATACTCCCGATCGCGATACCGTCGTCGTGCACCTGAAACGCCGCTATCCGCCGTTTGTGACGCGCTTTTTCACGCCACTGCAGGAAGGCGGCAAAGGCATTTTGCCGGCGCATCTCTTAGCGCACTACGCGTCGATCAACACGGTCCCGTTCAATGCCGCTCCGATCGGCTCGGGGCCGTTCCAATTCGTGCGCTGGGAACGCGCCCATGAAATCGTGCTTGCGCGCAATCCGCGCTATTTTAAGGGCACGCCAAGATTACAGAAGATCGAGTTCTTTGTGATTCCCAACGATCAAACGATGCTCAACGAGCTGCGGCTGCATCACATCGATCTCATCACATCACCGACGACAACACTGCGGAACGACTACCGAAACTCGCCTGGAGTTATGGCGGAGCTGACTCCGTGGAACGCGCAGTCGCTCTTTATTATCAACAATAGCCGGCCCGGTTTGAGCGATGTGCGCGTGCGCCGCGCGCTGACGATGGCGATCGATTACGATGCTATTATCGCGAAGGTCACGCATGGGGTCGGCGAGCGCGCCTACGACATTGTGCCACCGACAGCCATTGGTTACACCAAGAATCCCCCGTATCAATACGATCCTCGCGGTGCGCAAGCGGCGCTCGAGGCAGCCGGTTATCGTCGGGGGCCGGACGGAGTTCGCGCGCGGGGGAAGGTTCGGCTGGACTATACGCTTGCAATTATTTCCGGATCCACCAGTCAGCAGCTCGCCGCGGTGCAACTGCAGCAGTACCTGCGCGCGATCGGAATCGGCCTTGCGCTCAAACCCTACGAATACAATGCGATCTTTGTTCCGACCGGGCCAATTTATGGCAACCGCTACGATTTCGCGATCTACTCCGTCACGCTGCCGTGGGATCCGGATAATTTGTTTTACTTAGGTTGCGCCTTTTTCTATCCGAAAGGCGAGAACGTCTACCGTTACTGCGATCGCACGGTTGACGATCTCGAGAAACGCGGCTTGCAGACCGACGATCCGGCAAAACGCGCGGCGATTTATCATCAAGCCGAACGCCGTATCTGGCAAACAGTTCCGTACATTCCGCTCTACCAACTGCGCCGCGATAACGTTTACTCCGCGGGATTGCAGAATTTTAAAGCGAGCCCAGGAAGTACGCCGTGGTACAACATCTGGCAATGGGATATCTAACGATTAAAATCGCTCGGTTTTAAATCCTCGATGAATTTTTTGAAGCGCTCCATATCCGCTTCTTCGGTTTTTTTATCGGAGATGGACTCTTCGAGCACGATTTTGTCGGAGACATAGATCGGCGCGCTCATGCGCAATGCCAGCGCGATGCCGTCGGACGGCCGCGTGTCGATCTCTTGCATCTCACCGTTCTTGCGCACGACGAGTTTGGCAAAGAACGTTGACTCGCGGATGTCGTGAATCACGACTTGTTCGAGCTTGGCTTCGAGCGACTCGAAAATCGTGCGAATGAGATCGTGGGTCAATGGCCGGGGCACGGGTGCGCCTTCAAGCGCCAGCGCGATCGCGGTCGCTTC
The DNA here is from genome assembly GCA_035934355.1 of Candidatus Rubrimentiphilum sp. Lineage (GTDB taxonomy): Bacteria > Vulcanimicrobiota > Vulcanimicrobiia > Vulcanimicrobiales > Vulcanimicrobiaceae > Rubrimentiphilum. Next base: position 4,950 of record DASYYA010000059.1, on the reverse strand, counting down.
GAATGGGCCGATGAGAATTGGGAGGAAGCGTTTGCCGTCGACATCTTTGAGGATCACGACGGGATCGTGCGTGAGCAGATCGATTCCGAGCTTATCGACCTTCATCTGGCGCATGCTAATCTATCCTACGCGCTGCTGGCCCTACCATTCCTATGCAAGCGGTCAAATGACCAGGGTCCGCGACACTACGCACGAACTCCGCGCGCTTGCGTGGCCCTCTCCTGCGGAATCGTCGGTTTGCCCAATGTCGGCAAGTCCACCATCTTTAATGCGCTCACGCGTTCGGCGGCTGCGTTAGCGGCTAATTATCCCTTCGCGACGATCGAGCCAAACATCGGCGAGGTTGCCGTGCCCGACGATCGTTTGGACGTGCTGGCAAAGCTGGCCAACTCCGAACGCATCGTTCCGGCAACGGTGCGCTTTGTGGATATCGCCGGGCTCGTGCGCGGCGCGAGCGCGGGACAAGGTCTGGGCAACGCCTTCTTAGGCCACATTCGCGAGACCGACGCGATCGCGATGGTCGTGCGCTGCTTTTACGACGAGAATGTGGTGCATGTCGAGGGCACCCCGGATCCGCGCCGGGATATTGAAGTCGTAGCCATTGAACTGGCGCTGGCCGATCTCGCGACATTGCAAAAACGATTGGACAGACTCGAGCGCGAGGCGCGCGCCAATCCGAAGCTCCGTTACAAAGTCGAAGCGGCGAAGAATGTGATCGCGGCGCTCGAGCATGGGCGCGCGGCGCGAACCTTTCCCAAAGGCTCGCCGGAAGCTGAAATCGCTGCCGAGTCTTTTTTGCTTACTGCAAGGCCGCTGATTTATGTGGCCAACGTGGATGAGGAACAAGTAAGAAATCCCGGACCGCTGGCGCGCGCAGTGGAAGAAGTCGCCAGGAGCGGCAGCGATCGTGTCGTGACTCTTTCCGGAAAAATCGAAGCCGAGCTCGCGGGATTATCGCCGGCCGAAGCTGCGGAGTTTCGGGGGGAGCTCGGAATTGAGCGCAGCGGCTTGGACCGCCTCGCTGCCTCAGCCTATGATGCGCTCGGGTTGATGACGTTCCTAACAGCCGGCGAGATGGAAGCCCGTGCGTGGCCGATCGAACGCGGAACCAAGGCGCCCCAGGCCGCCGGCAAGATTCACAGCGACATCGAGCGGGGCTTTATTCGTGCCGAAATCGTGAACTACGATGATTACGTGCGTTTTCAAACAATGGATGCGCTGCGCGCGGCGGGCAAAGTGCGCAGCGAGGGTAAGGATTACGTAATGCAAGAAGGGGATGTCGTGAACTTCCGATTTAGCCCGCGCCAATGACCACCACCGCGCGAGAAGTTTCGGTCTTCGGCGACGGTATCGCCTACTTCAACGAAGCCGCCGAATTGCTGCAATTGGACCGCTCGATGCGCGCGATCCTGACCCATCCGTCGCGCCAAATCATCTTTTCGATTCCATTCCAACGCGACAGTGGCGAATTTGAGGTGTACACCGGTTATCGCGTGCAGTACAATTTCGCACGCGGTCCGGTCAAGGGTGGTATTCGTTATCATCCCGGCGTGACGCTTGATGAAGTGACCGCACTGGCATTTTGGATGACGTGGAAATGCGCGGTCGTCGATCTGCCGTTTGGCGGCGCCAAAGGCGGCGTCACGTGCGATCCGAGCCAACTTTCACAAGGAGAGCTCGAACGCATTACGCGGCGCTACGCCGCGGAGCTCGTCGAAGTAGTCGGTCCGGATAAAGACGTGCCCGCGCCCGATGTCAACACGAACTCGCAAACGATGGCGTGGTTCATGGACACATACTCGATGCACATGCGAATGACGGTGCCGGGTGTCGTCACCGGCAAACCGCTGGCGATCGGCGGATCCAAAGGGCGCGTGGAAGCGACGGGCCGCGGGGTGACCATCATCGCGATGGACGAGATGGAAAATATGAAGCTCAAGCCATCGCAAGCCAAAGTCGTGATCCAAGGGTTTGGCAACGTGGGCATGTGGGCCGCGCGTCTCTTTGCGCAGCGCGGATGCAAGATTATCGGTATCTCCGATGTTACCGGCGCGTACTATAATCCCAAGGGGATCGATCTCGATAAGGCGATCGAGTTAGCAGAGCAGGACCATAACTTGGCGGCATTTCGCGGCGGCGACAAGATTAGCAACGCGGAATTATTGGTCAGCGACTGCGATGTGCTCGTGCCGGCTGCGCTCGAACGCGTGATCACTTCCGACAATGCGCCCGACATCCAGGCCAAACTTGTCGTCGAGGGCGCCAACGGCCCGACCACCCCCGACGCCGATCACATCCTCAATGCGCGGGGCATCACCGTCATCCCCGACATCATGGCCAATGCGGGCGGCGTTACGGTTTCATATTTCGAGTGGGTTCAAGACAAGATGGGCTACTTTTGGAAGCTCAATGAGGTCAACGATCGCCTGGAAGACACGCTCATCACGAACTTCCACGAACTTCGCGGGATTGCGAATCGTCACAAAATTCCGTATCGCACCGCAGCGTACATGGTTGCGATCGATCGCGTCGTGCAATCTTTAAAACTCCGCGGAGTTTACGCCTAGCTGAATTCGCTAGGCCATGACACTATCGGCGGGGCTCGGTCGGGAGGCCGGCGTCGCGCCAAGCGGCGTAACCGCCCTCAAGCGCTTCCGTCGCATAGCCTTTTTCGTGTAACGATTGTGCGATGCGCGAGCACGAGTTGCCGCTTCCGCAATACAGAACCACGTGTTCGTTTTTCGAAAACGGCACGTCGCCGCTCTCAAGGGACTCGCCGCTTAATTGCTGCGACCCGGGAATTTGCCGATCGTCGGGCGCTTTTCGAATATCGACAATCTTTACCGAACCCGGCTTCGCGTTTTTAAGATCGTGTACGTTCATGACCGATACCTGGCAAGACACGTTCTGGGTTGATAGTAGTCTCTCTCCCCCATAGGCCCAGAGCGTGTCCTTCGATTCCTCAGAACAACATCAAGGCAATGGATACGGCCAAGCCGGATTGATCGCTTTGATCACAAACGGATTGTACGTGTCGCTTTGCGCGATCGCTCCGATTTGCGCGTTGCTTAGCGGTGCAATGCCGAGGTTATATTTGGCATCGAGCGCTGCAATAAACAGGTTCGCCGTGACGGCGTAGCCGGTGTTGGACGGGTGCAGCCCGTCGTAGCTCAGGAGTCCGCCGCCGAATTGTAGCGTAAGGGTAACACCGGGTGCCAGCGTCAAACCGCTGGCCGCCAGTTGTCGAAAACCGGCGGTCAATTGTGCGAGTGCCGCACCGGTGGCGGTCGCGGTTGCGTCAATGGCTTGATTGTAACCCGCGTTGAGTGCAATCACCGTTGCCGAAAATGCAGCGTCCAGATAGAGTGGGCCATCGCCACTCCCCGCGCCGTTCGGATCGAGATTCGGCGTCACCGTCGGAGATGCCGATCCCAACTCCGCGGCGATGCCGAAGAATCCCGACTCGGTCAAGAAGCCTGTCGTGCCGGTGTATTTGGCTTGCACATACGCTTGCACGGCATTGGCCGCAGCTGCCGGAACACCCAGCGCTTGCAGATCGGCCGAGATTTTGGTCGCGGGGAAGAACTGCGGTACTGGAATTTCACCGGTTCCCGGATTGCCAAGAATATCGGGCAGATCGCCGACGACGACTTGCGCGCCCGCCGCTTGCAGCGTCGTGATGATCTTTGTGAGATCGGTTGCCATTTGCGCGGGCGAGTCTGACGCGGGCGACTGGCCATGAGAGAAGATAAACTTCAGCAGATCGTTCGCACCCAATAACACCGTGACGACTTTCGGTTTCAGGGAAACGGCCGCGCTGAGCTGCGTCGCATTGGGGCCGAGCGTAGCGCTGAATTGGCCCAGCACCGGATAAAAGAGTTTGCTTTCATCTTGAATGAGCGACTGCAAACCGCCGGATGTCGGATCGCCAGCGATAGTCACATAGGACGGGCAGCTGGTGCCGACTGGTCCAGGGGGTGCGCCGGTTTCAGGAGCGTTCATGGCGACCGCTTCATGCATCGTTGCGCCTGGAATGCCCAAATCGGCGACGGGCGAAGCCGGATTCATGCGCACCAGCGGCCAGGTTACGGCCGAATAGGCCTGAGCATTGAAGGCATCGCAGCCCAAATGCGTGGCGAAGAAGCCGGCGCCTAAAGTGGAAACGACGAGCTGACTACCGAGTCCGGGTTTTACAATCAGCGGCAACACGCCGGCGCTTGCCGCGGAATGGCCGGTGTATTGCTGATATATCAGCGCCCAGAAGCCGTTCTCTTGCGTTGGCGGAACGGCGGCGCCCGGAAGCGCGGAGATACCCGGCGCGGTTGCGGTCGGATCTCCCAGCTGTCCTTCGGATTGCTCGCCGAACGTTAAACTGTCGCCGACGCCGACGAAGTTTTGTTGCGTCAGGCCGCCGCCGGACGGAAGCGGTGAAAAGACCGGCACGGGAGCACCGCCGCCGCTGCTGCACGCGGCAAGCGCGAGAATCGCAAACGCTGCGAGTATACGGTGTTGTGATGTAAACATTGTTGTGATCCTCGTTAGAATTGAATGACGCTGGGCGAACCGATACCGATTTGGATCTGTAACTGGGTGGCTTTCAAGCCGCCGACCATCGGAAGTGTGTTCTGCGAACAGGGAAGCTGCAAGCAGTTGAGCTGTTTGACGCCGTATGGGCTGTAGTTGGTGGGACCGCCGCTATTGAGCACCAGCTGGACGAATGCCATCGGCCCCAGGCGCTGCGCGATGCCGGCAAAGTACGCGACCAAGTGTTGCGCATAGGGATCGGCTGGAAGATAGTCGCGCGAGCTCTGTGGTTCCAGGAATATCTTTGTGCTGGGCGTCGGGTTATATTCCAGATACAGAATCTGATAGAGCTGCGCGTGATTCTGCTGGTTCAATCCGGCCGTGTGCACCAGCCACGACGGCGCCACGGTGAACGTGCCGAACATT
>DASYYA010000044.1:0-20971 GCA_035934355.1 Candidatus Rubrimentiphilum sp. | reverse complement strand
CCTTTCGATCTGGGCCCATGAGCGCAACATTCCCGGCGTTGCAGCTCAGCACGACGAAGTGCTGCCGTTCGTCGGACCGCCCGCAACGCTGCCGTTGTGGGCGGGTTTCGCGTTTCTTCCATTTATAGTAGCGGCGTATCTGTGGCGCACGGCGCTCTTCGCGATACTCGCAGCGTTGCTGTGGTTCGTCGCTCCCGTTGCAGGATTGCGGCGTACGCCGATGACCCTCGTGGGACTGGCGGTCGCCGCGCTTGGCTTTGGTCCGGTGACGAGCGCGCTTGCACTCGGCCAATTGGCGCTTCCGGCGGCTGCCGCCGCGTTTGCCGTTGTGATCGCAAGCCGGCTTTGGATGAAGAGTCTCGCGACAATCGTTGTCTGCTTGCAATCCAACTTGGCGATCTCGCTGCTACCGCAACTTCGGAAAAAGAGAACCGCCGTGCCGATTCTCTGCGGTGCCGCGGTCTTTATCGTGCTGTGCCTTCTGACCGTCGGCTTTCACGGAATCATGCACTATTTCGACGTGTTGCGCGCGCATAATGTCGCCGAACGCTTTGATGCGATCCAAATTACGCCCGACGCCATTCTCTATGGGCTTGGCGCGAACGGCTTTTTCTCAGGCGCAATCGCGGTGCTCATCGGCGTTACTGCAGTTGCGATCTGGATCCGCAATATCGGCCGGCTCCGCGATCCGGTTGCCGCATTTAGCCTGACATGTTTTCTCATGCCATTTGTGACGGCATTCTTTCACGAGCACGATCTGGCGATCGTTTTTGCGCCGGCAATCGTCCTCGTGCTGCGCGCACCGCGACCGCTGCTCGCGGTCACATTGGCGGGCGCAATGCTGTGCGCAACGGATTGGCTGGGTTTAGCGCAACGGCCGGACGGCTTGGTGCAAACATTCTTGCTGGTCGCTTCCTTTGCAACCGCATTGCTCGCACTGCGAAGAGAGGCCGATGAGTCCGCAATACTCGCGGCGGGCCTCGTTCTTTGTGGAGTTGTGGTTGCGGGTGTCCTTGCGCACATAAATCCACTACCGATTTGGCCGGATGGCATGCATGCGTTGCCCGACACAGTCGCAAGCCAAAAAATTGCAGCGGTATGGCACGCCGAACAAAGCGCTACCGGGCTTTTTGCGCGCAATCCGTTTTGGGCGCTATTGCGTTGCGCGAGCCTCGCCGGATCGGCGCTGCTGGCTTATGCCGTTATCAGTTGGAGATCGCTTGCGGATTCCAAAACGTTAACACCGGTCCCGGCTTAATGCCTTTGAAGTCGTCATTGAACGTAATGTGATCGGTCCGCTGTCCCAGGACCACGAAGGGAACGTCGCGCGCCAGCAACTCCTGCACTAAAATATAATCCGCGCGACGCCGTGCGCGGTCGTAATGCGTCAGGGCATCGGCCAACGCGCGATCGACCAGCGGGTTGCAGTACGCCATATAGTTTTGCCCTTTCGGAGAGATCCGCGAACACGCGATGAGGTTCGTGAGATCCGGATCGGGGGCTAGCGTCCACGCGAAAGAGGCGAGATCGTAATGACGCGTCGCGACGACGCCGCCCGCGGCGTAGGATGAAAACAACTTGTTCGTCTGATAGCGGACGTAGTCCAAGCCGACGCCGATCGATCGAAACCATTGCTGCATGAGGATCACGCGGGCATCCAATCCCGGATTGCCGACATTCCCCGCGATCGTGAAGCGAAGCGTTTGACCGTTGCGATGGCGCAAGCCGTCGGGTCCCATGCGCCATCCGCCACGCTCCAGTTGCGCGGCTGCCGCTTTTAGATCAAATGAATAACACGGTGCCTGCGGATCGTATGCCCAGCTCAAATGCGAGACCGGCGTGCAGGCCAAAAATCCGGCTTGGTGATCGACTTTTTCCCAAAGTAAGCGCACATCGATGGCGCGCACTAACGCTTGCCGCACCTGCGCATCGGCTAAGATCGGATTATTTAGATTGAAATCAACATGCCCATAGGTAGTAATATCGTGCGCAATCGTGCGCGTATTCGGAATCGCTTGCACTTGCTGGTACTGAAAGCTCGGAACGCGCACGTATGCATCGATGCCGTGAGTTTGCAGCGCAATGGCAACCGAGTTGGCATCGGGGATCACTTTGAAGATGACGCGTTTGAGTTTCGGCGCGCCGCCCCACCATCGCGGGAAAGCCTCCATCACCACTTCACTGCCGCGCGCCCAGCGGACGTACCGGAACGGCCCCAACCCGACCGGCAAGCTGTTATAGGCCGCGTGATTGATATCGAGGCCCTGCAGCAAATGTTTGGGCAGAACCGCAGGGTTACCGATCGGCGTAAAATAGCGGTTCAAAAATGCCGCATACGGTTTGTTTAAATGAAACCGTACCGTGTACGCGTCGGGAGTGTCGACGCTGGTGATCAAATCCCACCCATCGCGCGTCAGCACGTTGGTTTTGGGATCGAGAATCGTCTTGACCGTAAATGCAACATCCGCCGATGTAAACGGCGCGCCGTCTTGCCACAGAACGCCTCGCCGCAAATGAAACGTCAGCGTCTTGCCGTCGGCGGAGATCAATCCATTCTGCTTGGTCGGGACCTGTAGGCATAGCGACGGAATCGCATTCCCTTTGTCATCGAACACGAAGAAGTAGCCCATTGTAAACGAGGACAGATCGTTGACCAGCGTTTCGGTTGAAAGCAGCGGATTGAGATTGTCGATGTCTTCGGCATCGGCCCAGCGGAATGTTCCGGGAATCGTCCACGAATGCCGCGCGTGCCGGCCCGTCAGCTGTGCGACATTGCGCGCGCAGCCGGCGAATGCAAACGCGGCGCCTACAACGAGCACCGCGAAAACCCGGGGGCTCTCACGCCTAGATGTCAACGTTCATAAAATCGTCGAACTCGGAAACGGAGTTCGGGCTAAAGTTGTGCAGGTCGCGGTTGACGACGTAGACGTCTTCACGCGCGGTCGTCACGATCGTCGGAATATCGGCTACCAGCTGTTGCATTACGGTCGCGTCGTCGCGATTGCGGCTCGCCTGGTCGTAGTGGCCGTAGAGCGCGAGCATCGCGTTATTCGCCTTTTGGTTGCACCAGTGCATATCGTTCTGGCCCTTGGGCGGGATCGAATAGCACGCGTAGATCGTGGAGAAATCGCCGATCGGATCCAAATACCACGCAAAGACAATCATATCCCAATGGCCGCCGTAAACAATTCCGCCCTGCTCCACTGGCTCGAAGAGCAAAGGCGCGGGATAATGCTTCACCACGATGCTGACGCCGATCTGCTTCCACCAGATTCGCATGAGCTCAATCTGCTCGTCCGTATCGGGCGACCCTGTGGCCGTCGCAAATTCCAAATTGTTGAGCTTCACGCCGTTCTTTGATCGGATGCCATCCGGACCGCGGACCCAGCCGTTCTTATCCAGCAGCGCATTGGCCTGCGCGATACTGAACGAATCCATCTGAATAGTTGGATCGAAATACGGTGCATTTCGGGAGGCGGGCTCTTCCTGCAAATAGCCCAAGCCATGCCCGATTTTTGCTCGAATCGTCGCGCGGTCGAGCGCCAACCGCAGCGCCCGCCGAACGACCGGATCGCTGACTTTCGGTCGAGTGAGATTGAAGTCTAGGTGATTAAACGCGTACGCGGGGATCCGCACGGCAGTGAACCCTGGAATCGCCGTAGCGCGTCCATAATAATTTCCAGGGACCGGATACCACATGTCGAGGTTATGCGCTTGCAATTCAGTGAGCGCCGTGTTGCGATCCGGGATGATCTCGTAAACAATCTTCTTGAGTTTCGGACTTCCACGCCAATAGAGCGGATTGGCAACGAGCACGACGCGGGATGCGCGATCCCAGCGTTGATATTTGAACGGCCCGATGCCCACCGGTAGTGAATTGTACGGCACCTGGTTGATGTTCGGATACTGCGCAAGCAAGTGCTTGGGGAGCAAACACGGATTGGCGCCCGCACTTGAAAAGAATGTCTCGATAAACGGAGAGTACCGTTTGCTTAGGTGGAAGACAACCGTATATTTATCCGGTTCGTCAACCTTCGTGATACGATCCCAGCCATTACGGCTGACCTCGTTGTTCGCCGGGTTTTGCACAACTTGCGTTGAGAACACGACATCGTCAGCATTAAACGGTGCGCCATCGGACCAGCGAACGCCCTTGCGCAGATGATACGTAATTGTGAGGCCGTCCTTGCTCACACCACCGTTTTGCATCGTCGGAACCACTGTCGCGAGTTCCGGAATCGGATTATTGTTGTGATCCCATTTGACCAGCCACGCCATCGTTAAAGATGAAAGTAAACCGACCTCAAGCTGCTGCGCGAAATGCGGATTGAGAGTTGAGATGTCCGAAGCCGTCGTATAACGCAGCGTATGCGGAATAGTCCAGCGATTGGAACGCGTCGTGACCGGCCCCATCGTCGTCTGGGACTCACCGTTACTTGACATCGGCGTAGGTGCGGGACCACCGGTCGTTGTTGTCTTCGTGCACCCTGCAAAAACAAATGCGGAGCAAACGATCACCGCCAGGACGCGCTTCATGAAGACTCCTCTCTCATCGCTTCCGGATCGAGTTCATGCTTTTCGCAAAACTCGCGGTACGCCAGCGGTGAGATTTCGGAGGGCTTGATTTCGCTGCGTCCGCCCCAGAAGACATTGGTATACCCGAACTCGATTCCCGCCTCCCGCAGGTGCGCATCGATCGCCGCTTTGTGCGCGAGCAACAGGTCCTTATCCAGACCGTGCGCCACGGCCATCACGTTGACGTTGCGAAACTCTTCGCCGCCCTCGCGCCAATATGCGTGCGTGATGATATGATGGCGGCCGACTTCGCGGCCGGCATCGATTTCGCGGCCGGCCGGCACGGCCCAATGGAAGAGCGCGTTATAGCGCGTGACCTGTTCGCCGCCGGCGGTTTTCTTCACGTGTTCTAAAAACGTCGAGAACCGCCCGATCACACCCCTTTCATTTAAAGCGCGCGCCACAACGTAAAAGTCTTCAAGCGAAACACCTGCCTCATCCGCACGTGCGCGCCAAATAGCGCGCCCGATCTCCGCAACGCTGAATTCGCGCTTGAGCGCCGTCAGCACGCGCCACTCGAGATCGCTCAATGAAACCACACTTACGTCGATCGGATCCGCGGGCACGGGCGCGCGGCTGCCAATCTCGATCTCGCGACGGCGGATATGCCCGACCCCCAATGCGAAAAGTTTTTTGGCGGGCATCAATCGGAAGGCGTCCGCACCGGTTTTTTCACGCAAGAATTCGGCATGTTTACTTAACGAAAAACCTTGTGGAACTTTGAGCGTCGTCCACAAACGATATGACGCGCCGGGCGTTGCGGGATCGGCGGTGCGAATCACGACGTGCCCCGAAAATGGATCGTCTTTAAACATATAGTCGAATGCGGAATCGAGCCGCTCTGCCGGCACGCGCCACGCAACCAGCGCGCCGTCAGCTAAGTTCGTCGCCAAAAGCGTTTGCCGCACGCGGCGAATCGTGCCGGCTTCGAGCATTGCCGCAATGCGCTCGACGACTGTTTCGACCGGAAGATCGGTGCGCGCGGCTATTTCGCCAAACGGATCGATTTGAAAACCGGAAAGCCGATCTTCAGAAACCGCCAGAATCGCGGCGTTGACCGGATCGCTAACCGCCGCGGGAACCGCAACAGGCACTCGCGTTAGGGAGCCGTCGTCGAAGTGCTCGGCGCGTTCTCTCCGAGCGCGTACAGATAGCTTTGCTCAGCCTGGCGCAAACCATAAACGGCGTTAAGCTGATCGGTTTCGGCAGTAGTCAATCCCACCTGTGCATTGAGCAACAGCGGCAACGTGGTAACGCCCGCGCGATATTGCGCCTGCGTTGCCCGTAAGATCTCTTGCGCTTTATTGAGTTCGGCTTGCGCCTGTCCCAGCGCAGCCTGAGCCGAAACCAGACCAATTAACGCCTGGCGGACCGCGAGCTCGACGCCAAGTTTATTATCTTGCAATTGGCTGGTGGCGATATCGAGCTGCGTTTGCGCTTGCTCCACCTGCACGTGCGTCACGCCCTGATCGAATATCGGAATGCTCAGGGTGACGCCGACGCTTCCGCTGGAACGGAAATCCGTTCCACTAGCGGTTGTGGAGTTGGTGCCATAGCTGCCGTTGCCCGTCAACGTTGGAAAGAATCCCGCGCGCGCTGCTTTGACACTATACGCTGCCGCTTGGACGGCGTATTGCGCCGACAGATAATCGGGCCGTTCGGCTAACGCGCGCGCGAGGGCTTGGTCGTAATTCAGCAGTTCCGACGGCAGCAAGGATGCGGTCGGATTCGAGGGCGTGTCGTTGATCGGTTGCACTAACGTGTCAGCGTCCAGGCCCAAGGTGTTGGCGAATGTCGCGACCGCGGAGAGTTCGGTTCCTTGCGCTTTGACCAGGGCCACGCGCGCCTGCGCAGTCGGCAGCTGCGCCGTCGCCAAGTCAACGCGCGACGCGGTTCCCGCGCGCAACTGGGCAAGCACCAAATTCTCCTGAACCTGATTCTGGTGGACCACCTGCGCTGCGAGTTGCGTTGTCGCATGCGCTTGCAGTGCGTTGTAATACGCCTGCGCCACGTTAAACGCGAGCGTCTCCAAGCTGCGTTCGTAGGTTCCGGCACCGGCGAGTTCGTTGGATTCCGCTTGATGGATCTGCGCGATAACTTTGCCGCCGTCAAAGATCAGCTGACGCAGGTTGGCGTTGATTCCCTCGCTGGTAAACGCGCTACCGATCGCTCCGGAACCGGTGCCACCGCTGCCCGTGCCGCCGGTACTGCTTCCCGAGCTCGAGCGCCCCGATCCAAACGAACGTGTCACGCTCGCCGTCGCGCTCAGATTCGGAAATAATCCGGTCCGCGCGAGATTCACGGAGAGCTGGGTGAGCCGGTAATCTCCGCGCGCGATCGCAAGCACGGGCGATTTTGCGGCGGCGATGGCAACGGCTTCAGGCAAAGAAATCTGCGGAGGAACCCCGGGCTGCGCACGCTGCGCCGAAACTGCCGGCGCTGGCGTCCCATACGCGGGATATGGCATCGATTGCGCCGGCGTGGCTGCCGGAATCGGCGTAGGCGTGCTTTTTGGAGCGGGCCCCGGCGTTGCTAACGCTACCGCCATGAATATTGCGTGCATCAGTTATTTATTGCGGAGAACGACGGTGACGTTTGCCAGGCGTGGCACCGGGTGCACCGGCGGCTCCTTGTGCGGATGGCCCGCCAAATGCGACGACGCTGCCGTTTTGCAACGCATCGGGACGCGTCGTAATGACGAGTGTTCCAGCGCGCACTCGCGGACTGCGCACTTCACTCAACGTATCGGTTTGCAAGCCAACCCGCACCGGAACTTCAACGGCTTTCTTGCCCGGGCCGACGATAAATACCGTCGTGCCTTGATCCGATTGTGCCACGGCTTGGCGCGGCACAACAATTGCGTTGTTATGCCGAGCCTGTTGCACGGTGACACTCACCAGCATGCCGCCACGTAGGACGTCGCCTGGATTTGGCTGGCGGATGCGCGCCTGATACGACAACGTACCTTGTGTCGGAACCGCGTTCACGGCAAAGATGCGGCCGGTGAATCGGCTGCCCAAGGTACCGGCGGTAAATGTCACCGGTGTACCGGCATGAACGTACGATAAATCTTCATCCGGCACGTTCACGTTGATCCACACGCTATCGACGCGGTCGATGCGCAGCACCGGCGTTGACGGACTCGCCATTGCGCCCGGATCCATCAGGCGCGCAGTGATCACGCCATCAAACGGTGCGTACAGTGCGGTTTGTCCGATAGCCGTTTGCAGCGTGTTTGCCTGCGCCTGTGCCGATTGCACGGCGGCGCGATCCGCGGCGGCGTTGGAGCTCGAGACCTCTGTTGTCTTCTGGTTGGCAATCGCGGTTTGGTACTGAGTCTGCGCGCCGACGTAGGCAGCGCGCGCCTGTTCGAGTTGCGCCTGTGAAACGTATCCTTGTTTGAAAAGCTGTAAATCTTGGTTGTACGTGAGCTGTGCGTTATCGAGCGCAGCTTTTGCCGATCGCACTGCATCGGATGTCTGTGACGCGGTAATCGGAACGGTTATTGCCGACGATTGCGCACGCGCAGCGGCTTGCGAGATGAGCGCTTCGTCTTGCGCAAGTTGCGCACGCAGCGTCGAATCGTCGATCTTCGCCAGCAACTGACCGGCGACCACGCGGTCGCCTTCGTTTACATAGATGGCTGTCAGCGGACCCGCTTGTTGAAATGAAAGCGTCGACTCTTCGAGCGGCGCCACTTGCCCGTCAAGCGATAAAAAAGTCGCGATCGTCTGACGTTTCGCGGCCGCAACCTCGACGTCAAGTGCCGCCGAACCGCGGCGTTGCTGTGCTTGGTGACCGCAGCTCGCGAGCACGATTAGCCCGAGTGCGGCAATACTAAAGCCTCTGAGTGTCATTTCTCTTCTTATTACGCAGATGGAGCTATTTTGATTCAGTAGTACCTGTCGAACCTTAAAAACGCCTGGCCTTACGGCAGATGCAGGCGGGGGAGCGTGCGGCCCGGCGTTGTATTGGAAGCTGGCCATGCGTGCGAAACTCGACGCCGGCCGGACCTACAGCAGGCAGAGCCGCGTCGAAGAGTGGATGACCGCGGAGAAGGCCGGCAACAAAGGTGTCGACGTGCTCTCCACGCCGATGCTCGTCCAACTGATTGAAGACGCAGCCATTGCGTGCGTCGCGCCGACTCTCGACGAAAATCAAGTGACGCTGGCGACCCATATCGATCTGGAACATCGCCGCCCGGTGCCCGTCGGCTTCATTTTGCGCACCGAGGTCGAGGTCGTTCTGGTGGACGGCCCACGCGTCAGTTTCGCCGTCCAGGTGTTCGACGAACAGGAGTCCGTGGCCGAGGGAACCCACGAGCGCTACGTGATGGACCGCACAAAATTCCGCGCAAAGCTTGAAGAGAAGCTGACTTAACGCTACCTTTATAAAAGAACCGGGTCTGGGGGGCGCCTCGCTTACACTGAAGGGGGGGCAACCCCGTTCCCGAACGATTAGCTTTGCTTGCTCCTGGGTATTCCTGCGGCGAAACCCATGCTTGGTTTGGCCTTAAGGATCGGAACCAGGTTCTCTGGAGCCATATCCAAGGCAAGCTAAGTCCTCATTCTAGCTAGGAGGAAAACTTGAAACGACTGAGCACCGGAGTCCTCGCCGCGCTGTTAGCAGCGGGCCTCGGACTTAGCGCGGTTGCAGCTCCGTCGCAGTCTGGAACACATGGAAACCTAGGACCCAATGTGATCGCCCAGACTACGCCGGCTCCACCGCCACCGATGAACTTCGGTTCCCCACCGTCCGGACAGATTCCAATTCTTTATAACGATCACCACGTTTACGCAAAGCCGGACGAGCTCAAGCAGGGGCGCGTGTTGGCAGCGCTAGTTCGCGGTGGCACGATCTTAATTCCATTACGTTCGATGTTCGAGCAAATGGGCGCGACCGTTTCGTGGGATCCCGCGTCGAAAACGGCCGATGTCAGCAAGCCCGGCGCGGATGTAAAAGTAACGGTCGGCAGACCCGAAGTGGTCATCAACGGTGAAACGCGTCCGTTGGACGTGCCGCCTGAGATGTACCAAGGGCATGTCGTCGTTCCCGTTCGCGTGATCTCGGAAGGCATGGGCGCCTACGTACAGTGGGTTCCCGATAAGCGCCTTGTCGTTGTGCGGTATATTCCGCCGACGCCACCGCCGCCGCCAACCGTTACCGCGACGCCGTCACCAGCACCGGTAATCACACCGACGCCGGTACCGGCACCGTATATGGATCACTTCATTGCGGGCGACTACATCATCTCGCCCAAGGTATACAACGAGTTCAGCCCCGGTAACACGGGATCGAACACGCAAGGTGGCTTCTCGTATCGCATTCACGGTGCATGGGAGTTCAATCTCATCAATCTCCCGTGGATGGTTGCGGGCGACTACCGTCAGTTCAATTATCCGCACAATCAAGGCGTCGCAACGACAGCAGCTAATGCATTCCAAGTTTGCGATGGTTTGAACGGGCACGCGGCACCGGGTGACACCGGATGCGTGACCACCATCGGCGGCAACTCGATGACCTTTATCCCGGCGTTCATCGCTCGTCAATATGAAGGCGATGCGCGGTTGGGTCTCAAGGTTTTGGATCCTCGGATTTACATCGGTGTCGGATATCTGTGGCAATCATCTAACTACGGTTATCCGCACCTGAATAACTGGGGCTTCGGCGTCGAGAAACTGCCCGACCTCAATCAGTCCTTCACCTGGTTCGGTAGTGCATACTACTATCCGAACGTCCAGGGCACGGGCACGGCTTGTATTGCAGCCAACGGTTGCGTCCCACCGGGCGTACCGTACACGCTGGCATACAACGTTCTGCGCTATGATCTCGGAGCTGCGGTGACATTCGGTGCAAACGTGCCGGTGTACGTCGAGTTCGGCTTCCTAGGAAGCTCATGGAGAAACAAGCAGAACGCTCCCGCGAACGAAAGCTTCGCCGGGCCGTACGGAGGTCTCGGAATCAAGTTCTAAACTCGTAAGAGAAGAACGGAAAAGGCCTCGGATTTATCCGGGGCCTTTTTGTTCTTATCCGATTGTGCTATATCGGCGAGCTGCTGGTGCGGTACTCGATTGGCGAAATGTAATCTCGGATGACCAGGCACAATCTCATACATCGTTCTTTTTAACTTCGCAAATCGAGCACCGCACCACCAGCTCGCCCTCGTGCGTGGCAATAAAAGAATGCAAAAATAAAAGCCCCGAATAAATCCGAGGCCTTAAAAAAAGATTAGCTGCGGTTAGTTTATGTCTTCATTGGTTTTTTTTATATTTCTGTGGCGATTTTGTTGGAGCTGGTGATGGCGTCGAAGAAATGCGAGGCGTCGGCGTTAAAGCTCCGCTCGGGAACGGATGTGGCGAACCCGATGCTTGGATCGTTGGAGTTGCACTCGGAACCACGCTCGGTGTCGGTGACGGCGTGGGCGGAGCCGGCGTGTAGCACGGAACCGGCAAAATGTCGATCGCGGGTTGGCCCGGCGCCGGTGTTGGTGTCGGGGGCGGTGGCGTCGGAGTTGGCGTTGGGCTCGGCGTCGGTGTCGGACGACTACGTCTTCCGCCCGGTGACGGCGTTGATGACGGAGCTTCCGTCGCCGGACACGGCGACGGATCCATAAAGTAATGCTCGGTAAAACCGGTTTGGTCTTTTTTCACGAGTTTGCCGAAGTAGCTGCTGGGCCAGCGTTCTTCGATGAGGTGCAAGTACACCCAGGCCTCGTTTTGTCCGGGTTGCGTCCAGATTTTCCGGTACATCGCGTACGCCAAGAAAAACGAACGCGGCAGCTGAGGATCGTGGGGATAGCGGTTGTACCACTGACGCAACGCCTCTTCGGCGAAGTTCACTTGCGAAACGATGCGCGAGTCCGTCGTATACGCGCCGGCGCGTACCGATTCGTCCCGGAACGTATTGTCGATCCCAAGATAGCTCATCTTCAAGCGTCCGAAGTATTCATCACCCGGCGCCGAGACCTTGAGCATCTGCAAGATGTGCTGGCGGTATTTCGAAACCGCCGGCGGCGCCGGCTTTTTGGGAGCCGATTTCGGCGGCGGTTTCGGAGACGGTGCCGCGGCGACCGAGCCGAGGACACTTGCCGCGAGCGCGGCTGCGAGAGTGGATCGTCGAAAGCGTGCGTTTCGGAGTGATCTCATCACTCCCGGAAACGTTCGCTTACCTTAAAGCCTCTCCCACTTCGGCTGCGGCGGTTGTGCAGAACGGCGAACGCCGGTAACGGGCCACAAGCCAGTGCAACGTCGTTACGGCCTTGGCATGGCCGGCCGGCGAGTGGATGCGCGCGTACAGATGATCGAGTTCGTACACGCTTTTCGCGAGCCACGGATCTGCCGGGTATTTGTGCTCCCAATCCTTGATTGCGTTTTCGACAAACGCCGCCGAACCGAGGACGTCATCGCTCTTGTCCGGGGAGAAGGTCAAGCGTTGATCCAGATCGTGCAACTCATTCCGAATTCCGAGAATGCTCATCTTCAACCGGCCGAAATATTCGTCGGCAGGCGCGACCTTTGTAGACCTGGAGTACGCGATGTGCGCTGTCCTGGAAAATGCGGGCTGGTACGAAGAGAATATAAACAGCTGCACCGCAGCTATAGCTATAAGAAAGCGATGGTAGCGCAAAGCGCCGCTCCTTCTTCTCTCCCCACATTAACCATCGGCGCAGGATTAGAGGCCTATTAGCCGCTTACGTTGCCGGACGGGCGAACAGGAAGGGATGCTACGCCTGCTAACACCCAGGGCGATGCCTCGTAAAATCACCGCTGCAGCGATTCAGCTCCGCGCACACGAACGCAAAAACTTAACACAAACATGGCCGGCGATTCGCGCGCGCATCGCCGAGGCAGCAAGTAAAGGCGCGCGGCTGATCGTGCTTCCCGAAGGCACGCTCCCCGCCTACGTTCTGGGCTACCAAGACTTCGCACCGGCAGAGCTGGGCGCCATCCTTTCAGAGCTGGGCCAACTCGCAGCGCAGTTGCAGGGCGTGATCGTTGTCGGGGCCGCGCGCTCTGTCGCCGAGCGTACATATAACAGCGCGCTGGTGTTCGATTCAGACGGAACCCTAGCCGGAGCTGCGGACAAATATTTTCTGTGGCACTTCGACCGTCAATGGTTTGCGCCGGGCAACGACCTGCGTCCGATCCGCACCAGTATCGGACAATTGGGTGTGCTGATCTGCGCCGACGGCCGCATTCCCACGATAGCGAGTACGCTGGTGGATCGCGGCGCGGAGGTGTTGGTGATGCCGACTGCTTGGGTGACCAGCGGCCGCGACCCGCAAAATTTGGAAAACGTGCAAGCAGATCTCTTGGCTCGCATACGCGCACGCGAGAACGGCGTGCCTTTTATCGCCGCCAACAAGTGCGGCGTTGAATTGCATTGCGTCGCGTATTGCGGCAAGAGTCAGATCATCGATGCCGAGGGAAATACGCTAGCGAAAGGGTCGCAAAGCGACGAAGCAATCGTTCTTGCTGAAATCTCCATCGGCGAACCGCACCCGGCGCGTGACGCCGGATCGTTGAAACCGCCAACTGCAGGACCGAACCACGCCGCGCACTCGCAACGCATCGCCGTTTCGCATAAAGACATCGCTCCGGGTTCGGAGCTCCTGCGCATCGTCGAAGCCGATATAGTTATCACGCCGGCAACTGCGGCTTCTTTAAACCAGCAAGTCCCGCAAGCGTCTGCCATCACCGGAGCGGACTTTTACGATCCGCGTGCTTTAGTCGAGCGCCGTTTGAGCGGATACGATCTGGCAATCTGGCTGGCTGAAGGCGACGACGGATGGCAGGCCGATTTCGCCCGCGCCCGCGCGCTCGAGTTGCGCCTGTACGTGGTGGTGCTCGATCCTAAAGGGCGGCGCGCCTACGTTGTGGATCCCGACGGCGCGATCGTTTGCGGAACGTTCGGCGATTACGAGATCGCGGGCTTCACCTTCGACCCGCAACGGACCGCGCAAACACTCGTCGCACCGGGAACGGATATTCAAGAAGGACTTGCGCGCGTGCATGCGACTGCGACTTAGCGCACTCGCCGTTGGGTTGCTGCTCGGCGCCGCGCCACAACACAAGGCGCCGCCGGCAGCTCGGTTTAGCTTACTGGTTCCAAGCGGTCCGTATTTTTCAGGAAGCCGCGTGCCGATCAACGTCAGCGGCATTAGCGGGCGTTATAGTCTGTCGGTTCTCGGCGCGGGAAAAATCGAGAACGGCGTTTTTGTTGCGCCGGTTCTGTCGCAACCGGCGTGGTCGCTCCTTGTCGGTGCCGCACCTGGCGCCGTCGCCACCGCTTGGATTCGAACGATTCCGCCGCCATCCGGAAGACGCGGCGTCGTGGCGGTTGCGGCTTATCGTAGCGGCATCACACTGCACAATCCGCAAACCTTTGCGTTGCTAGGAACGATCGCGATCGGCGGTGTGCCGGCCGACGTTGCATTTTTGCCCGATGGATCGCTGGTCACCGCCGACACCGATGGCGATTATTTGACGCTGATATCGCGCGCGGGGTGGCATGTTCGGCAAATCGGCGGCGTGAGCGAAGCGAATGAAATCGCAGTCGATCCCGCCGATGGCACAATCTTCGTGAGCGATCGCGATGTCAACGGTAAAGGGGCATTAACCCGAATCACGCCCGGCGGCAACGTATCGCGCGTCATCACGGGTGAAACCGCCGAGGGGATCGCCCTGGATCCGCAACGCGCGCTGGTTTACGTCGGAAATGTCAACGATGGCACGGTCGCGGTCATTGATGCGCGCGATATGCGCGTTGTCCAAGCATTTTACAGTGTCGAGCGTCCCTTCGGATTAGCTATCGACAACCGGGTCCGCCGCCTCTTTGTGGTCTCAAACGTCAGCCCATCGATGAGCGCGCACGGCGGTTACGTCGCAGCGTTCGATCTGCAAGCCGCGCATCCACGGATGGTGGCGCGCAGCGCCTCGATGATCTTTCCGCTCGGCATCGCTTTTGATTCGCGGACAAACCGCCTTTTTGTATCGGACGAAGCGACGAATAAGCTCTATGTTCTCGATAGCCGCAGTCTGCGTGCCGCGCACGCGCCGCTTGCCACCTGCGCCACGCCCTGGCGGCCGTATGTTTCGGATGGACGTCTGTACGTGCCGTGCTCGCGAAGCAACCGCGTTGATATCTTCACGCTAAAGACGTTGCGCCGCATTCCCGGATCTCCGTTTCCCACCGGCGCATACCCCTTGAGCATCGCGGAGTGGCGTCCGGCAGCGGCAGGCCGCCACTAACAGCTCCACAAATAGCGCGCGTTTATGGCTTTTGACGAACTCGCCGGGCGTGCGCTGGATACCGCGGTCAAACAAGGCGCCGAGTACGCCGACGTGCGCTTTGAACTGGTGCGTTCCGAACGGATTGAAACTCGCAATGCGGTCGTCGCGACACTCGCAGACGCGACCAGCTGCGGGTACGGAATGCGCGCTTTGGTTCGCGGCGCATGGGGTTTTGCGGCGTCCTCCGACCTGACGCCCGAGGGCATGGATCGCACCGCGGCGCGAGCAGTGGAAATGGCCAAAGCCGCGGCAATTATTGCCCGCACGCCGCTCGGCGCATCTCCACCGCGTTCGTACGTCGATACTTTCGTCACGCCAATGGAGCGCGATCCCGTCGATGTGTCGCTCGGTGAGCGCGTGGCGCTCCTGCTCGAAGCTGAGAAAGCGTTGCATGTTGCTCCCGAAGTGCGAGTGGGACGCGCCTGGATCGATCTCTGGCGTACCGACAAAACATTTTTTAGCACGATTGGATCGCGCATCGAACAATCGATCCGCCAAACCGGCGGCGGCATCGAAGCATTGGCCGTCGGTGAAGGCGACGTGCAGACACGCACATTCCCCGGCGATATCGGTTTGTACAAATCCGGCGGCTGGGAGATCATCGAAGAAGCTGCGCTCGCGCAAAACGCGCAGCGCATCGGCGAAGAGGCCGTTGCATTGCTATCTGCCCCGCAATGCCCGAGCGGCACGCGCGACATCATTTTGGGCGGATCCCAAGTGTCATTACAGATTCACGAGTCATGCGGACATCCGGCAGAACTCGATCGCGTGATGGGGTGGGAAGCCAATTTCTCGGGCGTCAGTTTTTTGGAGCTCTCGCAGCTCGACACGCTGCGCTACGGCTCGGATATCGTAACGATCCGAATCGATAACACACTGCCACAAGGCATGGCGACGGTGGGCTACGATGACGAAGGTACGAAAAGCGGCGTCTCCGATATCATTCGCAACGGCTTGCTCGTCGGGTATGAGATGAGCAACGACACCGCCCGCGCGATCGGACGTGAAAGCAACGCGTGCGTCCGCGCGCACAGTTGGGAGTTCGTCCCCATGATCCGGATGTGCAATCTCAATCTTCTGCCCGGAAACGTGCCATTCGATGGGCTTTTCGAAGATGTTCGCGACGGCATCTATATGGAGAGCAACCGATCCTGGTCCATCGATGATCACCGGCTGAACTTTCAGTTTGGCTGCGAGATCGGATGGGAGATCAAAGACGGCAAACGCGGCCGGATGCTCAAAAATCCGACGTATGCCGGCATGACACCCCAGTTTTGGAACTCGTGCGACGCCATTGCCGACGAAAGCTCGTGGATCGCGTGGGGTACGCCCAACTGCGGAAAAGGCGAACCCATGCAAACCGGCCGCACCGCCCAGTGCGCATCGCCGGCGCGTTTTCGCAACGTGCAAGTCGGAGTTGGTTACGGTGGATAGCGCGCAACGTCAAGCGCTGGCGGAGCGTGTGCTCGCCCTCTCCTCGGCCGATCAAACCGAAGTGACCGTCTCGCGTGAAAACGCCGAGCTCACGCGCTTCACGCATCAAGATATTCACCAAAATGTTTCGCGCACCGATGTTGGCGTGAGTGTGCGCGCGATTGTGGGACAGCGCACCGGTGCCGCCGGCACGAATCTGTTGGATGATAAATCGCTGCAGGCCACCGTCGCGCGCGCCATTGAAATGGCCAAGCTCGCTCCTGAGGATCCGGGAATCGCGCCATTGCCCGCAGGCGGCCCGGCATCCGCTCCACCCGGCGCTTACGTTCGCGCGACGGCCGACGCCTCGCCGGAATTGCGCGCGCAAATGTGCGATGCCATTTTCAAAGTTGCCGAGAAGGATCGATTTTGGTGCGCGGGTTTCGTGCGCACGCAGAGCAGCGGCTATACGGTTGCAAATTCGGCCGGTGCGCGCGCTTCTTTTGACGGGACCGATAGCGGCGTAAATGTAAAAATGAACGCCGCGGATTCAACCGGCTACGGTCAGTGGTACGTCAACGACGTCTCGCAATTAGACGCGCACGGCATTGCCGAGGTGGCGGCGGCAAAGGCGCGCAATTCTGCCGACCCCCGCGGTGTCGATCCCGGTGACTGGACCGTTATCATGGAACCGGCGGCTTTCGGCGAGTTCTTTGCGTATTTGGGTCAGCATTTCTCGGCGCAATCGTTCGATGAAGGATCGTCATTCTTAAGCGACGGCTTGGATAAGCGCTATTTCGGCGAGAACGTCACGATTGTCGACGATTATGCCAACCCGCTCGCGCCGTCGATGCCCTTCGATTTTGAGGGGCAGCCGAAGCAGCGCGTCACGCTGGTTGAAGACGGAGTCGCAAAAACCGTCGTCACCGATAGCTACTGGGGCAAGAAGCTCGGCCGCGAAAACACCGGCCACGCATTGCCGGCGCCCAACGCATATGGCCCGCAAGCGATCGATCTTGCAATTTCGCCCGGATCAAAGTCGCTCGAACAATTGATTTCCGAGACCAAGCGCGGACTCTTGATCAGCCGCTTCTGGTATATACGCACCGTCGATCAAAAGAAAGCGATCGTGACCGGGATGACGCGCGACGGCACGTTTTTAATCGAAAACGGGAAAGTCGGGCACGGCGTCCGCAACATGCGGTTCAACCAGAGCATTCTCGGGGCTTTGAGCGAGTGCGAGTTTTCGAATCAGCCCAAACGCACCGGCGATTATTGGTTCTCGCTCGTGGTGCCGGCCGCAAAGATCGCGAAGTTCAGTTTTACGAGCGGGACGCAGTTCTAGCGACCCCGGCGATTAAGAGGAGCGCACCCGCGAGCGCGACCGGCAGATACGGCGCCGACGCGACAATAACTTCGGGATAAGAACCGGCCTGCGCGCCGAGCGCGAGACCACCAATAGTGCGCTGGGAGCCCGATGCAACAATTCCAATACCGCCCCGGACCGGTCGATCTTCGCGATCGGCAACCGCAAAGAGGACCGCGGAGCTTCCTGCGGGCGGAGCGGCTTTCCCCAGTCGCGCCGCTTGCGCACTGTCAAAAAAGATCGCTTTTACGGTTCTGCGCATTGCGGGCACGGCAAAGGTATCGTACCGCACGCTCATTCCGGCGATTGTCGTGCTCTGCTGCATCAGCAACACCGGCGAGAGAAATGCACTATTCAGGGGTTGCGTTATCGTCAGTTGATTGCCTGAAGTATCGGCCGCGCGCACCCACAAGACGTTCCGCGGAACACCCCAATAGACAATGCCGTCATTGTAATGTGCCGAACCGATCGTGATTGTGAATCCGCCACGGCTTGCGACCTGCATAGCGCGCGGATCCGTCTGCGGTTGCGCCGCCGGAAACGCAAAGGATGTTTGACTTTGATCGTCGTGCACGGTTGTTCCGGGCGCCCCCATGACCGGATGCGTGTCAGCGCCGAGCAAACCGCTGGCCAAACCTGCGACGACAAGTACCGTCGCGCCGGCGAGGGCAAGCAACTCGCCCGCGCGCGATCGCGTTTCCGTGCGATGAACGGCGCGCAGCCGGTATGCCGCCAAAATAAGAAACACGGCGTCGAGCACATTGTACCAACCCTGATGGTACAGTGTTTTGCCCGGAAGAATGTCTTGCACCGCCGTCATCCCCGCCGCAGCGAGGATCAGCAGCCAAAACGCGATCAATGAATCAGCGGAGCGACCGCGCTTTTCATCTGCGAATAGGTCAGCGGTCCGTCAAAACCGCGCACGCCGACGCCGTTACGATTAATGATGATCGTTGTCGGTAAACCCAGAGCGATGTAGGTTCGTCCATACTGCTGTTGGTTATCGAGTAAAATCGGATAACGAATTCCAAGCGAATGCGCAAACGCGACGGTGCGTTCGCGAGACTCTCCCTGGTCAACGCCAATCACAACCAAGCCGCGATTACGATATGCTTCGTACAAGCGTTCCAGATCGGGCATCTCGGAGCGGCACGGCGGACACCACGTCGCCCACAGATTCATCACCACGACATGACCGCGAAAATCCGCGAGGCTCGTGGGCTTTCCGTTCACCGATGGGATCGTAAAACTCGGCGCCGGTTTACCGGCTGCCGCATTCGGTCCGGCTTGCGCGCTGCCGTTTGGAAGGTATTGCAACAAGAAAATTGCAGCGATTGCCGCGGCCGCCGCGCCGATGATCCATTTCACAAAAAATGTGATTCCCAACATTCCAGGTAAGCTTCCTTCAGCGCACGAAAGCGCGAGCGTGCCCGCACTCATTTTGGATGGCCGCGCGCTGGCCAACGAGCTGCGCGCCCAACTTCTCGACCAGAGCAACGATTTGCGTGCCCACGGCATTCATCCGCGGCTGGTTGTAGTACTCGTAGGCGAGAACGAAGCGTCGGTCGCTTACGTGCACAGTCTCGTAAAAACCGGCGAACGGGTGGGTGTCGCCGTGCACGTGGATGAGCTGCCGGAATCCGCAACGGCTGCGGCGATTCGCGATCGTCTCGAGCATTTAAGGGATGACGACGCAACCCATGGCGTGATGCTGCAACAACCGCTGCCGCCGCATCTGACCATTCGCACCATCGCCGGCGCAATTCCGATTGAGAAAGACGTTGATGGCACCAATCCCGCCAACCAGGGCCACTTGGCATTCGGGAGCGGCGCACTGTACGTGCCTGCAACACCGGCCGCCGTCATGTTGTTACTCGAACGCAGTCCGCATTGGCCGCTTCGCGGGCGGTACGCGGTCACCATCGGCCGATCGGTTGTCGTGGGCGCGCCGGTCGCAATGTTGATGTTGGCGCAAAATGCAACGGTTACGATTTTGCACAAAGAGTCGGCCTCGTTACAGCCGTATGCGCGCATGGCCGACGTTTTGGTGGTCGCCACCGGCGTGCCGGGCCTCATCCGCGGAGAGGATATAAAACCTGGCGCGACCGTGATCGATGTTGGCACAACGTTGGTTGACGGCGAGCTCAAGGGCGACGTGGATTTTGATTCGGCCGTAATGGTTGCGGGCGCCATAACGCCGGTACCGGGCGGGGTTGGCCCGGTAACCAACATCGCATTGCTGCGAAACGTGATAAAGGCCGCGACGGCTGCGGGGAAGGTTCACGCGTACGAATAAGGCGACAACGATGACTTCGGAGCTCCTTGACGAGATCGAACAACGCGCGAAGCGCGATCGCGTGCCAATCGTCGATCGAGTCATCGGGAACCTGTTATCGGTTTTAACGACCGCGATGCAGGCCAACCGGATTCTTGAAATTGGCACCGGCTACGGCTATGCGACGCTCCATATGGCCATGGCGCAACCCCCCGCTGGAAGAATTTGGACGTTCGATCCGGATATGAAGCGCACGCAAATTGCGCGTGACTATTTCGATCGTGCCGGATTAGGCGAACGGATTGAAATCATTAATCAGCCGGCGCTCGAGGTCTTGCCGATTTTTCCGCAACGCAATCTCGACATTGCATTCATCGACGCGCCGAAAACCGATTACACCGCCTATTTGAAACAATCACTACACGTGCTGAAACTCTCCGGGCTGGTCATTTTGAACCGCGTGCACGACCAAGATCTCTTTCTGAATCATCCGCAATTGAACGCGGCAATTCTCCCGCTGGGCGACGGACTGGGCATCGCGGCGCGTAAAACATGAACGCATCGCCGGTCAGCGTCGAGGCGTTCAAAACCGCGATGCGGCATTTTCCGACCGGCGTCACCGTCGTCACCAGCTTGCGCCACGGAGAACCGCGCGGCGTAACCGTGAGCGCGTTCTCCAGCGTTTCACTCGATCCGCCGCTCGTCCTTATTTGCATTAACCGCACCGCGCGCAGCTACTTATTTATTTCTGAGTCGAAAATCTTTTGCGTCAATATTCTCGCGGGCGATCAGCAGGCGATGGCCGAGCGGTTCGCCGCGAAGATCCGCGACGGTCAGTTTGAAAACGTTGCTTTCGAGCGCGCGGCCACCGGCGCGCCCGTGCTCACTGGCGTCGTCGCGTACGTGGATTGCGAGGTGGCCGAAGAGCATCACGCGGGTTCGCACAGCGTCTTCATCGGGCGTGTGGTTGCGTGCGCGTCACGTACCGGCTCGCCGCTTGGATACTATAACGGCGCGTTCCACGATTTCGGAATCCGCATCGATTGATCG
>DASYYA010000043.1:0-7125 GCA_035934355.1 Candidatus Rubrimentiphilum sp. | reverse complement strand
GCATTGCGGATGCATGTAGCCGTCGGGCAACAACCCCGCAGGGCCAACCAAAATCACCTCAGCGCCGAGTGCGCGCAGTCCCGCAATATTTGAATGCGCCACGCGGCTATGCACGATATCGCCCACGATTGCAACGCGCCGTCCGCTCAGATCGCCGAACTCTTCACGGATCGTGAAGATATCCAAAAGCGCTTGCGTCGGATGCGCGTGAATGCCGTCGCCGGCATTGATCACGTGACCGTCAAATGAAAGTGCGACGCGCCGTGGATATCCTTCGATGCTATGGCGAATCACCAGCACGTTCACACCCATAGCCGCCAGCGTAATGGCCGTATCTTCAATCGTCTCGCCTTTCTGCAAGCTCGATTCTTTAGGCCAGAGGGTAATTACGTTGGCCCCCAAGCGTTGCTCGGCCAATGTAAATGAGGTCATTGTGCGCGTGCTGTTTTCAAAAAACATGTTCACGCACGCCACGCCCTTTAACGTCGCTTCGGGCGGCTCGCGCTCAAATTCTTGCGTCCGCTCAAAGATATAGCCGATCTCCGACGCCGTGAGGTCGTCGAGATCGATGACGCTACGTCTCGTCCGCAACGATCGTTACCTCGTCACCGTCGGACGGTTCGCGGCCGAGTTGTACCTGCACGCGCTCCCTGCGGCTGGTGGGGACGAATCGCCCCACATAATCCGGCTGAACCGGAAGCTCGCGCAACCCCCGATCGATCAGAACGCACAGCCGCACGGCGGCCGGGCGGCCCAAATCGGTGACCGCATCGAGTGCCGAACGGACGGTCCGGCCGGTATACAGCACATCGTCCACAATAACAATCGTCTTGCCGCTCAAATCGCCGGGGATTTGCGATTCGGGTAACTCGTGCGAAACGTCATCATCGCGATAGAGATTGATGTTCAGGAAACCCAGCTGCGGATTTTTACCGGTAATGCCCGCTATCTGCGACGCGATCCGCTGCGCCAACGCTTCGCCACCGCGGCGAATTCCGATGACGTATAAACGGTTGGGCGCTGAGTCTTCGGGTTCGAGAATCTGATGCGCCAGGCGCGCGATCATGCGATCGATCTCGGCAGAACCGACGAGCACGCGGCGTTTAACGGTCGAGGCCGTCACTTTGTCCGCTCCATTTCGGCCAGCATTTTCAAGACCCGTTCGAGCTCTTTCCGATAGCCTTGCAATTTCTCGCGCTCCTTCGCCACCACTTCGGGCTTCGCATTTGCCACAAATCGCTGGTCGGCGAGTTTACGCTCGCCACGCTCGACCTCTGCGGTTAAGCGTCCGGCTTCCTTTTTATAGCGTGCGCGCAGCGTCTCTGCCGGCGCGTGGGCGGTAATTTCCGCGAGCGCCTGCTCGGGAGTGCCGTCGCGGCTCGGCGCTGCTTCGACTTCGGCGACCGCGAGCGTTGCCAACAACGATGCCGTCGTATCCGGCACGCTCGCTGGCACGGCGACCCGAACGCGCTCTCTCGGCGGCAGCCCCATCTCCGAACGCAGGTTGCGAATCTCTTCGACTTTGCGGCGCAACGCCTCAAAAATGCCGGCCGACGCGACATCACGCGGAATCTCCGCGATGTCGGGCCAGCTCGCGGTAACAATGCTCTCGCCATCGTGTGGCAGGGCTAACCAAACCTCTTCGGTGATGAACGGCGCGATCGGATGCAACAGCCGCATTGCATGGTTCAGCACAAACGAGAGAACCGCAGCACGAGTTGGTTGCGCGTTGGCGTCTTTCGTGGATTCCAAATACCAATCGCAGAACTCATACCAGACGAAATTCCAGATTGTCTCAGCAGCAAGACCGAAATCGTAGCCGTCGAGTGCACGGCTGATGCGAATGACCGTCTCGTTGAGTCGCGTCAAGATCCATTTGTCGGCAAGGGAGAGGCGATCCGTGTCGGGCAATGCCATTGCCGGCGGCAACTCTTCCGGTAGTGAGGTGATGTAGCGCAGCGCGTTCCAAATCTTGTTATTGAAGTTGCGCGCCTCGAGACACCGGGACTCGTTGAACCGAACCTCTTGGCTTTCTAGGCGCAGCTGCCGCAACATCCCCATGCGAAAGGCGTCCGCGCCGTATTTCTCCACGAGATCCAGCGGATCGATAACGTTGCCGAGCGATTTGCTCATCTTGCGCCCTTGCATATCGAACACCAGCGGCGCGACAAACACGTCTTTGAACGGCACGTCACCCATGAAACGCAACCCCAGCATCACCATGCGCGCGACCCAAAGAAAAATGATCTCCCAGCCGGTCATGAGGACTTGCGAGGGATACCAGTGCTCGAGCTCCGGCGTGCGTTCCGGCCAGCCAAGAATCGTAAATGCCCATAACCCACTTGAGAACCATGTATCGAGTGTGTCCGGATCGCGTGTTAATCGATCGGTATTTCGCTCGGCGCGCGCGATCTTGCGAGCCTCTTCTTCCGTTTCCGCGACGACAACCGAACCGTCGTCCGTGTACCAAACCGGCAGCTGGTGACCCCACCAAATTTGGCGCGAGATGTTCCAGTCCCGAATATTTTCGAGCCACTGCTCGAACGTGCGGCCGTATCGCTCGGGCACAAAGCGAACGCGCCCGTCGCGATATGCCTGCAGCGCCGGCTCCGCCAGCGGTTTCATCATCACAAACCATTGCAGCGAAAGGAGGGGCTCTACGACGGCGCCGGTTCGTTCGCTGGTTGCGATAGCGTAACGATATGGTTGCTCTTCGGCCAATAGCTTTTTGTTGCGCAAGTCCGACACAATGGCAGCGCGCGCTTCTTCGCGCATCATGCCGCCGTATTTACCGACGCCGATCTCGTCGCCGGTTATACGCGCGTCGAGGTCGAGCACCGAGGGCATCGGCAGATTGTGGCGTAGGCCGATCTCATAGTCGGTCGCGTCATGTGCCGGCGTTACCTTGACAGCTCCTGTCCCAAATTCCGGATCCACGCTCTCATCTGCAATGATCGGAATCGATCGCTCCAACAACGGTGGAACGAGCACGCTTTTGCCGACGAAATTCTTGTAACGTTTGTCCTTTGGATGCACGGCAATCGCCACATCCGCGAGCATTGTTTCCGGCCTCGTCGTTGCAATCTCTATCCCTGCCGCTTCGTTGGGAGAAAACGGATACCGAATCCGCCACAACACTCCATCGCGGTCTTCGTGCTCGACCTCCGCATCGGAGATCGTCGAATGTGCGACCGGATCCCAATTGACGAGCCGTTTTCCGCGGTAGATCAAACCATCGCGGTACAGCGCCACGAAAACTTTGCGCACCGCTGCGGACAGCCGTTCGTCCATGGTGAAATGACTGCGCTGCCAATCCGGGCCGAAGCCGAGCGCGCGAAACTGCTCGAAGATCGTACCGCCGGTCTCTTTGGACCATTGCCACGCGATCTCGAGATACTTTTCCCGCCCGAGAGATTCACGCGATTTGCCTTCTGCCGCTAACTCACGGACGAGAACCGCTTCGGTTGCAATCGCAGCATGATCCGTACCGGGGAGCCAGTCCGCGTTGTCGCCCAACATGCGGTGATAGCGCGTTGCGACATCCATCGGCGTGTACGTCGATCCGTGGCCTAAATGCGCACGCGCCGTGACATTCGGCGGCGGCATGCAAATAATGAATGGCGGGCGTGACGGATCCGGCTCTTCGTGAAAGTAGCCGGCCTCTTCCCAATGTTTATAGAGCCGCGCTTCTACGGCTTTGGGATCGTAGGTTTTCGAGAGCTCGGCTACGCCGGCATATCCTTCTGACGCTCGGTGTAGATGAGCGTCGGGGCCTCTTTCTTCTCGATGACTTCTTTATTGACGACGCACTTCTTCACGCCGGTCAGCGAAGGCAGATCGTACATGACGTCGAGCATGGTCTCTTCGAGGATCGACCGCAGGCCACGCGCGCCGGTCTTCCGCGTTTGCGCTTTGGCGGCGATCGCGATCAAAGCTTCCTTCGTAAAGGTCAGCTCGACGCCGTCTAAGCCCATGATCTTTTGGAACTGCCGGACCAGCGCATTGCGCGGCTCGACCAAAATGCGGCGTAGAGCCAGCTCGTCGAGTGCATCGAGCGTTACGACGATGGGCAAGCGTCCGATGAATTCGGGGATCAGCCCGAACTTCAGCAAATCTTCGGGCATCAGTTGCTGCAGCA
This sequence comes from Candidatus Rubrimentiphilum sp., assembly GCA_035934355.1. Taxonomy (GTDB): domain Bacteria; phylum Vulcanimicrobiota; class Vulcanimicrobiia; order Vulcanimicrobiales; family Vulcanimicrobiaceae; genus Rubrimentiphilum. The sequence continues at coordinate 2,987 of DASYYA010000043.1, read as the reverse complement.
GTTTGCCGACGCGCTCGGCGCGTTTGCCTTCAGGCTGTGCGCGAAAGCCCATGTTGTTGCTCGCGACCCGCGATTCGATGATCCGCTCGAGTCCGTCGAATGCGCCGCCGCAGATGAATAACACGTTGGTCGTGTCGATCTGAATGAACTCTTGGTGCGGATGTTTGCGCCCGCCCTGCGGTGGAACGTTGGCGGTCGTGCCTTCTAGAATCTTGAGCAGCGCTTGCTGCACGCCTTCGCCGGAGACGTCGCGCGTAATCGACGGGTTCTCACTCTTGCGCGCGATCTTGTCGATCTCGTCGATGTAGACGATGCCTTTTTCGGCGCGCTTGACATCGTAGTCCGCAGCTTGGATCAGCTTGAGCAGAATGTTCTCGACATCTTCGCCGACGTAGCCAGCTTCGGTCAATGAGGTCGCGTCGGCCATCGCCAGCGGCACATCTAAAATCTTCGCGAGCGTCTGAGCGAGATACGTCTTGCCCGAACCGGTCGGGCCAACCAACAGAATATTTGACTTCTGCAGCTCGACGTCGTCGGCGGTGCCACCCATGTTGACGCGTTTGTAATGATTGTACACCGCGACTGCCAAAGATTTCTTGGCGCGCTCTTGCCCGATCACATACTGGTTCAGAATGTGATTGATCTCTTTGGGTTTGGGGATGTTGCGCAGCCGCAGGTTCTCGTCAACGTTCTTGTAGAGCTCTTCTTCAATGATCTCGTTGCAGAGCTCGATACACTCATCGCAGATATACACGCCCGGGCCCGCGATCAATTTGCGCACTTGCTCCTGCGATTTACCGCAGAAACTGCACTTCAGCTGTCCCTTCTCGTCCCCGAAACGAAACATTGTTGTGCGCTTTATTCCTCTGGCTTATGCCGGCGTTGCCAAGGACGAGCGATTCTCGATGATCGTATCTATAATACCGTAATCCTTGGCTTCTTGGGCGGTCATATAGAAATCTCGTTCGATATCTTTAAGAATCTGCTCGATGGGCTTCTTGGTGGTGTCCTCGTAGATTCCCGCCAGCATCCGTCGCGTGGCGATTAAGTCACGGGCATGAATCTCGATGTCGGTCGCCTGGCCGCCGACTTGCTGCACCCATGGCTGATGGATGAGGATCTTCGAATGCGGTAGGGCCATGCGTTTTCCCTGAGCGCCGCCGGTTAACAGAATCGACCCCATGGAGGCGGCCATCCCCGCGCAAATCGTCGCCACGTCCGGCTTAATGAAGCGGATGGTATCGTAGATCGCCAGCCCAGCGGTCACGCTGCCGCCCGGACTGTTAATGTACATGTCGATGTCTTTGTCCGGGTCTTCCTTTTCAAGGAAGAGTAGCTGCGCAATCACCAGGTTCGCCAGATGATCGTCAACGGGGCCGCCCACAAAGACGATCCGGTCTTTGAGCAGCCGCGAATAAATGTCAAACGCACGTTCGCCGCGCGCACTTTGCTCGACGACCATCGGGACCAGGTGGTTCATTATCATACTGATCCCAACTACGACGGAGCGCCCGCGGTTGCTTCCTCTATGCTCGCATGCTCGACCAGAAAATCGACCGTTTTGCCTCGGACGATACCATCCATTAAAGGAAGGACGTTGTTGCCCAAGGCCTTACGGACCCGGTCCACCGGCTGGCCGTACTGCCGAGCAAGCGCGCGAAGTTCGTCCTGGATATCGGCGGCGGTCGCGGTTATTTTCTCCGCCTTCGCGATCGCGCCCAACACGAGCGTCGCGCGGACGCGCCGTTCGGCTTCCGGCCGGTACTCCTCGCGAAGTTGCTCCTCGGTTTTTTTTGTCGCTTTCAAATAGTCTTCGAACGAGACGCCCATGCGCGCGGCCATCGCCGCGGCATCGCCTATCATGCTTTCCAATTCGCGATCGACCAGCGTAGCCGGCAACGGGAATTCATGCTGCTCGACAATCCGTGCTACCGCTTGTGCTCCGAGTTCGCGCCGCGATCGCGCTTGGGCCACCGCTTCCAATCGCCGGCGGATGTCGGCGCGCAACGCTTCCATCGTTTCATTCTCGGAAACCGCTTTGGCAAATGCATCGTCGAGCTGCGGAAGCTCGACCTCTTTCACTTCATGGACTGTGATGGCGAAGTTCGCAGTTTGCCCCGCCAGATCTCGTTGCCGGTAATCGTCGGGAAAGGGCACGTCGATCGTTTTGGAATCACCGGCCTTCATCCCGACGATGCCGCCGGCAAATCCCGGAAGCATGCGCCCTTCTTGCAACTCCGCCGATTGCGCCTTGGCACTTCCGCCTTCAAAGGGTTGTCCGTCGATCGTTCCCTCGTAATCGATCGTCACCACGTCGCTCATCCGCGCTTCGCGCTCTACCGGCACGAGTGTCGCGCGTTCGCGCGCCAATGTTTGGACGCTACGCTCGACTTCTTCGTCGGTGACTGCTTGCACGGCGCGCTTAAGCTTCAAACCTTTATACTCGTGCAGTGCAATGTCGGGGCGAACCTCAACGACCGCCTTCAGGCGCGAGGGTTGTCCGTTCTCATCGCGTTCCAATTCCATCTTCGGACGATCGACCGGCTCGAGATCGTGCTCGCGTACCGCTTTGGCATAGACCTCGGGAACGACGTCTTCGATTGCTTCGGCTGCGATCGTCTGCGCGCCATAGTTTTGCTCGAAGATCTTGCGCGGAACTTTGCCGGGACGAAAGCCAGGCAGCTTCGCTTTCTTAACCAAGCGCCGGAACGCGCGATCTTGGGCGGCTTGCATATCTTCGACAGCAATAGGAATGACCAACTCGACCCGCGTCGGCGCCAACCTTTTAATTTCCGTTGTCATTCAAAAACCGTCTTGTCATCCTTCAGTGGTACATCCCGAACGCTTCGAAAGGCCCGTTAGGGCCGGGAGCCCGGGCGCTTTGCGTCCGGGCGGCGAGGAGCCCGCAGGGCGTATTCGCCTTTGAATCTTCCGCTGATTTCCCTGACGTACGATCAGGAAAGCGGAAGATGCACTTTGGGAAATCA
>DASYYA010000229.1:0-4860 GCA_035934355.1 Candidatus Rubrimentiphilum sp. | reverse complement strand
CAAACGCTTGATGTGTCGGACCGACAGGTCCAGGATCTGCGCGGCTTCGGATTGGCGCAGGGCTCCGGTGGCAAGTGCCTGGAGCACCTCCAGGCGGCGTACTTCGTGGGTGCTCAAAGTGAGAAGCTCCATAGGGCGAGCCCTTGGCCCTCATGGGGACATCTCTGTTTTGCTCAAAAGGGGACATTTCTGAATTGCGCTTAGACCTGCGCCGGAAGTCGCTTGCAGTCTCAGCCCCCGTCTGCTAAGATTTCGTGGCTAGCAGTCTTGACTTGAGAGTGCTAGTCCCATTCCTATCTGTGACATTTTTGGAGGGTTTTGTGAATCTCAAGCCTTTGGGCGATCGCGTGGTCATCGAGATCGTCGAACAGCAAGAGAAGACTGCTGGCGGCGTATACTTGCCCGACACCGCCAAGGAGAAATCTCAAGAGGGCGTTGTTCGCGCGGTCGGAGAGTATTTTAGGATCTTCGACTCCACCGGAACGACGATGCCCCAAAAGCTTAAAGTGGGTGACCGCGTGCTCTTTGCAAAGTACAGCGGCAGCGAGTACAAGAGCGAGGGCAAAGAGTATGTTGTCGTCACCGGTAAAGACATTCTAGGTATTGTCGAAAAAGTTCCGGCCGGCGTTTAAGGAGTCTAACAAAAATTATGGCTGCAAAAGAACTCGTATTTGATGAAAGCGCCCGCCGGGCGCTCGAGCGCGGAGCGAACATTTTGGCCGATGCGGTCAAAGTAACGCTCGGCCCCAAAGGCCGCAACGTCGTGCTCGATAAAAAATTTGGATCGCCGACGATCACCAACGATGGCGTGACGGTTGCTAAAGAGATCGAGTTGCCCAATACGTTCGAAAACATGGGCGCGCAACTGGTCAAGGAAGTTGCTTCCAAGACCAACGACATTGCGGGCGACGGCACAACGACTGCAACGGTGCTGGCCCAAGCGATCATTCGCGAAGGTTTGCGCAATGTGACTGCGGGATCGAATCCGCTGTTGATCAAGCGCGGCATCGACAAAGCCGTCGAGTTGACGGTTGCCGAGATGGAGAAATTCCGCAAGGACGTCGACACCAAGGAAAAAATCGCACAAGTTGCGTCGATCTCCGCAAACGATCCCTCAATCGGCGGTTATATTGCCGACGCGATGGAAAAAGTCGGCAAAGACGGCGTAATCACGGTTGAAGAATCGAAGTCGATGAAGACCGAAGTCGAGACCAAGGACGGCATGCAGTTCGACAAGGGCTACATTTCGCCGTACATGGTCACCGACAGCGAGCGCATGGAAGCGACGCTGGACGATCCGTTCATTCTCGTGACCGAGCGCAAGATCTCGGCAATCGCCGACATTCTGCCACTGCTCGAAAAGATCGTGCAGGTCCAAAAACCGTTGCTGATCATTGCGGAAGATGTTGAGGGCGAAGCACTCGCAACGCTCGTCGTCAACAAACTGCGCGGCACGTTCACGACGGTCGCGGTCAAAGCGCCGGGCTTCGGTGACCGCCGCAAAGAGATGCTCAAAGACATCGCCACGCTCACTGGAGCGACGGTGATCTCGGAAGAGCTCGGACTCAAGCTCGACAAGGTCACGCCGGATCAACTCGGCCGCGCCAAGCGCGTGAAAGTGACCAAGGAAGAGACGACGATCGTCGATGGCGCCGGCAAACCCGCGGACATCAAAGGCCGCATCGAGATGATTAAAAAGCAGGTCGAAGATACCGATAGCGACTTCGACCGTGAGAAGCTGCAAGAACGTCTTGCCAAGCTCTCGGGCGGTGTTGCCGTGATCAATGTCGGTGCCGCGACCGAAACCGAACTCAAAGAGAAGAAGCACCGCATCGAGGATGCCCTCAGCGCGACCAAAGCGGCCGTCGAGGAAGGCATGATTCCGGGCGGCGGTTCGTCGCTCGTGCATGCGATCAAGGCGATTGACAAATACCAGCCGCCGAAAACCAACGGCGCAGCGACGACGTGGGCTGACGAGAAAATCGGCATCGACATCGTACGCAAAGCGCTCGAGGAGCCGTTGCGGCAGATTGCCTACAACGCCGGTTTCGAAGGTTCAGTCGAGGTCAACAACGTTCGCGCGAAGGAAGCTCCAATGGGCTTCGACGCGATGAGCGGCGAGATCGTTGATATGTTCAAAGCCGGCATCGTCGAGCCGTTGAAAGTCACGCGTTCTGCGCTGCAAAACGCGGCTTCGATCGGATCGATGATTCTGACGGCGGAGACATTGATCGCCGACAAGCCCGAGCCGAAGAAAGAGCCGGCGATGCCCGGCGGCGGCATGGGCGGCTACGGCGACATGATGTAAATGGCTTCGTTTTGACTGAAGTCAATCCGAAAGAGGGCCTCGCAAAAAGCGGGGCCCTTTATTTTTACGGAGGATGCTGTCAGTGAAGCCGCGCAAGCATATCGCGGCGTTATTCCTGACGACTGCTTTCACGAACCGTACATGTCGCGTTGCGAGCTTGCCGGAGAGATCGAAAGTGGCGTGGCTTTTTCGGGGTGGCAGGAAGCGGACGGCTTAGCGTGGGTGATGGGTATTCAAGCTGTCGAAGACGTAACGCTGATCCGTCACGCATATGTCCGTCGAAGGTACCAGGGTCGCGGCATCGCGACTGAACTTCTCGCCACACTCGCGCAACATTCCCAAGGACAGCTCCTGGTCGGCACGTGGGCCGATGCGCAGTGGGCGATTCGCCTCTATCAAAAGCACGGGTTCCGGCTCGTTTCGCCGCAAGAGAAAGATCGTTTGCTCCAAACGTACTGGAGGATTCCCCCACATCAGGCAGCCGTTTCGGTGGTGTTGGAGTTGCGAACGGCAAAAGGCCTCGCAAAACGCGAGGCCTTTATGTATTTCCGGACTTAGCCGATTTTAGAAAACAAGAATTAGCGGGAAATTCCGCCGTGAGTGTCTTCAGACGAATGGCTAATGCCACCGTGGGTATCTGACATGCAATCACCCCCTCCATGCGGTAACCGCCCGCTTGCAGTTCTTACCTCGGTTCTCCTTGTGTAAAAGGAGCTTTCGGGCGTAGGGACGGCGGTGGTCCCCCCGGTAACTAGTGCGTTCTAATGGCTGCGGGTGAAGCGGTCGGCACAACCGGCGCCCAGCGTGTTTTGACACGGCGCCGTCTGTTGTTTCTGGCTTGCGGTTTGGTTGGGGTCGTAGTACTGATTGCGCTTACTCCGCGTCTTCTTTATGCCGTCTCGCACGTTACAACCGACGACGCCTATGTGGACACGTATCCCGCAATCGTCACGGCCCATGGAGCAGGCACGGTGCTCGATGTCACCGTTCATGAAGGCGAATACGTCAAGCGCGGGCGGGTTCTCGTGCGGCTCGACGACACGGCGCAACGATTAGAACTCGTAAAGGCCCAACAAGCGCTAGCCGAGGCGCAGGCGGGCTTGGCGCAAGCCCTCTTTGATACTGAAACTGCCACAAGCCACCATACTGCTGAAGCACTGCGCGCTGAAGCGATCGCAACGCAGTCTGCAGAGCGCGGCAGCGCGTTACGTCTACAAGCTCAAAGCGATGCAAATGCCGCACGGGCCGCGATAGACACTGTTTCGCGCGAATACGCCTCGCTGAATGCTGCAGAAGCGGAAGTACCGGCTGCGCACGTTCGGCTGCTGAATGCGCGGAAAGCACTGCAACGTATTAGCTTATTTACGCAAGAAGGATACGTTTCGGACGCACAACTTGAAACCGCCCAGAACAACGTTGCCGAGGATACCGCAGCGTACCAGGCCGCGCTATCGGCAGTAACGCAGGCGCACGCGAATCTCGCCGCCGCCAGAGCCCAGGCTGCAGCAGAAGCTCTAAGCCCTATGCAGCTACGCATGTCGGCCCGTGCCGAAGATCTAGGGGTGACACTGGCGCAAAGCGAGCAGATCGACAACCCCGCAGATTTCATGCAATCGAAGCAGGCCGTCGTGCGCAGTGAGCGCGCCAGGGTTAGCGCCGCTGTACAGTCGTTTCAATTGGCCGAACACAACTTATCGCAGATGGTATTGCGTTCGCCTGTCGATGGTTATGTAGCGGCTAGGCCCGCCACGATCGGGCAAACCCTGCAGCCGGGAGATACTGCAGTGATCGTTATGCCCGTCAACGATCTATTCGTGACGGCAAACTTCAAGGAGACGCAGCTCGACGCAATTCGGAAAAATGCACCTGCAGATATACACATAGATTCGTTTCGAAACGTGCGTTTCTACGGGCACGTAGAGAGTTTTGGTGCCGCAGCGCAGTCAGCCTTATCAGTCGCACCAAATACCCAGATTAGCGGAAATTTCATCAAGGTGACACAGCGTGTCCCGGTCCGCGTCCGAATCGACAGTATCTCGCAAACGCTTAATCAGCCTTTACGACCGGGAATGTCGGCGGAAGTTTCTATAGTGCATTGAGCATCTTTCGTCTGCGGACGTCACCGGCCGTATTGATAGTCGCAACCGTGCCGATGTGGTTGAGCTTGATGGACACGACGATCCTAAATATCGGCTATGGCAATATCGTGTCGTCATTGGGCGCGACGCTTGATGAAGTTTCCTGGGCATCCACGGCTTACACTCTAGCGGCGATCACAACGCTGCCGTTGGCCGGCTGGCTCGTTGCACGTTACGGGCGCAAGCGCGTCTTCTTGACGATTTTGTTCCTTTTTACAGCAGGCTCGATGCTTTGCGCCTTGGCTACAACGGCCACCCAGCTTGGATTATTTCGCTTGCTGCAGGGGTTCGGTGGCGGCTTGCTCGGGACGGTTTCGCAGGCCATTTTTCTTGACGCGTATCCCGACGAACACCGGCGGGAAGCATTTAATCTGCTTTCCGTTACGGTGATGGTAGGCCCGTTCTTAGGCCCTA
>DASYYA010000227.1:0-20510 GCA_035934355.1 Candidatus Rubrimentiphilum sp. | reverse complement strand
TGCTCAACAATCGCGGCAAATACGTGGCGTCGCTGCAGAAGCTCGTGCGATGGCTGGGTGAAAAAGCCGAAAAATCTCAAGCGCAAGTTTTTCCGGCATTTCCGGGACAGGAATTACTCTGGGACGGCAATCGCGTTGTAGGCGTGCGTACCGGCGATAAAGGCTTGGATAAAGATCGCAAGCCCAAAGCCAATTACGAACCCGGCGCGGATATTCTCGCGAAGATTGTCATCCTCGGCGAAGGTCCGCGCGGTACGCTTGTGAAGCAGGCCGCGTCGCGGCTGGATCTCTACGCCGGGTGCGAGCCGCAAGTCTATGCCGCGGGCGTGAAAGAATTATGGAAATGTCCGCCGGGGCGCGTGCAAGCGGGCAGCGTCGTGCACACGCTCGGGTATCCGTTGCCTAACGACACCTTCGGCGGCGGCTTCATCTACGGAATGCAAGACGATGTGCTGGATGTGGGTTTTGTCACCGGCTTAGATTATCGCAATCCGACGACCGATCCGCACAACGAACTGCAACGGTTCAAGCAACATCCTGCCGTAAGCGCGCTATTAAAAGATGCAACGCTCGTGCGTTATGGCGCCAAGGCGATTCCCGAAGGCGGGCTCTTTTCAATGCCACGCATGTATGCCGACGGATTGCTCATCGTCGGAGATTCAGCGGGCTTCTTAAACGGCATGCGTCTCAAAGGCATTCACCTTTCGATGAAATCCGGAATGTTGGCCGCAGAGACCGCATTCGAAGCACTGCAAGCTGGCGATACGAGCGCATCTGCGCTTTCAAGCATTGAAACGAAATTCAAAGCATCGTGGGCTTATCGCGAACTCTTCAAAGCACGCAATTTTCACCAAGGTTTCGAGCACGGGATGTTTGCCGGCTTACTCAATGTGAGCCTTGGCATGATTAGCGGCGGCCGCGGCTTCGGAGTACGGAATCGGTTGCACGGCACAGCAGGCTACGCGCGTATGGAGAAAGCCGGGTATCGTCCTAAGGAGACGCCGCGCGCGCGCATTGACAACTTGCTCACGTTTGGGAGACTGACCGATGTCTATCACAGCGGCGTCGCACACGAAGAGAACCAGCCGAGCCACTTAATTGTCGCCGACTTGAACATTTGCCGCGACCGCTGCACGGTCGAGTACGGAAATCCGTGTCAATATTTCTGTCCGGCGCAAGTGTACGAGCCGTTTTACGATAAGCGCGACGGTCAGGTTGAAGGGCGCTTGCAAGTCAATTTTACGAACTGCGTGCATTGCAAGACGTGCGACATCATGGATCCGTATCAGATCATCACTTGGGTTCCTCCGCAAGGCGGGGAGGGCCCGGTATATACGAATATGTAAGACTCGATTGCAATGAGAGCGATTATCAACGGCGAACCGCGTGAGATTCCAGACGGGCTAACCGTCGGCGCGTTACTGCGTCATTTAGATGCGCCGGCGCGCGGCATTGCGATCGCAAAAAACGATCGCGTCGTCCGCCGTGGAACGTATGCGCAAGAGGTTGTCCGCGAGGGTGACCGCATCGAAATCATTCGGGCGGTGGCAGGTGGATAAATTAAAGATCGGCAGCCACGTGTTTGATTCGCGGCTCATTGTCGGCACGGCGAAATACCCCACACTTGAGGTCATGCAAGCCGCCCATGCGCGGAGCGGCGCGGAAGTCGTGACTGCAGCGATCCGCCGGATCAATCTCGACGACAAGAGCGGCAAGACGCTGCTGGATTATATCGATCGCAGCAAGTATACGATCTTGCCGAACACTGCGGGTTGTTATACCGCCAAAGAAGCGGTGCTGACCGCGCAGCTCGCTCGCGAACTCGTCGAAACGGATCTGATAAAACTCGAAGTCATCGGCGATCCCGAGACGCTCTATCCCGACACCGCGGAGACGTTGAAAGCTGCCGCAGAGCTCGTACGCGATGGTTTTACCGTATTGCCATACGTGCTCGACGATCCGGTTGCGTGCAAACGTTTGGAGGAAGAGGGCTGCGCCGCGGTGATGCCGCTGGCGGCGCCGATCGGAAGCGGCCTCGGCGTGTGCAATCCGTATTCGATTCGCATCATCAAAGAGCGCGCGCGGGTGCCGGTTATTGTCGACGCGGGCGTCGGTACGGCAAGCGATGCGGCAATCGCGATGGAGTTAGGCGTCGATGCGGTTCTGATGAATACCGGCATTGCGGCAGCCAAAGATCCGGTGCGGATGGCGCACGCCATGAAGCTGGCGATTGAAGCTGGACGGCAAGCGTATCTGGCAGGACGGATGGAGAAGCGGCTTTATGCTAACGCTTCTAGTCCCATGCGCGACCTAATTGCGGTCGACGACTAGCCCGCACAAACCAGTGTACCACACCGCGTAACGGTTCGCGGTGCGCCCAGCGGCCGACAATCGCGTCGGCGTTGCTTTCGCTGAGTTCTTCAATTTCGAAATTCCGCGACAGCAGTTCGCGTAGACGCCCCTCGTCAATGAAGAGGTGCGGCACGCCAACTTCGTCACCTTCAACCGGCGCGTACACGTTCGCCGCGATCTTCTGTCCTTTGCCGTAGCGCGCGTCGGCAACGGATCCGAACGTTGCATAGAGCGGCGCTTGCGGTTTGAGCGAAGCGGCGATCGCGTCGAGCGTTGCGGTTACTGCAGCAAGGTCGCCGTGAAGCAATCCGTGCGTGCTCAGCGCCGCATCGTACGATGCCATTTGAATCTCGACCGCCGCGCCATCAGCGATCGCGTCAACGATAATTCCGGCGTCGCGTAGTGCCGTTGTATTGCGCGCATTGCCGGTACCGATTTCGAGTACGCGCGCATTTGGAATATCACGCAGCCGCTCGATCAACGCGATTGCAAGCGGATGCGCGCGGCGGGACTTTTCGGTGTTCGGCGAAGCGTCGTCCATGCAGGCGCTGCCTCTGATTATTGTCGCAGGCGAAGATGACCTTGCCCAGCGTGTGTGCGATGAGTTGACTCTAACTCGCGGACATGAAGTCGTTCGCGTCTGGCCCGCGGATGACGCTGCGCTCGAATCTGCGGGCATTCACAATGCCGTCTGTGTGATGCCGGTCTCCAACGACGACCGCTTGAATCTGCGAATTGCACTGCGGGCGCGCGAACTCAATCCGAAGATTCGCGTCGTGCTGCGTCAGTTCAATCGCGCGCTCGGCCATAAAATCGAGCAGAATCTCGAGAATTGTTCCGTCATCTCGCCGGCGGCGCATGCCGCGGCGACCTTTGCCGGTGCCGCGGTCGATCCGGCGTGTCTGTATGCCTTGCAGTTTCCGGAAGTCGACGGAGGGCTGCTGGGCTTTTCGGAGCGCAGCGCGCGCGATTTTGGGCTGCGCGGTACGAGAGTCGATGAGGCCGAGCGGCGCTTGAGTGTGCGGATTGTCAGTGTAAACGATGCGATTGCGCCCGAACGCTCCACGACGATCAAGCCGGACGATCGCGTGGTGGCGTTCGGTGCAATGCATGCGATGCAGCACGCGTGGCCGCGGCGGCAACGCGTGCGTCCGAAACTGCGCCGGCGCCGGGAATGGATCGCCGATATGTTGCGCGCCGCGGCGCGCTACGAGCCGCTGCTGATCTACACGTTCGCTTTTGCGTTTTCTCTATTCATTGCCGGAACGTTGTACTTTATGTTGCAGCTGCATCTGTCGTTCGTGGAAGCGATGTACTTTACGGCTTCAACGATGTTCACGGTGGGCTACGGCGACATTACGCCGTTACGAAATCACGGCGGGCCAATCGCATTGATCGTCGCCATCATCGTTATGGCCGCCGGCATTACGATCGGCGGCATCTTCGTGGCCTCGATCGCATCTGCGCTCAGCCGCGCGCAGGAAGCGGCGTTGCAAGGCTTGCGTCGCGTGCGCGCCGAGAATCACGTGATCGTCTGCGGTGCCGGGAACGTCGGCACGCGCGTGATCGATTTCTTGCTTGGCATGGAAGAGCGCATCGTCGTGATCGAGCAGCGCCCAAGTTCGCTGGTGCTCGAACTGGCGCGCACTCGGCAACTCGATCTCTTGACCGGCGACGCGACCAGTGACGACACACTGGGATTCTGCGACCTGCGGGCGGCGCAAAGCTTCGTCGCGCTCACCGACAGCGACACGGCAAACCTCGAGGCGTCGCTCGGAGCGCTGGCGCAAAACGCGCAGCTGCCGGTCGTCGTGCGGATCGGCGATCCGGAATTTTCCCGTTTGGTCGCGACCAATTTCAATATCGCAAAATCATTCTCGGCGACCGAGCTGACCGCGCCGACAATCGCGGGCTTGGCGCGCTTTCCCGGAACGCGCGGCCGAGTCAGCTTTGCGGGCGAAACGTTCGACGTGGGGGTGCGCGCGGCCAGCGACGAGCTCCCGCGCGCCAGCGGCGCCATTCCGCTTTACGCGTGGAGAGAAGGGAAGCCGCAGCCGATTCACGATTTTGGCGATATGGAGCGCGACGACCGGGTCTTGTACCTGATTCCGCTGTCGCAATTCAAAGCGGAGTAATGATGTTAGCCGAAGGCGCGAAAATGCCGGCCGTCGACGTTGTGGATGATGCCGGCGCGAAGCTGAATACGAAGGATCTGCTCGGCAAAGAGCTGGTCTTGTGGTTTTATCCCAAAGACGACACACCGGGTTGAACGAACGAAGCGTCGCAGTTCCGCGACGCCTACAACCGGTTTAAAAACAAGGGCGCCGAGATCGTCGGGGTCAGCAAAGATTCCGTTGCCAGCCACCAAAAATTTAAGAATAAATATGACATTCCGTTCATGCTGATCGCGGATACGGATGGCAAATTGTGCGACGCGTTCGGCGTGATCTCCGACAAAAACTTGTACGGCAAGATTGTCAAAGGCATTACGCGCTCAACGTTCCTCATTTCTCCGGACGGCACGATTCGCAAAGTCTGGCCGAAAGTTTCGGTCGAGGGCCACGCCGCAGACGTTTACGATTCGTTGTAGCACTGACGGGGCGCCGCGCAACGGCTAGTTGTCGGTCTTTGCCGTGCCCCGAGGTAAAGAGAATTGCAATAGTGCGCGGACCGGAGCTAAGCCGCGGCTCACCACCGCGCAGCAAGTAACCACGAGTTTGAGCTCTTCCAAGCGATCTTTCGCGGCGAGCAGTTCGCGCGCAGTCGTGACGACGTCTTCGAGCAATAGCACGCGCTGTCCAGGCTCGTAAGCGCCTTCAACGTACTCTCCCGCGAACGCGCCGTAGCCTTTGGGTTTCTTGCGCACGGCGATCATCGGCAAACCCGAAAGCTGTGACACGGCCGTCGCGATCACCACGCCGCCGAGTTCCGTGCCCGCAATGAGATCGGGATTGGTTTCAGCGATAATCGGCACGAAGAGCCGCGCGATGCGGCGCAATATATGCGGATCGGAAAACAGCCGGAACTTGTCGATGTAGTAGTCGCTGCGCTGGCCGCCCGCCAGCATATAATCGCCGCGCGTTAACGCGCGTTCAACGATGACCTTCCGAAGCCAGTTGAGATCGGAAAGCCGGCCAATGGACTCTTCGGATCCTAGATACTCCACTGCCACGCGTTCCAAGACTCCGTAACGGGGTTGGGTGCGAAGCCTTTGAAGTTCGCGTTGATCGGATGCATCCCGATCTGATAATAAATAAAGATCTCCGGCAAATCGCGCGCGAGAAGCGATTGGATCTGAGCGTAGGCCTTCTTGCGCGTTGGCCGGTCATAGTTGTTCAGCGCGATTTTTTGCGCGGCTTCCATATCCGGATTGCAATACCGCGAATAGTTGTAGCCTTTCGGCGCAACGTTGGCGCAGGTGTACTGCGATGAATCATCGGGGTCGACGCCGGCATACCAACCTGCCAGACTCAAGTCGAACTTGCCGCCTTGCAGGATGCCCCCTTCGCCGACGGGCGCAAAGAGGATGTCACCTGGATAGTATTTGATCAGCACTGTGATGCCGGCTCGCTGCAGCATCTGCTGAATCTGAATGCTGTTTTTCCGTCGAGTGACGTTGCTGTTGTTGCTCACGAGTGTCAGCGTCAGCGGCTGTCCGTTTTTCATCATCATGCCGTTGGCTCCGGGCGAATACCCGGCTTGCTGCAGCAGCGCACGGGCTTTGGCGATGCTGGCCGGATACTGCATGACGTTCGGGTAGTACGACCACATGAACGGCGGTTGATCCTCGACCGCTACTTTCGTTTGTCCAAATGTTGTTGTGTTGACAATCTCCGCTTTATCAACGGCGTAGGCGACCGCGCGGCGCACCCGCAGATCGGAAAGCGGGCCGGGCGGCTGCACATTGAGCTGGATGTCCTCGTACCCGTTGATGTCGACGTTGACAATCTTCGTGCCGGGAATACCCTTGACCTGAGGATAGTTACTCAGCGACGCTTCGAACATCCAGTCAATGCCGTGCGTCTGCAGTAACTCGCGCGCCGTATTCTCATCCGGAATAACACGCACGATGATCTTTGCCAATCCCGGTCGTCCCATAAAGAAATTGTCGTTGGCGACGTACGTGATGTGGTCGCCGTGCGCCCATTCTTGGAATTTGAACGGCCCATCGCTGACGTTGGGAGCGGCGTTGAACGGAATCTGATTGATGTTGGGATACTTGGCGAGCACATGTGCGGGCGCGACCGCATATGGCTGGTCGCTATCCGCGAAAAACGTGTTGACGAACGGTGCGAACTTCTGCTTCAGATGCACGACGACCGTGTATTCGTCGGGTGTATCGATACTGGAGATATAGTCGTAGCCGTGGCGCGAGATGATATTGTTATTCTCATTCATGATCGCTTGCCACGTCCACTTGACGTCTTTACTGGTCACCGGCACGCCGTCGGTCCACTTGACGTTGCGTTGCAAATGGTAGGTGACCGTCAGGCCGTCCTTGCTGATGCCGCCGTTTTCCAGAGTCGGAACGACCCTCGCGAGTGAAGGAACGGGCTCACCTTTCGGATCGGCGTGCACGAGCGGCAGGAAGGCCAGAAATTGCAGCATGCCGTCCGTCGTATTGGAGTTGAGGAGCGGGTTGAGGTTTTTGACGTCTTGCTGAATCGCGATGCGCAGCGTGCCGCGTGGCGCGTTGGCTGGAACCGGCGTCGGCGTTCCGCCCGCATTGACCGTGCGTGTAGTTTGCGTGCACGCCGCCAGCCAAATGGCAACGGATGCGAGCGCGATGAGTCGTTTCATTTTAAACCGCAGCTTTCGGAGCCGTCCATTTACCCGGGACGGGGTCGAATCGTTCGTGTCGCCAGGAAAAAGTGCCTAACCCTTGGGTCGCTGTTCGCAGTTCGGTGATGTACCGCGGCAGCTCGACCTGCGGCACAAAGGCCTCAATTTTATCGTAGCCGGCCTTTTCGGCTGGATTCATTCCGAGAATTTGCCCGCGTTTGCCGGTGAGTTGTTGCATCACCGACGAGGTGTAATTTGACGGAACCGTCACATCGACGTGCACGATCGGTTCGAGCACGACCGGATTGCATTTGGGCAGTGCCTCGCGCACGCCCATGCCGGCTGCCGTTTTAAAGGCTTGTTCGCTCGAATCCACGTCGTGGTACGCGCCGTCAAAGAGCACGACGTGCAAGTCGGTGACCGGATAACCGCCGACCGTGCCGTGCATCAACGCCTCACGCACGCCCTTTTCGACCGCGCCGAAGAATTGCCGCGGAACGACGCCACCGACGATTTTCTCCTCGAAGCTCACACCGTGACCGCGATCGCGGGGTTCGAAACGCAGCCACACGTCGCCGAACTGTCCGTGACCGCCGGTTTGATGTTTGTAGCGTGCATGCACCTCGGTCCCGGCTGAAATGGTTTCTTGATACGGGATTGTCGGCGGCGCTGTGGTTACCTCGACCTTGAATTTGCGGGTCAATCGCTCGACCGCGATCGACACATGTTGCTCGCCGCTTCCGCGGAGCAGAAGTTCGTTGGTAATCGGCGCGCGTTCCAAGCGCAATGCCGGATCTTCATCGATGATGCGCGCGAGCATCTGCGATATTTTGGCTTCGTCCATGCGTTCTTTGGGGCGAATCGCGACGGCAAAGACCGGCTCGGAGGGTTGCACGCGCGGAAGCAAGACTTTGAAATTGTTTTCGGTGAGCGTATCGCCGGTCGCCACACTTTCGAGCCGGCCGATTGCAACGATGCTACCGGGGCCTGCTTCCGTAATCGCTTCTTGTTTCTTGCCTTGCAAACGATAGAGGCCGCCGGAGCGCACTTTTTCGCCGCCCTTTGTAATATTGGTCAGCGTCGCGTCAGATTTCAGCGTGCCCGAAACGACGCGCACGATCGAAAGTTTGCCCGACTGTGGATGAATCGAGGTTTTGATAACGGTGGCGATCACCGGTCCGGCGGGATTCGGATCGATCGGACGGCCCTCGGCATCCAATACCGGCGCGTCAGCCGGTGAGGGGAACCATTTCTCGAGCGCGCGCACCAGCGGCGCGACGCCGTAACCGGGAAGACCCGCGGCGACCAGCACGGGCACGATCTGATCGTGCGCGCATTCTTGCGAAAGATCTTTTTCGACCTCGTCTGCCGGCGGCTCGATGCCTTCGAGCAGCTCTTCCATTAAATGGTCATCGAAGTCGGCCATCGCCTCGAGCAGCTGGCTATGCCCGCTCGCAACGCGGTCTTCCATATCGCTTGGCATTTGAGTCTCTTTTTCGCCGGCGCTGTCGTAGCTATACGCCTTGCGCTCGCTCAGATCGACATACCCTTTGAAGTTTTCCGCTGCGCCGATGGGCAACTGCTCGGCAACGACATGCCGCCCAAAGGCTTGTTGCAATGCGGCCAGCGTTCCGTTGAAATCGGATCCCGGACGATCCATCTTGTTGACCACAAAAAGATGCGGCATCTTGCGCGATTCGATGAAATCGAGCAAGGCGCGTGTCTGTGAAATGCGACCGGCCTCAGCATCAATAACGATGACTGCTGCGTCGCATCCCGAGAGCGCAAGTTTGGTCTCCTCGAAAAAATCCACAAAGCCGGGACAATCCACAAGCGTCAGATCGACCGAACCACAGGCAGTATGCGCGAAGCCCACCGTTGTCGATTGTGCGTGGTTGATGCACTCGGGCTCGTAATCGGTGGTCGTGCTTCCCTCGGTCACGGAACCCTTACGGCCGATCGCACCGCAGTGCGAGAGGACGGCTTCGACCAGAGTAGTTTTGCCGGCGTGGTGGGTTCCGACGACGGCGATATTGCGAGCACGCGAAATATCCGGCATGGGATCTCCTTGGGAGCGCTAGCGACGCTTGCGGGTGGGTTTCTTCTTGGGAAGCTTCCGTTTTACCGCACTCTTTTTCGCGGCGGCCTTCTTTTTAATAGGCCGTTTCGCCGCGGCTTTCCGAGCGGGCTTTTTGAGCGGTTTGGCCTTGGTGGCGGCTTTCTTTTTTGGCGGTGCCTTGACGGATTTGCGCGCGGCCTTGGCGCCTTTGACCTTGCGGGCAGCCGGAGCTTCGCGGCGCGCAGCGCCTTTTGCGAGCTTGCGGCCCGGCCGCGTGGGCGCACTGACGCGTTTACGCGGACTCAGATCGTGACGCGTTTTGGCGCGGCGCCCGGCGACACGCTCTTCCAACTCGTCGCGCTCGGGCAGACCGAGCTCGGCGCGTCCGAACCCAATGATGCTGCTGCCGGGCTGGGGCGCAGGTTCCTGCGCCCGCACTTTTTGCAAGTGTTCCTTGGTTGCGCGCAATGCGACGCGAGCCAAGCGACCCGCGACCGGAAATACCAGTTCGTTGATCTTGGCTTCGTCCAGCAGGCGCAGAATTATCTCGAATGCGCCGCCTTGATCTTTGGGACTATGCGCATCGGATCCCACGGCGACGCTGACGCCTTTGCTCTTAGCTTTCTTGAGCAGGCGCACGATCGACTCGCGGTATTTTTGTTTCTGATCGTGCGGATTATCGCGGTACAGAAAACGCGTGTTGATCTCGATGGCAAGTCCGCGTGCAGCGCAGGCATCTAAGATGCGATTTTCATATTGCTCGAGACGCTTGAGATCGGGCCAGTTGCCAAACACAGCGGGAGCGTAGACGTGCGCGACGATTTGTCCGGGAAGTTTTTCGATATCATCGAGCAGCTTGGCCACATAGAGCTCCCAAGTCTTTTGTGTGCCGACGGCGGCATACAGATCTTTGAACTCAGGATTATCGAAGGGCCATTGCCAGTCCGGGCCTTTTTCCGGGTGCTCGATCGTCAAAAAGTGCACCGAACGAATCATGCCATCCGGACGCATTGCATCGACAATGTTTTGCGCGTCCGGCCGCGCGCGCGGGTCGTTGTCGAGCTCCGCCCCGATTGAAAAGCGCATGCCGCGCTTCAATCCTTCAGAGACGACTGCGGCGTGCGCGACGTCAACGCCGGCGGTTTCGGCGGCTCCATACAAATCGCCGGCTTCGGCGAGTTTCAGCGCGCGGCGCACCGTGCTCACTGCACCCGGATCTTCAAACGTCAAATAATTGATGTGATCCGACACCATCAAAAAGCGCGGCGCCCCCCGGCGGCATGCATGGTAAAACCACAGGAACAGCATGCGTGCTGAATAAGCGATCGGGCGTTCCTCGGCAAACGGTTTGTGTTCGCCTTTGGCGTGACCGTGAATGTCGGGGATGGCGGCGATGCGTGGGTCGCTCAGATGCTACGCTCCCACCGCCGCAGCTTGCCTGCCGGCGTTTCGCCTCTCAATCCAGGGAATCGTCGTTGCAATTGCGAGCTCTACCGCTTTCTCCATGAGATCCAAGCTCATGGATGCCGTTGTTTCGGCGCCGTCGGCAACGGCTTGCTCGGGAAGATTCGGCAGATGAATGAATCCGGCCGTAAGCGGTGGCGAGATCGTTTCCGCAATGCCGAGCGACTCATAGAGCATTTGATTGCACAGATGCGTGCCGGCAGAGTTCGAAAGATAACCCGGAACGCCGTGCTGCTGCCACTGCTCTACGATCTCCGCGAACGGCATTGGAGAGAGCCGCGCGTGTGGGCCGCTGCGATCGATGACTTTGTTTTGGCGAAGCTCCCCGGCGTTATCGGGTACCGAAAAGTCGAGCGTATTTACGGCAACGCGTTCC
Organism: Candidatus Rubrimentiphilum sp.; assembly: GCA_035934355.1. Taxonomy (GTDB): domain Bacteria; phylum Vulcanimicrobiota; class Vulcanimicrobiia; order Vulcanimicrobiales; family Vulcanimicrobiaceae; genus Rubrimentiphilum. The sequence goes on along the minus strand of DASYYA010000227.1, from coordinate 9,477 downwards.
AACGAAACCGCCGTACGCCCCGCGGCCAGGCCCGTTCCCAGAAGCAGCTCGGGTTCTTCCTGCGCAATCGCGGCTTCCAAACGCGCGCGCAAGCCCTCGGTTTCGACCGGCAAAACGCATATGACGACCGGACGCCCCGCGATGCGGCGCCCTTCAAGTTTGCGTGCGACCAGCTCACTGGGATTAGCCGACCTGCCGCCAAAAGGCTCAAAGCCCGTCACGAGCACCGGTTTTGCCACAATGAAAAAGGTTGGCGCAAAAAAAAGCCGGCTCCTTGAGCCGGCGGATGAGTTGGTATATTTGTTTGCAAGAGTACCGCTTACGAGGCGGCACCCCCGTTCATCGTAATAATGGAACTATATTGACTATCGCTACTTACGATGACCACCTCCTCCGTCCGGCTGTTTGCCCTCGTTGGTCTGTTTCTGAGGGTTCCGCGGACTAATTTGACGATCACGTTCAGCGCGGTGGTCGATAGCCCTCCATCGTGAGCAAGCGCGCTTTCATCTCGATGCCAAAGCCGTAATTGTGCAAGTCGCCGGTCGAATCGACGACGCGATGGCATGGGAAGAAGAGCGGCAACGGATTGCGCGCCATCACCTGTCCGACGGCGCGAGCAGCACGCGGATGGCCAATCGTGCGGGCAACCCAGCCATACGAACGGACTTGTCCGGGCGGAATGCTGGCGGCAGCTTTGAGCGCAGCCTGTTCGAAGGGGGTGAGATCGCTGATATCTACTTTGTCCTCGTCAACGCGCCACGTCTTGAAATAATCGTCGAAGAGCTCTTGCAACCACGGCGGCGTCGCACCCTTGTCGACGGGCCGGCGCAAGCGGCGCTCAACTTGGGAGCGCACTTTCTCTAGGCCTTCGCCGCGATCCAAATGGATGAACGCGATGCGCGTCCCTTTGTATCCCACATAAACGCGGCCGATTCGGGTACGCAACGAAGTGAGCATGATTGGCGCGCTGCGATACTTGTTTTGCAATGAGGCGATGTGTTCGATAACCTTCTTTGCGAGGTCGCACGAAGGTTCGGGCCGAGGTAGGCACGAGAGACAGTACGCCACTCCTTCGTACTCTTCGTATAAATTCTGACAGTGTTTGCAGCCGCGCAAATGGTTCTGCACCGCGGCTCGCATCGGACGCATCCCGTCATGGATTTCGTCCCAGAGCGCTTCGACTTCACGACATCGCATGGACAGAAGCTCCTTCCGGCACAATCTTGCCGATCTGAGGACCGAGTATGCGCCGCAAAATGCGCACGGCTCGATGCACGTGCGATTTGACGGTGCCTATCGGTTGGTTGAGAATTTCCGCGATTTCGGGGTGGCTGCGCCCTTCGATAAAACGCAAAGTGGCGGCAGCCCGAAGATGCATGGGTAGTTGTAACAGCGCGCGTTCGACGAGCGCCATGTCGGCGTTTTGTTCGAGAATTCTCTCGGGTTGGGGCGGGCCGAGATGCCGTGAGCCGCGCAGCAACGCGTCCGGATCGGCGAGCGCATCCAGCGCAACGTTGGTCGGACGTTTTCCGCGCAGCCGGTTGCGCGTCACGTTGAGGGTAATAGTGTACAGCCACGGCTGCAGCCGCAGCTCGGCGCGCTGCGCCGCCGACATTTTCGCGAGCGCGCGATACGCGCGCACGAACGCGTCCTGAACAATCTCTTCGGCGTCTTCACGATTGCCTGTCATACGCAATGCAAAGCCATAGAGACGCCGTTCGTATTCATCGACGATGCGCTCGAAGTTCTCGATGCCGGGAGCACCGATCGTCCCCTTGGTGGTTTTCTTCTGTGCCGCCGGCGGCACGAAATAATACTCCCTCAGGAGCGGGGCGACGGCAGTCATACACTGCCTCGACACCGCTGCCTGGCGCGAAGGTTTCACATTCGGCTGGGCGAACCCGTCCGCTCATGACGCCTCAAGCGTTCATGCCGCAGATGTAGCCGTTCGGAAGCGTAAGCTCCGGGCGGTTTTTGTTTATACGCTGTAAGCGTGGAGGACTGATGGAAGCAATCGAGCCACGGGAAGTCACTTTCGATGCGTTTACGATGTGCAGTTTTCTACCGGCGCTCGACTCTTCACGAGCCGTCCCCTTAGCGCTGATCGGATACCGCCGCAACGACGATCCGTGGTTTGTATGGCTTGTGCCCAAAGAAGGCGTCAGCCCGCAAGGACTCACCGACGATCCGTACTACGCAAAAATCTTGCGCGACCCGCGCGCGTATTTTTCGAAAAAGCTCAACAAATACATCGAAGAAACCGGTTCGGTAAAACGCGGCATCGAGATGTTGATCGACTGCCACCAGAATCACTTGGCGTTTACGCCGCTGGTGCATTTGAGCGAAGTGCCGTTCCGGCACCCGATGACCGTGGAGTTGTTAGCAGCGGTTTAATAGGTCTGGGCGCTACCGGGTAACCCTCGATCCGCGAAATGCAATCTCGAATGCCCAGGCAAAACCTAAGCCTGGGCTCTTTTTAACTTCGCGGATCGAGGGTTACCCGGTAGCGCCCGAACTCTAAACACGGTACGTTTTTTGGAGTGCTGGAGCTAATGCGAGTCGGCCTCTGTTTTAACGCCCGAAGTAGGATCGGCTTTAATCGTGCGCTCGTAGATAATTGTGACGGGTGAATGGTGTGCTCCGGTCGCCAGCGTGCCCGAGATCGTCAGCGTTTCGGTGAGTGCCAGCAAGAGCGGATCGCCGTGAAGCGCGTAGTAGGCTCGCCCGTCCATGCGCATCGTGCCGCGCATCGTCATTGCGGGACGATCGGGGAGCGGGCCCTCCATCGGACCGGTTGCATGAAAGTCTACGCCAAGCGCAGGTTGCGAACCGATTTGCGCGCCGGGACCGCGCTGCAAGTATCCGTGGAGGGTTCCGCCCATCAACGGGGCGGGAAATCCGAACGGCACGCGGCCTTGCAAGTGCAAGAGATCGTGCAGCGTTTGGGCGTCCAGTTCGACCGCGAACGGTTGATTGAGAACCGTCACGTAATCCGGATCGTCGTCGGTGCGATCTTGCAGGTCGCCGCCGGGAGTTAAGACCTGGACGAAGCTGGCCCGGCCGGGAACTTTACCGCTCTGGTCGCTCCGCACGTATTTTGCCAATGCCGTAAACTCGGTTTGTTTGCCGCTGCGGCGGATTGTGAGCTGCTGCGTGCCACTATAAGAAATGGACGTTTCGATGTCGGTCGACCCGATCCGATAGCGATCGGCGCCGCTAATGACATAGCGCTGATCCGCCTTGGCGGGCGACGCAAACACCAGCGTCGCTGCCAAAACTAAGCCAACGATGCCGCGTCCAGACCTGATGGCGAACTCTCTTTCGTAGTCGTTCTAGGCGATTTTGTAGATTCGCTGAATCTATTATCCCAATCATTCCGTTCAATCCAAACGTCTAGCGGCGATTTTTGCCGATAGGCAAGGATAGAGGGATGCGTAAACTACTGCCGACTTTGGGTACGTCCCGAGCATGAAGGCTCGCACCGCCGTGGCCTTAGCGCTAACCTTTGCTGTGGCCGGCATCTCAAAACCGGCAATTGCGGCTCCCACTGTTGAGATACCGTCCTCGCCGACGACGGTTGCAGTGACGCTGCAGCGCATCTATCAACGAGCCTACGACGAAGCCTATAGCCGCCACGCGATCCTCGAGCCCGACGGAACGACCTTCGTTTCCACCGGCGACATCGAGCAAGAATGGTTGCGCGATTCAAGCGCCGTGATGACGCCCTACATCGGCCTCGCCATTACCGATGCCTACGTCCGCAGCATGTTACGTGGCGTCGTTGCGCGCCAAGCCAAGTACATGCTGATCGACCCCTATGCCAACGCATTCACTGCTGGCTATCAAGTGGCGGAGCGAAAGTTTGAAATGGATTCGCTCCTATACCCGATTCGGTTAGCCTACTACTATTGGAAGGCCACCGGCGATCGGTCGATCTTTACGCCGCAGTTGCAGCGGGCATTTGCAACGGCGATGCAAACCCTGCGAACGGAGCAGCATCACGCAACGCGGTCACATTACCGTCATCCCGAATTAGCCAACGGCGGCATTGGCACGCGGGTAGCCTATACGGGTCTGGTGTGGACGGCCTTCCGTCCCTCCGACGATGCAGCCCGATATCAGTACAACATACCCGACAACATGTTCGCCTCGGTTGTCCTGCGTGACCTGACCGAGATCGAACGCAGCGTCTACCGCGATCGGTCGATGGCCGAAAACGCGTGGGGGCTATCGGTGCAGATCCGCGATGCGATCGAGCACTACGGGATTGTCAACGAGCCCGGCATCGGACGTATCTATGCGTACGAAGTCGACGGCTTCGGCCATGCCAACCTCATGGACGATGCGAACATTCCATCGCTCTTGGCGGCCCCGCAGTTCGGATACGTCAGCGTCCACGACGTGGTCTACCAAGCGACGCGACAGTTCGTGCTTTCACCACGCAATCCGTACTATTTTAAGGGCAAGTACGCGGCAGGTGTGGGCAGTCCGCATACACCGCATGGATACGTCTGGCCCTTAGCGCTCGTAGTCGAAGCGATCACAGCGACCGATCAAAGTGAAATCGATCGGGTGATGGGGTACATCGCGGCCTCCGATACGGGCGATCACCGCTTGCATGAGTCGTTTAACGCCGATTGGCCGGAATCGTACACGCGGGATGATTTCGCGTGGCCGAATGCGCTATTCGCGCAGTTGATGCTCGCCCGCCAGGGCCGGCTGCCGCCGGTACTCGAATCGCTGGCGCGCTAAAAAGAATCGCACGTTCACCGTTTGCGTGCAGACCACGACATCGTCAGGGTGTTCGAACGCGCGTCCGTTGACGTCCACAATAAAACGCCCTGCGGAAAAGTTTGCCAGCGTCGCGCGCAGCGTGCGCAGAAACTTATCGTGCGGCGCGCGCGGGCCGATGGCCTCGCGAATGGCAAGCGATAACAGGTGACGCAAGCGCAACGGCGTGACCGATGCAAACGCGCTGCACTTACTGCAAGCGACTGCGTGAAGATCCACGGGCACGCGAACCGTTATCACGCGCGTAATCTTCCTGCATTTTCGAGGAGCTGCCTGCTGCCAAGGATAACGTTTTCTCGATGAGCGACGATCTCGGTCGGCGCCGCCGTTTGACGCCTTCAGGAATGCGGAGTCCGTCAAGCGGCGGAAATGGCTGGCTGATTACGATTGTTGCCGCGATCGTTGTCGTGGTTGCGGGCTGGTTCTTGGGAATGGCATTGGCTCGCTTTGCAAACTCGCCAAAACAACGGACGACGGTTGCGCAGATAACTCCGTCGGCGTCACCGACCGCTTCACCTTCGCCGGCGGCAACTGCGACAAGCAGCTCGTCTCCAAAACCAAAAGTGAAAGTTGCGGTTACCACGCGGCCGACATCTGCACCGACAACCGTTGCGGCTACGCCTACGCCAACGGCCCAGCCGACTGTAGTTTTGACGCCGGCGCGGCGACATACGATGCCGGTGGCACGCCGTCCGCTCCCGACGCCAACGCCGAGACGCGTGACGCCCGCGCCGCTGCGCGCGACGGCGCCGCCTGTTGCTCCGGCCGCCGGGCCGCAAGGCGATGCGGAATCAACGGTGCGCAACTATATTGACTCGCTGCGCCGCGGCGATCCGGAAGGCGCGGCGGTCTATTTAGGAAACGGCTCGCCCGACGAGAGCTTCATCGATTCGCATACCCGGATCGTTGGAATGAATACTGCGTTGCAAGCCGACGGGACGTATGTCATCGCGGTGACGATGCAAACGACTCAAGGCCGTTTGACCGAAATTTTTAATGTTGGCTCGACCGGCTCGGGCGATCGAATTTTAGAGAAGAGTGTAACCCGGCCTTAGCGCTAATTTTCATCCGGCCAAGCAGCTAGCTCGCCAATAGCTGCACTCTTAAGCACTTTCAGTCCAAGCATCGCGCACTTCATTCTGGTTGGACTAATTCCGATGCCGACGTTCTCGAGTACGGTTTCCTTTGGAAGCTGCGCGATCTCCGCTAAGGATTTTCCTTTGATCGTTTCGGTGAGCATCGAGGCCGACGCTTGACTGATGGCGCAGCCTTTCCCGGAAAAGCGTATGTCGTCCACTTTGCCGTTGTCGTCGAGCTGCAGTTCCATACGAATTTGATCGCCGCAGAGCGGATTGAGATCCTCAGCGGTCGCATCTACGCGGTCGAGGTGGCCAAAATTTCGCGGATTACGATAGTGGTCTAGTATGTAGTCGCGGTAAAAATCGTCCAAGATTAGATTTTGAAGACTTTGGCGGCTTTTTCGATCCCGGAGACCAGCGCCTCAACATCGTCTTCCGTATTATAGATGTAAAACGAGGCGCGCGCGGTTGCCGGCCAGCCCATCTTTTCCATGAGCGGCATCGTGCAATGGTGTCCGGCGCGCACGCAGACGCCTTCGGTATCGAGAATCGACGCGAGATCGTGTGGATGAACGTCGGAGAAATTAAACGAGATCACGTCGGCGATAAGATTGGGATCTTTCGGACCGTACACAACCAAGCCGCGCGACTCCAGTGACTCCAGCCGTTCCAGCGCATAAGCTACGAGCCGGCGTTCGTGTTCGCGCACCCATTCCATGCCGATGCCGGTCAAATATTCGGTTGCGACCGCAAAAGCGATCGCGTCGGCAACGTTGCTCGTTCCCGCTTCGAATTTCCACGGAAGATCGTTGTATGTCGAGGATTGGTACTCGACTTTGCGGATCATGTCGCCACCGGTCAAAAACGGCGGCATGGCTTCGAGCAGTTCGCGCTTGCCGTAAAGGACGCCAATCCCGGTCGGGCCGCACATCTTGTGTGCGCTCAACGCATAAAAATCGGCATCGATGGCTTTAACATCCACCGGCATATTGGGAGCGGCTTGCGCGCCGTCTACCATGACCAGCGCTCCGGCGGCATGCGCGCGCGGTATGATAACCCCGAGCGGCGCGATCGTTCCAAGCGTGTTGCTCACGTGCGAAAGGGCGACAAGTTTGCAGCCGTCAAGCAGCGCATCCAAGTTATCGAGCACGTGCACACCGCGACCGTCAACCGGAATGAATCGCAGCTCCGCGCCGGTTTTTGCAGCCAGCAATTGCCAGGGAACCAGATTCGAGTGGTGCTCGAGCTGCGTCACTAAAATGGCGTCACCACGGCGCAGATTCGTGAGCCCCCACGAATACGAGACGAGGTTAATGGCTTCGGTGGTGTTGCGCGTCCAAATGATCTCTTGCGTGCGCGCATTGAAAAACCGGGCGACGTTTTCGCGGGCGTGCTCAAAGGTTTCGGTCGCCCGCTCCGCGATCTCGTACACGCCGCGGTGGATGTTGGCGTTGTATTCGGAGTAATATTCGACCAGCGCGTCGATCACGCACTGCGGCTTTTGCGAGGTTGCCGCGGAATCGAGATAAACCAGCCGTTTCCCGCGGGATGTCGGACGCCGCAAAATGGGAAAGTCGGCGATAATGCGGCGCACTTTCGCATCGGCGACGGTGGTCGCTGCCGAACGGAGCGGGTTCATGCGATCTTGGCTTCGACGCCCGCGCGTAAACGGTCGCGCAGCGCGGCGGTCGGGAAACGTTCGATCACCGGATCGAAGAACCCGAGCGTGATCATTTTCTCCGCCGCATCGCGATTGATGCCGCGGCTTTCCATGTAAAAGATAACATCTTCGTCCAGTGCGCCGATGGTCGCGCCATGATAGGCCTTTACGTCGTTGGCGCCGATTTCGAGTGCGGGAATCGAATCGATATGCGCTTTGCGCGAAAGCAGCAACGCGTCATCGCGCAGTGAGGCTTGGGTTCCTTGAGCGTGCGGCGCAATGCGAATATTTCCCAGATAGCGTGCCTGGCCGCGTTCGTGAGCCGCAGATTTAATAATCGTTTCGGAACTGGATTCGCCAACGTTATGGCGGATCGTTGAAACGAGATCGACATGCTGATCGCCGCGCGGGAAGAAGAAGCCGTTGAGCTGCACTTGCGCGCCGGGCTGGTCCACGATCACGTCCACCGAGCTCACCGCTAAGACCGCCCCCATTTCGGCGAACGACCACGCGATGCTTGCGCTCTCGCCGGGCGCCGCCACTCGCGTAAAAATTGCACGCGCATCCGGCGCGAGATCTTGCTCGGCGGCATAGCTCACGATCGAATTTTCTCGCGAAATGATCTCGGTGATGCCGCAGACCATCGTCCCGGAGCCGCCTTCCGCGCGCTCGACGATCGTGCAGCGCGATCCATGTTCGGCCAGCACCAACGTGTAGGGGAACAGCGCGGCGGCATCAGCGGTGTAAGCTACTTCGATCGGGTCGTCGACAGCGCAATCCGCCGGAATATAGATGAAGGCGCCGATGTTGCAAAGCGCTCCGGCGAGTGCGGCAAATTTATAATGCAGCGAGCCTACGGCGGTGCCCAGCGCCTGGGTGACCAGGTCGCGATGTTTCTCGATGGCCTCGGAGAGATCGCACGCGATGATGCGCGAAGCTGCGGGCGCCGCAATGCGTGCGCGCGACGGCTTTGCAACGGCGTACGACGAAAAATCCAACGAATCCAAATCGATCTTCCAAAATGGTCCGGGACGTTCGCGGCCGGAACGCAGCTCGAAAGCATGGCTCAACAGTTCGCGCCGGCGCGCCGGATCGAGAATCGCCGGATCGAGATTTTCGATGGCGCTCTCAAGATTTTGCGGAATGCTCGGCGCCAGGAGCGTGCTAGGCAAGCTGCGCGGTCTCCTCGCGAATCGTATCGTAGCCTTCGCGTTCGATGCGCTGGGCGAGCTCGGCATCGCCTTCTTTTACCAAGCGGCCGTCGATCATGATATGCACGACATCGGGTTTGACGTACTGCAGAATACGCGGGTAGTGTGTGATGATCAGAAAACCAATATCTTTTTCATCGGGACTGGTGCGCATCGCATTGACCGCTTCGCCAACCGCACGGAGCGCGTCCACGTCGAGTCCGGAATCGGTTTCGTCGAGAATGGCATACTTGGGTTTGAGCATCGCCAACTGCAACATTTCCAGCCGCTTTTTTTCGCCGCCGGAAAAACCGTCGTTGAGATAGCGCCCCATAAAACTCGGATCCATTTCGAGCAGATCCATTTTTTCCATCAGGAGCGCGCGGAATTTCGCCGGCGGCAAGTCCCCCGGATGCAGCGCCTGGCGCGCGGCAAACAAAAAGTTCGCCACCTTCACGCCCGGGATCGCAGCCGGATATTGAAAGGACAGAAACAGTCCGCTCTTGGCGCGTTTGTCGGGCGACATCGCCAGCACGTCGGCGCCATCGAGCGTAACGGTGCCGCTTTCAACTTTATAGCCCGGATGGCCGGTCAGCGAGAAGGCGAGCGTTGACTTGCCGCTGCCATTCGGCCCCATGAGCGCATGGACGCGGCCCGGCTCAACCGCCAGGTTGATTCCTTTGAGTATCTGATTGCCCGCCACGCTGACGCGCAGGTCTTTGATCTGCAACCCTTTATCGCTGTTCACTTCGTAATG
>DASYYA010000187.1:0-3841 GCA_035934355.1 Candidatus Rubrimentiphilum sp. | reverse complement strand
GTTCGGAAACCGATGTTGAATATCGCCGAGCGTCGGATAAACGACCATCGACGAGAGCGCCACGATGATCCACGGCCACGGTCGCAGCGCGTAATGCATCACCAGAAATAGGAGCGTTCCAAAAACCGAATCCCGCTCGGTGCGCGCCGATAACATACGCTGCGCGACATAACTTCCGCCGCCCGGTTCCGCACCCGGATACCACGAGGACCACCATGCAACGGTGAGCGGAAGCACGAAGATCGTTGCCGCCGTCTTCCAATCCGAAAAGTCCGGAAGAATGCTGAGCGCATGCGGATGCGCGGCGGCGATATGGTGCCAAAGCCCAGACAGTCCGCCGACCCTGGCGCCGCGAAGCGCAAAAACGGCGGCGGCAAACGCGCTGGTCATCGTAATGCAAAACTGTAGCATGTCGGTGACCATGACGCCCCATAAGCCCGAGATCGACGCAAAAATCACGGGAAACGAAGCGCCGATCAGCAGCGTCCAAATCTCGGGAATCCCAAAAAGAATGCTCGCGATTTTCGCTGCCGCCAAATTCACGCTGGCGATGACGAAGCAGTTGAAAAATAGCCCCAAAAACACAGCGCGGAAACCGCGCACAAACGCAGCCGCTTTACCGGAGTACCGCTGTTCGTAGAACTCGAGGTCCGTCAGCACGCCGCTGCGCCGCCACAAGCGCGCAAAGAAAAACACCGTCGCCATGCCCGTAAGCAAGAACGCCCACCAAACCCAATTGCCCGCCACACCTCCCGTGCGCACCAGATTGGTCACGAGGTTTGGCGTGTCGGTACTGAATGTAGTCGCCACCAGCGATATGCCGATGAGCCACCATGGCGCCTGCCGTCCGGCGACAAAAAACTCCGCGGTATTTCTTCCGGCCCGTCGCGCCAAGACAATCGCCGGAATGAACATGATGCCGACGGAGACGACGATGATGACCCAATCGAGCGTTGTTAAGTGCACGCGCTATGTTCCTGAATTCCGCACGACCAGATAGCCGGCGCAGAACAAAATGAAAACCATTCGGTGCGCCGCCTCAATCTGATAACCCAGAAAAATATCGTCGATGATGATGAAGGCGCCAAAAAGCATTAGCGCGAGCGCAAAAGCTTGGGTCGATCGATTTCGCAAAAAGAGCCACGCGATGAACGCTTCAACGACGACAACGCCGCCGAGGAGAAGCTGCAAAAGCCAGATGGGTGGCTGAAAATAGACCCTCATCAGGCTATTCATCATCATAATATTGCTGGCCATCTCCAGCGGAATCGGTAGACCATTCCGCAAGGTCGTGATAAGACCCAATGCATTGGTGATCGCCGCCACGCCCATCCAAAGTCCAAACACCGCCGTGACAATGCGCGCGATACTCGGCGTGCGGAGCGCTACCATGGGCGGCGGTTTCGGCAGCCCGCAGAAGCGGCCTTTCGAGTGGCGCCGAGCGGGTGATAGCGCGCAGATGCTCTCACTTGCTTTTTCTGCTGCGATGCTCGGCATCGACGGGTATGTCGTGCGCGTCGAAGCCGACAGTTCACCCGGTTCGCCCAATCTCGCCATCATCGGCTTGCCGGACCGCGCGCTAAATGAATCGCGCGAGCGGGTGAAGGCGGCGATCTTCAACTCCGGCTTTCTCTATCCGCCGGGGCGTCTGCTGATCAATCTTTCACCAGCGGATTTGCGCAAAGAAGGCCCCGCATTCGATCTGTCGATTGCGCTCGCGCTTTTGGCCATCGACGAGCAGATCGATCGCCTTGCCTTGCAGAATTTTGTTTCGCTGGGTGAATTAGCGCTCGGCGGTGCGGTGCGGCCGGTGCAGGGGATTCTTCCGATGGTCCTGGGAGCGCGCAATGCGGGCTTCACGCAAGTCATTGTTCCGCAAGCAAACGCCGAAGAGGCCGCATTGATCGAAGGTATCGATCTCTACGCGGTCGATTCGCTGCAAAGCGCCTTCGCGGTCGTCGCCGGCAACGGTGGCAAATGGCGGATCCGTGCAAGCGCACCGAAGTTCGCGCCGCTCGACGACGTTGTGTACGGCGACCTATCCGATGTCAAAGGACAAGTCGCTGCAAAGCGCGCGCTCGAGATCGCCGCTGCCGGCGGTCATAACCTTTTATTGGTTGGTCCACCCGGTTGCGGAAAAACCATGCTCGCGCGCCGGCTGCCGTCGATTCTTCCGCCGATGACAACGGCCGAGGCGCTCGAGGTAACAAAGATTTACAGCGTTGCCGGTCTGCTCGGCTCCGCGCCCGACATCGTGCGGGCGCGTCCGTTTCGGTTTCCGCATCACACCATTAGTCAAACTGCGCTGGTTGGCGGCGGCAGCTTTGTAAAACCCGGGGAGATCAGTTTAGCGCATCACGGCGTTCTGTTTTTGGACGAGCTCCCCGAGTTTGCGCGCAGCGCGATCGAAACGATGCGCCAGCCGATCGAAGAAGGCACCGTTACCATCGCCCGGGCTTCGGGGACGTATACGTATCCGGCGCGTTTCATGCTCGTTGCATCGATGAATCCGTGTCCCTGCGGTTACCGCGGGACGCGCAGCAGCGAGTGCCGTTGCGACGACGCTCTGGTCGCCAAATATGTCTCGAAACTTTCGGGCCCGCTACTCGACCGGATCGACTTACAAGTTGAAGTCAGTCGCGTGCCATTCGATGAGATGGCGCGCACCGAGCCGTCGGAGCATTCGAAATCGATTCGTGAGCGCGTCCTCTGCGCGCGCCACCATCAGCGCGTTCGTTTCGCCGGCAGCGGCCTCACATGTAACGCCGATATTCCCGCTAACGCCACGCGATCATATTGCGAGCTCGACGCAGTGGCAATGAATCTACTCTCAGCCGCCAGCGCACGCAAGCAGTTTTCCGCTCGCGCACTGGATCGCATCGCGCGCGTGGCGCGCACCATTGCCGACCTTGCGAACAGTAATGCAATTCTTACCGAGCACGTCGCCGAAGCGGTGCATTACCGTAGTCTGGAACGCCTCGCTACTGCCGCTTGAACTTTAGCGGCCGCTGGCCCGAGGCACAAAATGCGGATTGGTGCACGCTTTGCTGCCTTGCAATCGTTGATTGAATAACGTCGTCAATTGTTTTGTGACTGAGCCGGGCCAATTCGCCGGCGGCGAGGTTCCCACGACGAGCCAACGCCCCGCTTTGCTTTTCTTAAGATAATAGCTCATCTGGCCGGCATACTCGATGTCGGCTTCGGCGTACCGTTTTTGCACGATCACAGCCGCCATAACATACGTCGTATCGATCTTCTTCGAAGCACCGGCGTTGAACTTGGCAATGGCGGTATTTTGCACGGCGAGGATATCAGTGGGAGTGCCGCAGTACGCACCGTTGGCAAAACCGGTAGATGCGAGCATCGCGAGGCCTGTTAAGGCCAACCCAAAGTATTTCATTTGGCCGCTGTTCGCCACAGTTCAGACAGTATCCGCGAGAGGCGTTCAGCGATACTTTTCAGCAATCAAACGCGACACGGTGGCGGCGATCACGACCTTGCGGCTGCAACGAAGAGCCGGCAAACGCGGCCGAGGCGCTGAGAGCGCCAAGCGCGAGGGCAAGAAAAATTCCTCTCATCGTTCTTGGTTAACGCGTTCCGTTGCCGGCTGGATGTCCTCACGGAGCATTCCATACGGAATCAGATTCTTGTATTCGCCGGTGCGCGCGTTGCGAAAGCCGTCGCGATAAAGACCTTCGGCTTTAAAGCCGAGACTTTCACAGAGTTTTCGCGCGGGTTCGTTATCTTCGCGGATCTCAATAAACACGCGATGCGCTTTGCACTCCTCAAAAGCATAGGCGACACCCCATTGCATCGCGAAGCGCCCGGCCCCGCGTCGCGG
>DASYYA010000186.1:0-6962 GCA_035934355.1 Candidatus Rubrimentiphilum sp. | reverse complement strand
TTGCTGCCTCCGACATGAGCGTCAAAGCGCAGTTAGGGGACAACGCACCACTCGGACGCCATAGCTTTTCGCTGCAATCCGGAGCGCAAACAAGCAATGCGATTCCCGCCGACGTTGTGAGCTTGCGCGTCGAGCCCGTTCCTCCAGGTGAAACGGGGAGCGTTCGTACACTCACGGTTCACTGCGATGGCTTGCCGCCATCGGACCCGGCGACGATGTATTTTTTGGTAAGCGGCTCCGCGCAACTGGAAAGCGGCGAAGAACAAACGAGCGTTCCCGTGCAAGACGGAATCGCTCGTGTGCGTATTCGCGGAGTCCGATCCGGACCCGCACTTGTTAAATACAAGCTGCGAGCGCAGATCGCGGGGTTTTGGACCTAAGCCTTAAACCCGAATAAGCCGCGGCCTTTGGGATTGGCGACGTAGATTTTGTAAGCGTGCCGGATTCCGAGTGAGAACGTAAAGATCACATGGACGGGTGTTCCTGGTTTAAGGCTCGCCGTCTGAACAGTTTTTCCGTTCGGCAGATCGGTGAACTTCGGCCAGGACAAAAACGAAAGATCGGCCGGCACGCCGTCGATGCAATGCACGCGGATATTCTGCAAACTGACGTGGCGCATGTAGCCGTGGCAGTCGCGATACTTGCCGCCCGGCGGACCGTTCCCGGTCATGGTTGCCCCGGATGCCGACGTGAGGGCCACTGCGGCCAGGGCGATCGCAGCGATGAAAGATGAAGCCAAGCGCATAAAAGCTACCTCCGCATGGCTTGTACCCGGGTAGGGCTTCTTCTTCTCCTAAGCGTTCCGGTAGGTTGCGCTGCGGCGCCACCGGCATTCACGCGTATCGGGATGCTGCCCCCGGGAAGCCGGTTCGTCGTCCATACGCTACGCGGCGACATCAACGCGTACGCGCCCCGCCGAGATCAGCCACCCTCCGAATACACGATCGAGGGATACGGCCCGGCCAACGCCACAATCATTCGGAGAACCGGCAGGACAATCTCCGTCGACGCCACTGCGGGCGGGGTCAGTTATTTAATTCGCGGATCGCAAGGATCGATACTGACCTTGTACACACAGCAAGGATCGATCAACGTTGCGGACGTCGATGCCGTGGTTAACGCGCGCGACGATCGCGGTGACGTCACGATGCTCATTCCGCAGTACGGCAATGCATCCGTTGGAGAGGGCAACCTCGAGGTAACCTTTGCCAGCACGACGTGGCCCGGAACATTGCATTTCACTGTCGCCCGCGGGGACGTGACGCTCTATGTGAACGAACACGCTGCGGCGCGCGTCCATCTGCACACGGACCGCGGGACCATTTACACGGATTTCCCTTTGCACGGAGGCGCGAACGGTTCCAGTGAAACCATTAATGGCGCAATAAATGGCGGGGCAGCATGTGCGGTTGAGGTCGAAGTCGGCGCCGGCGCGATCCGATTGCTCCAGCTAAAACCGCAAGTTTAAATTTGTATGCTGCTAAATGCCGTCCGTCCGAATTGCTCGGGGGCATCTAAGAGGGATGCCGTAGCTCCGGGCCAGAGGTATTGTCCCGGCGTCACCGATCGCACCAGGTAGTGCAATGTGTAGACCCCTGGATCTAAATGTTGCGCGTACGCGCTGATGTGATCCGAATAGATCTGCTGATAGTCGATCTGCCACGATTGCGCCAGCGGCTGATAATACGCAGCCGTCGTTTGGAACGAGGTGTCTAGCGGTTCAAAACCAGCGGGCAGGGGATCGGAAATGATGACACCGTCCACCGGATGATCGACGGCGATCTCGAGCCCGACATCATACACATTTCCCGCCGGGAACGAGAAGGGATTCTGCAAAGCTCCGATGTCCATCGTCGCGAGGATCGATTGTTGATTTGCCGGATGCACGGTACGAATCACGCGTAAACCGCTCAACCTCCCAGGCGCATTCGCATCTAAACGATAATCGTAGCTCACCACATAATGAAGCGTTCCGCTTCCGGTTTTCCGCAGCATCAGTGTATGCGATCCGCGCGCAAGTGAACGTATCACCCAGTTCTGCCTGGCAGCATATGCTTGTAGGTGTGCGGTATTGAGTGTCTTTCCGTCGACAGCTGCTGACACGGTGAAATCCGGCGGCCTTGATTCGGTCGAGCTATAGGCGACGATCGCTTCCAGCGCGGCAGCTGCGTCAGATAGTGCCGGCCAACCGCAGCGGCATTGCTGCTGTAACAGCGCGCGCAAGGCGCGATCGCGATCCTCGGCTCGCGCGGCGCGAGCGACGAGAAACTCAAGGTACGCCGCCTGCGCCTGGACGAGCGAGCCGTACCACGCACTCGAAGGCTGAATGTTGGCATAGCGGCCGGTCACGTAGACGCGCTGCGCCAAGTCCCGCGCGACGGTATCGGTTTCCGCGCCCCAGCCGGGGGTTTGCTGGAGATAAACGCCGAGTTCTGCTTCTTCTGCCGTTCCGAGCGTCTTGCGCTGTGCAAAAATACTCTGCAAAAACTCGGTGCGCCTGTCGCCGGCCGCGCCAAGCGCGCGTAGCGCGGCGAGCCGGAGCGGCAGCGTGCAGCTGCTGTCCGTGCAGCTCTTGTCCGCTCGCGCCGGATCTGCGAGGACGCCGGCGACATAACTGCTCGCCCTGGAGATCGTCGCTTGTGGAACTGAAACGCCGATAGCCCGCGCGTAGCCTAATGTGCGTAGCGTTTGCGCGCTGGCGAACGCATCGGAGGAATTGCCGTTCGGCCAGAATGCAAACCCTCCGTCCATCCGCTGGAGCGCCGCAAGTTGTGTGACATCATGCGCCGCTTCACTTTTTGCATCAACGCCGGTGCTCCCGATTTTGTTTTGCACCGCTAGAAGCGATGACGCAACGCTCAAGCGATTTGCAATTACCGGCAGCAGCGTCAAGCTTTCCGCTTCTAAGGCTCGCTTCGCCGGCACGGCAGCCTGCGACAGCAACGAGCCGGTCACTGTAATGGTCAGCGTTCCGCCGCTGCCGATCTGCAAAGGAATCGAGGAGCTTGTTGCGGTCGACCCTGAATCGATCACCGACTCGGTGATTGCGGCGGCGCGGATTGGCAGATTCACTCGAAAGGC
The DNA here is from genome assembly GCA_035934355.1 of Candidatus Rubrimentiphilum sp. GTDB lineage: Bacteria > Vulcanimicrobiota > Vulcanimicrobiia > Vulcanimicrobiales > Vulcanimicrobiaceae > Rubrimentiphilum. Next base: position 3,881 of record DASYYA010000186.1, on the reverse strand, counting down.
GTCCGAGCTGCCGGCGAGCGTGCGAAACTGCATGGTCGCCATCATGCCCGGCAACGCAATCACAGAAAAACGCCACGGATTAAAACCCGGCGCAAACGTTTGTTGCGCCGCAAGCGTTTGCCCGCGCGGCGTCACAAATTGCAGCGCTCCGGTAAGTTCGCCTTGAGTGCGCGCATCGAGTTGGCCGTTGGTACCGTTGAGCAGTAATAAGCCCGCGCTAAAGCGATCGTCCGGACGCGCGAATTGCGGCAACAACGGATCGGTCACGAGCGGTTTTGTCGTAATAAACGTTCCTTCACCGTTGCCGAAACGTGGCTCGACCTCACCCGTTATCGCGACTGCCATAACACGCCACGTTGTCAGGTTATCCGGAACGGTAAACGTCACGGACGCGCGACCACTTGTGTCGGTTTGCACCGAGCCGTTGAAGTATGCCAGCGGCAGGAAGTTCGTTCGCACCCGCGTTCCGGCTGCGCCGGCCAGAAAACCACCGCCATACCCCCAGCCCTTCTGCGCGATGTCACTGGGCTGCGTCAGCGTGACCTTCGGGCGATTATCCGCAAAGCGCGTCGAAATCGGCTGCGCCGCAAAAACCGTCTGCACGAGATCCGGTGGACGGTATCCGCTTAGACGTAGAATCGCATCGTTCGCGACGATAACCGTAAACTGCCCTTGCGCCGGCCTTCCCTTGAGATCGGTTAACTCGAGATTCAGTCGTTGCCGCGCGCCCGGTTCGAGCTTCGCCTGTTGCGCGATAACGCGAATCTTCAAATAATTGGGGCGGATATCTAATGTGAGCGGCACCATTCCGATCCGGACGAGGCTGTCGACGCCCTGTACCTTTTTATTCGAGAGCGGAGCGCCGCGCCGTACGAGCACGCCCTCAACGGCGGCGTTGGGAAACATTGCTTGCGTAATCGGGATGCGCACACGCGGGGCGGTCCCGTTGATGTGCACCAGCGTTTTGAAGAGCACACGATCGCGTACCACCGAGAGATACAGATCGGCGCGATTATACGGAGAGGCGACCGCGACCATCGCGGTATCTCCGGAGGAGTACTGCGGTTTGTCGAGCTTCAGCTGCAGTTGCGAGGGGTTTTGGTCACCCCACACCGCTTGGCCGGGACCGGAGACCCAGACTTGCGTGTCGGTCGCGGTGCGTTCATCGCCACCGCTGAAGGTCGCGCGGATGCGATAGCTTCCCGGATCCTTCGGAATCAGCGTCACCGTTTTTGCCTCTGACTCGCTGGTCAGGTCCGCGCCCGCGACGGCTTGGTATGCGACTTGATTGCGTGCAGCTTCGCCGCCCTCGACGAGCTGCGTCACGCCGCTATACTGCATCTTCTCCAGCTCGACGTGGACGTTTGTTCCGCTTTGCGATTTCCCGGTGGGATCGGTCACAATGACGCCGACAGCGATGGGTTTATTGACCGTACCGACATAGTCGCTGCGCAGACCGATGAGGGCGCTTCCCGGAACCGCTGTGAAACTCTGCGTCGCGCTCGACGAGAGGTGTGAGGCATCGGTGACCTCGAGGTCGACCCGGTACGTCATTGCGTACGGAAAGTCCGCCGCGACGGTTACGTTGGCAGAGCTCTTCCCCGACGCATCGAGCGTTACCGAGCGCTGCTCGACTTCTCCCGACACGTCGGGCTGCTGCTCGGGCCAGAACCATTGGCGACCGAAACTAAAATCGTCCCAGCCCTTGGGCGTGAAGGTTGTCGATTCGCGGGTCACGTGCAGCGTGGCGTTCGCGCCGCTCATTGGCGCGCCAAAGAGATATTGGGCGTTCCCGTTAGCGGCGACGCTTTCGCCTGCCGCGGCAAAATCGTGGTCGAGTTTGAGATCGACGCTAAAGTTGGGTGGACGAAATTGCGCAACGCGAAAGCTTCCAGTGATCTCCGCGCCTGCCGGGCTGGTCGCGACCACAGTATAGTATCCTAACACTTGCGATTTGGAGAGATCGATCGGAAAAGAAAACGTCGCATACTTGTTGGTGGTTTGCGCGGCAAGTCTCCGTTTGTTGCCGTTCGGATCCGTGACTTGAACAGAATATGTTGCGTTGCGGTCGCCGCGTAGCGATCCATTCTGCAAAACGTAGCAAACGGCAGTCAGCCACGCGCGTTCACCTGGTTGGTACATTGCTCGATCCGAGAAGATTGTCCCGCGCGATATGGGTTGTCCGTTGGACCACGTCGTGTCCATTGTGCCGAGCGTATAATCGTACGCGCCGCTCCACTCGAACGTGCGCACGAAGGTCCAATCCCCTCCGGACTGGGCAATCGTCAGCAGCTGCGGCCCTTCATCTGCGGGGCGATTTCCGGCGTAGCAGGCTTCGATAGCAGCTCCGCTGAGATTTAAAAAACCGCGTTCATCAGTTTTTCCGGTCGCGCACGGCCGCGGGGTCGCAACCCGTGGCGCTTGATCGTACAGATGGCTGATGTAAACGCTAATAGTAGCACCGGCTGCAGGACTGCCATTGCTCAAGTGTTGCACCATGATGGAACCGCTTTGGGGAAACCACTGAGCCAGGATGCCGAGGTTCGTCAACGCCACGGTACCGGAAAAGCGCCGTCCTTCCACCGCCGCGCTGGTCACGCCGTAGGCCAGCAGGCCCGCCGGCGCTCCGATACGCGCGCGCAAAGGAACATTTACGTACGCTAATGCGTTCGGTCGTGCTTCAAATGTCGTCGCGGACCACGACGCCGGATCTGGAAGCAGCCGCATGACGTCGGTCTCGTCCCCGTACACTAAATCGCTGGGGTGCAGCGCACGATATGCAGCCGAATACCGATTGCCCGGCAGATTGACGGCGCTATACTGGAGCTGCAGATTCTGGGTGGCCAGGAACATATTGAAGCCGGACGGCGCCCAGAAATACGGCGCGAGATCGCCGGAGGAAAAGGACGCGGTCACGCGCGTCCCGAGTTGCTGACCGTAGATATCTTGCAATTTAGGATCGGTGGTAATCGTGTACGTCGTGCGCGCCGCCAGCGCATAGGGATTGATCGCGACCGTCGTCCCATCATCCGAGAGCGAGTAGAGCTGCCCGACCGGCGCGGGGGGCGGCGCTACCTTCACGTAGCCTGCGAATGTTTTTTGATCCAGCGCGTTGTTGAAAACTAAGGCCGGATCGCCGCGAGTAAAACGTGGGTAGCCCGTTGACGTGAGCGGATCGGCCGTTGGCTTCGCGCTCACCAAGCGTAACGGGGAGTACGTGTGCAGACCAACTGCAAATGTTTGCAACGCCGGCAGATTACCGTGCGCCGGCAGCACGCCGGCCGCGACCGTGAGCGTGTAATCCGTCGCCTTACGAAGATTGGCATTGGGCGTGACGGTGTACACCCAGGCGTTACTATCGGAGTCAAATCTTTCAGTTACCGCTGCCGGTGTCGTCCTGCTAATGGATCGAAATGACGCGTGATCGACCAGTGACCCGAGCGCAAGTTGCGCGTTGGATGCGACGTGTATCGCCGGCCGAAGTGAAACCGTGGCGGGGGTGGGAGTTGCGTATGGCGCGGCATCGGCATTGCTTAAAGATATTGGATCGGTTTCAAACGTCCACGCCAAGTCTCGCGCGAGGGTTTCTCCGCGCAAATCTCGCAGTCCGCGGCGCAACGTTACCGCAACGCGCATGGCTTTGGGTAACGCACTCTCGGATTCGAAGCCGATCATCCTCGGAGTCAGGACGATGAATCGCCCCGGGATTGCGGGATAGACGCTGAAATGAGCCAGGGTCTGGTTCTCTTGCGGTGTTCCGAGCTCGCCGACGGGCAATACCGGCTGAGCAAAGACAATGAGAATCTGGGACGAACTCGTGGCCTTCCCCACCGGAGCGATCTTTTTGATCCACGCCGGCACCACCGGTGCGGGTAAAGGCG
>DASYYA010000169.1:0-8068 GCA_035934355.1 Candidatus Rubrimentiphilum sp. | reverse complement strand
ACGCGACTCCATTGCGGCGTCGATCGATATCGGCGGGTACACGCTAATCGAATCGCCAGAGTGAATTCCGGCGCGTTCGACGTGTTCGAAGATTCCGGGGATCAAGATGCTCTTGCCATCGAAGACTGCGTCGACCTCGACCTCTAAGCCGCGAAGGTATTTGTCGACGAGCAGCGGCGCCGACGGTACAATGGGCGGCGCCGACTCCGCGTAAGAGGCCAGCTGGGCTTCATTATAAACGACCTCCATGCCGCGTCCGCCCAACACATATGACGGACGCACCAGAACCGGAAAACCCAATTCGCGAGCAATTGCGCGCGCTTGCCGAAACGATCGGGCGGCTTTTCCTTCCGGACGCGCGACGCCGATTCGCGCCAACGCCGCATCGAATTTCGCGCGATCCTCGGCCATATCCAAACTCTTCCGATCGCTGCCCATGAGTCGCACGCCTCGCCGCGTGAGTTCGCGCGCAAGATTGATTGCGGTCTGCCCACCAAACGAAAGCATGACCCCGCGAGCTTTGGTCGCTCGATAGGCAGCTTCCACTTCGTCCGCACCAGGTGGTTCGAAGATCAAAACATCCGAGATGTCAAAGTCGGTCGAAACCGTCTCCGGATTATTGTTGATCACGACCGATGCGCGTCCGGCAGCATGCAACGCCCAGGCGGCGTGCACGCATGAGTAATCAAACTCGATCCCTTGTCCAATGCGAATCGGACCGCTCCCGACTACCACCACGGCGTCGCGCTTGGGAACCCGCATCTCATCGCGCTCGCCGCGCGCCAAATAATAGTACGGCGACTTCGCGGGAAACTCGGCAGCAGCGGTGTCAACCATACGAAATGCCGGCGCGGCACCGTTGCCGCGTGCGGCCGCGCCTTCTTCGCTTTCGACGAGATCCAGAATTTCGTAGAGAAAGAAACGATCGATTCCCGAAAGGGCGTGCACGCGCTCTAGTGCTGTTTCAGCGTTGTCGTCGCGACGTCCGCGTTGCAAAACCTCGGCAACAGCGAAGAGCCGCTCGTGGTTCGGCTTGGAGATCACGGCTTCGAGCTCAGCTTCACTCCATTCGGCGAGCGCATTTCCGGTCAAACTTTTTCGCCCCAGATCCAACCCGCGAAGCGCTTTACTCAATGCGTCGCCGAACGTCCGGCCGATGCCCATCGCTTCACCGGTTGACTTCATTTGGGTTCCGAGTGCGGTGTCGGCCAGCGGGAATTTATCAAAGGGCCAGCGTGGGATCTTCACGACGACGTAATCCAACGTCGGCTCATATGCAGCTTTCGTTACACCCGTAACGGGGTTGGGAATTTCATCGAGCGTTTGACCGAGCGCGATGCGGGTTGCGATCTTTGCGATTGGGTAGCCGGTCGCTTTACTGGCGAGAGCTGAACTGCGTGAAACGCGCGGATTCACTTCGATAATGCGATATTCGGATGATTCGGGATGGAGCGCAAACTGAATATTGCATCCGCCTTGGACCTTGAGCGCACGGATGACGTTCAAACTGGCGCTACGTAAAAACTGGTACTCTTTATCCGAGAGTGTTTGGGACGGCGCAACGACGATTGAGTCGCCGGTATGGACGCCGACGGGATCGATGTTCTCCATGTTGCAAACGATAATGCAATTATCTGCCGAATCGCGCAGAATCTCGTATTCGATCTCCTTCCATCCGAGCAGTGAGGTTTCGACCAGCGCTTGGTGGATGAGGCTCGCGTCCAGACCGTTGCGCAACGTCTCCTCGAGCTGGGCTTGATCGAACACGACACCGCCCCCGGTTCCGCCGAGTGTGTATGCCGGGCGAACCACTAGCGGATATCCGAACTCTTGGGCAAACGCGACGCCCTGTTCGATCGTTTTGACGACCGCGCTCGGCGGAACCGGCTCGCCAATCTCGATCATCTTGCTTTTGAAGAGTTCGCGGTCTTCGGCCAAGCGGATCGTTTCGATCGGCGTTCCCAAAAGCTCGACGGAATGACGCTTCAAGACCCCCGCTTCGCTAAGTTCGACCGCCAAATTCAAACCGGTTTGACCGCCGAGTGTGGGTAAGAGCGCATCCGGGCGTTCGCGTTTCACGATCGTTTCGACCGAGTCAACGGTCAACGGCTCCAAATAGACCGCATCGGCAACTTCCGTGTCGGTCATGATTGTTGCGGGATTCGAATTTACAAGAACGACCCGGTGGCCTTCCTCGTGTAACGCGCGACACGCTTGCACGCCTGCATAATCGAACTCGGCCGCTTGACCGATGACGATCGGTCCGGAGCCGATGACCATGATGTTACGTTTTCCGTCCATTAGGGCTGCAAACGCCGGCGGGTCCAGCCCGCCGCACTCAGGCGCATCTCGATCCGATCGTGCAACCGATTGGAGCGCCCTTGCCAGAATTCAAACCGCTCCGGTCGCAATAATAAACCGCCCCACGAATGTGGTCGCGGCACCGTGTCACCCTCAAAGCGTTTGGTGAAATCTTCGAGCCGTTGCTCTAAGACCTCACGGCTCTCGACCGCTTCGCTCTGTTCTGACGCCCACGCACTCAACTGATGGCCGCGCGGACGCGTTGCAAAGTATGCATCCGATTCGTCGCCCGAAAGTTGTTCAATAGTTCCTTCAATGGAAACTTGACGGTGCGTTTCGGGCCAAAAAAATAACGCCGCCGCCGATGGGTTACGCGCGAGGTCGCGGCCTTTGCGGCTAAAATAGCTGGTAAAAAAAATGAGCCCCCGCTCATCGAGATCGCGCAACAGAACCATCCGCAGCGCGGGGCGGCAATCTTCCCCCACGCTTGCGAGCGACATCGCATTGGCTTCGCGCGCGCCGGCTGCGTGCGCAGATTCAATCCACGTGCGCAGCCCCCCGATGGGATCGTCGCCAATCTCCATATCGTCCGGCACATCGTAGAGATGGCGTGTTGTCCGGATGTCCCAGCTGCTCACGCGTTTCGGGTTCGCCTAAAAACGGAAAGCGCCCCGCCGTTATGCCTAGCAGCCATGCGAGGCCGAGGAAAATGCAACCCATGGTCGTTGCCAGCGCCGACAGATCCACACGATGAAAATCGCGCGTTGCGCTCAACGCCATCGTCTGGAGCGTGGTCGCAAAGGCGCTTCCGTCGGCGATTGCGGCATAACGCCCGTTTGCCGTCTGCGCAAACGTTCGCAAGTCGCGCTCGTTATAACCGCTTCGGCCGTCGCCAATCGTGTCGAGCGCGATCCCGGACCTGCGTAAACGCTCCACCTCTTCCGCCGGAGCGCCGCCACGGTTGTTACCGCCGTCGGTAATCAGCACGATTGTCCGGCGTCCAGTCTTCGGCATGATCCGCTCGGCCAGCCGCAAAGCGTCGCCGATCGCGGTTTGGCCGTTCGGAGCCGGAATGGAATCAATCTTTCGCCTCAAACGCCGCGCATCGGTTGCCGGCATCGAGATAATCTGCGCACTTCCTGAAAACGAAATGAGCCCGACGCGAATCTTCGCGGGGATAGCAGCCATAAATCGTTCCAGCGCTTTGGTAGCGGCTGCAGCTCGGGTCCCCTGCATATCCGCCGTTTTCATGGATCCGGACGTGTCGATGCAAAAAATGACCGTCGCCGCATCGAGCGGGGCAGCAATAACCGTATGCAACCCTCCGCCCGCGGCAATCAGCAATGCGATTCCCGCTACATTTATGCAGTCGCGAATTGCCAGCGGCAGTTGTGAAGGTGCAAGTGCGGCGCTCAAATATGGGAGACTCGAGTACGCGTAAGCGGCGTCGCGCCCCAACCGCTGTCGCAGTCTATGCAGAATAGAATAGAGCGGCAGAGCAACCAACGCGACTATCGCAATGAGTGGATGCGTGAAGCTCACGCGAGGCCGAAAACCTGACGCAACGAACGCGCGCCATCGCCTTCGTTCAGCAACCCCGCGCGGCAGCTGGCAGCGCGCACCTCCGAGAGCACCTGCGCCTCGCGAAGGGCTGCGTGCTGATGATATCGCGATCGCTCGCGTTTTCCGATAAAGTATCGCTGTGTTTTTCGTGTTTCTAAGTCAGCCACGTACACAAAGCCGGCGAGCGGCAACGCGTCGCGCCACGGATCGCGAGCCACCAGCACGGTGCAGTCGAGCCGGCGGCATAGCCGCATAAACGCAGCGGCGACAGTATCGACGTCGAGAAAATCGCCGATAACGAGTAAGCATGTCCCAAACGGCAGACGAGCCGCATTGTCGAGGCTCGCTTGAAATGATGCAGCGGGCGCGAGCTCGATGAAACGGTCATCGGAAGACATCGCATCATGCCAAACTCGTACCGCCTCGGCAGCGGCTTGTGACAAGCTTCGACCTCTACCGGCGAGCATCGATGCGGAGCGATCGACCAGCTCGCTAAACCAAAGCGGCACATCGCGCGCTCGTTGGCGCACGTGAATCTCCCTTGTTCGCGCGGTTAGGCGCCAGTCGATTCGCGACGCATCGTCACCCGGCACGTAGAGCCGGGACGATTCAAATGCACCGGCGCGATGCAGTCCGCGCCGGCGCAACAGCTCCTGCCGAATCGGATTCACGGCGGCGGAACATTTTGAACGAGCTCGCTCAAATGGTCTTCCGTCAGCTCGGTGCGGTGATGCAGCACCGCGATCGCATTGCGCCGCACATCGTCGGGAAGCACAAAGGGCCGGCCAGCCAAAAGCGCCGTGGCTCGCGCCGCGCGTAGTAATGCCAGTGCTCCCCGAGGGCCTGCGACACGTCCCACATCGGATACGCGTGTCGCGCGAACAAGGTCTACCGCATAACCGGTTATCGCCGGCGCGCAGTAGACCGCTTGGCATACGGAACGCCAGTGCGTAACGCGGTCGAGCGAAATTGGAGATACGCTGGGTGGGCCGCCGCTGAATCGTTCGAGTATCTCGATTTCTTGGCTACGATTCGGGTATGCGAGCGATATTTTGAACAGAAACCGGTCGAGCTGCGCTGTTGACAACGGATAGACGCCATCGGTGTCGAGCTCGTTCATAGTTGCCAGCAATATGAATGGTTCCGGCAAATGATGAGTCTGGCGTGCGACGGTGACTTGCCGCTCGTCCATTGCTTCGAACAACGCAGCTTGCGTCCGGGCGGGCGCGCGATTGATCTCGTCAACCAGAACGATGTTGGCGAAGATTGGGCCAAGCCGTGTTTGGAAACTCGCATCGCGCTGGTCGAAGATTTCGCAACCGATGATATCTGCGGGAAGGATATCGACGTTGCATTGCACGCGTTGAAACGATCCACCGATGGTATGCGCCAACGCGCGGCACATTGCGGTCTTGCCCAATCCGGGCGGTCCAACCAGAAGCACGTTACCGCCGGCAACCATTGCAACAGTTAATGACTCGATCGCTTCACTTTGACCGGCGATGCTCTGCTGCAAAACCCTGCGCAGAGCACCGGCGCCGGTGTCACCGGGGCGCGATACGTATTTGGGACGAAACGAAGCTTCGGGATCGATCAGCGGCCGCACCGCATGCGGCTGAAAGCTGTTAGCGGCGGGCCAAAGCTCCGAGCCACTGCGCGAAGAGACCGCGCGCATCCAAGGGTCCGGGAGAAGCCTCGGGATGGAACTGAACGCCTTCGATCGGAAGGTCCCGGTGCCGGAATCCTTCGTTGGTGCCGTCGTTGAGGTTGACCATTGTTTGTTCCAGCGCGCTTGGAAGCGACGCAGCATCGACGGCGTATCCATGGTTGTGCGCGGTGACGATGACCTCGCCATGTTGCATATTTTTGACCGGTTGATTGCCGCCGCGATGCCCGTACGGCAGCTTGAAGGTTTTCGCGCCGCACGCTAAGGCCAGCAATTGATGCCCTAAACAGATGCCGTAGAGCGGCCGCTGACCCGCCAACTCACGGAGCGTCTCGATGGTTTCGGGTAAATCCGTCGGATCGCCGGGGCCGGGTGAGATGAAGATCGCCTGCGGATCGTGTTGCAGAATCTCTTCTTGGGTCGCATTATACGGCAGCACCGTGATGGCCGCGCCAAGCGCGTCGAGTTCTCGAATGATCGCGCGTTTGACGCCGCAATCGATCACGACAACGCGCGGCCCGGCTTCCCGGCCCTCGGTATGTTCGACGCGGGTCGCAACGCTCGGCACCAATTCCTTGGTGTTGGCGCTGCGCACAAACGCGCTCAAAGCGGCCTCAGCCCTTTCAAGCGCCTCGTCGCCAACTGCCAGGGCGGCCCAGATCGTGCCGTGTTCTCGCAGCGTGATCGTAATCGATCGTGTGTCTGCATCGATCATCGTCGGCACGCGCTGCTGGTCCAGCCACGACGGCAGGTCGGAGCGCGACGCATGATGCGACGGATGCCGTGCAATGTGTTTTATCACCGCACCCGCAACGCACGCGCGCGAGTATTGCGCCGCTTCTCCCGAGATCCCGTAATTTCCGATCATTGGAAAGGTGAACGTCAGAATTTGGCCGGCGTACGACGGATCGGTCAGCGCTTCTTCGTAGCCGGTCATCCCGGTATAAAACACCGCTTCACCCAGCGCCAAACCCTCGTGGTTCAGGCCCACTCCATCGAAGCGCGCGCCGTCGGCGAGAAAGAGCGAAGCGCGGTTCACTTCAACGCCGGCGCAGCAACGCGCCCCTCTTCCATCACCAGGGCGCCGCGCACGATAGTGGCGATCGCCCGACGCGGAAGTTTCAAGCCCGCAAACGGCGTCGCTCTTCCTTTAGAATAGAAGGCTTTTGGATCCACGGTCCACTCGCGGTCGGCGAGGATCGTGATGTCTGCCGGCGCGCCGATGGCGAGCGTCCCGCCGGGTACGCCGAGAATTCGTGCGGGGTTTGTCGAGAGCAGCGCAACGTAACGGGCCGGCGGAAGGCTCGGCAGCGCGTACGCATAGCCGCCGACGGCCACCTCGAGCCCGCTAAACCCAGGCGAAGCGTCATCCAGATGCGGCGCATGATCGCTCGCAAACGCGTCAACCGTTCCATTGAACACCGCCGCCCGCAAGGCCATCACATCCTTGCGATCGCGCAGCGGCGGATGGACGCGCGTCTTGAGTCCGCGCTCTTGTGTCTCCTCATGCGAAAACGCGAGATGATGCGGCGTCGCTTCGCAGGTAAAGTCTAAACCGAGCTGCTTGGCATCGTCGATTACGCGCAACGCGGCACGCGACGAAACGTGCGCGATATGCCACGGAAGCCGTGTCGCGGTCGCGATCGCGGCATCGCGAGCCACGATCTCTTCTTCCGGTTCGCAGTGCGTGATGAACCGCAGGCCGGCCTCGCGGGCGCGCAACGCCGCGGTCGTTTGTACGATAGCACTCGCAACGGTATTACCATCATCACTGCACGCGACGGCGCCGGCATCTTTCAGGGCAGGATAGTCGGCCGGTTGCAAACCTTCACGCGCCAACGTAATCGTGGCGATTGGATGCACGCGCGCCAAGCGCAATCGCTCCGCCGTATCACTCACCCAGCGCACTCGTTCGGGTGTATCCATGGCCGGGTTGGTATTCGGCATTGCAGCGACCGCCGTAAATCCGCCGGCAACCGCCGCCGCTAGTCCGGTGGCAATCGTTTCTTTTTCCGGATTACCGGGTTCGCGCAAATGGACATGCATGTCGATGAATCCGGGAGCGACAAAAGCACCGGCTACATCGAAGCATTGCTCGCCGGATTCAACGCCGAGGTGCTCGCCGATCTCGGCAATGACGCCGTCGCGAACGCGCACATCGAGCAGCGCATCGATCCGTTGCGCGGGATCGATCACGCGACCGCCTTGAATTAGCAGGCCCGTCGCTCCTCAGGCCACCAAAGTGCGCGCGCCGTTTACCAAAAAATCCAGCAATGCCATGCGTACGCTGACACCGTGCATTACCTGCGTCGCATACCGCCACCCGGCGAAATCGAGGACGCTGTCGTCGAGCTCCACGCCGCGATGATATGGGCCCGGATGCATAACGATCGTATCTTCCCGAAGGCGCGCCAAGCGCTCATGATCGAGCCGGTAACGCCGAATATACTCTTCGTCGGAAAGCGGCATATTCGCAAAGCGTTCGCGCTGAATGCGCAACAACATGATTACGTCGACAGTGGGCAGGGCCTTGTCGAA
>DASYYA010000133.1:0-1877 GCA_035934355.1 Candidatus Rubrimentiphilum sp. | reverse complement strand
GGTACGAACGACGCGCAAAAAAGCATGGGCATCATTACCGCCGCGCTTGTGACCGGCGGGTTGATTCCGGATTACAAGGTGCCGGATTGGGTCATCATCTGTTGCGCGCTTGCGATGGCGGGTGGAACAATGGCTGGCGGTTGGCGCGTGGTGAAAACAATGGGCCAGCGGATCACCAAACTCAATCCCTTTGGGGGCTTCGCGGCCGAAACATCGGCGGCGATAACCCTGATTGGGACAGCCGCCGCAGGCATCCCGGTCAGCTCGACGCATGTAATCACGGGCGCCATTTCGGGGGTGGGCGCCTCACGGCGACTTACGGCAGTACGCTGGGGCGTGACTCGGCAGATTCTCTGGGCCTGGGTGCTGACGATACCTGGCGCCGCGATAATGGGCGCCGCTTTTCACTTCGTCTTCGCAATTTTGTTGAAGTGAATTTCGGTTGCATGCTCGCTTTTCGCAGATTATTCGCGGTCGGGAGCGGCGTGACGCACATCGCGCCCGGCAACAAAATAGATCACATCCTCGGCAATGTTCGTGGCGTGATCCCCAATGCGTTCCAGGTTTTTGGCCACCATCACCAACTCGAAAGCCGCGAACACGACCGCTGAGTTTTCCATCATATAAGTAAGCAACTCCCGGAAGATTTGATCGCGCAAGCGATCCATCTGATCGTCTCGTTCAAGCACATTACGAGCGAGATCCGTATCTCCTCGCACGACTGCATTGAGGCTATCGCGCAACATTCCTTCCGCCAGCTCGCTCATACGCGGAAGGTCCACGTATGGTGTGACTTGGGGATGGCGCAGCATCCTCAGCGCGGATTGCGCGATGTTCACGGCCTGATCGCCTACGCGCTCGAGATCGCCATTGATGCGGGAAACAGCCAACACGAATCGCAAATCGACCGCCATCGGCGCACGCAAGGCGAACATCCGTTGCACGCGATCGTCGATCTCGATCTGCATCTCATTGATGCCGTCTTCTTCGGAGAGGACCGTTTCAGCAAGGTTCTCGTCGGCATCGAGCACCGCGCGCACAGCCTGGTGCACGGCGCGCTCGACAAGGCTGCCCATCCACAGCAGACGCTGCTTCAATTCATCAAGATCGCGTTCGAAATGGCGTTCCATACGGTTGACAGGTGCTACAGCAAGCGTTGTCCGACTCCGGAATGTGTGATGAATCCGCACACTTATACACCGAAGCATGCGGCAAGTGAACCCAATTGGCCTCCTCGCGATTCGGTTAATAACCGGTGGCTTGGATCTAATGGATGTTCGTCGAAACGCGTTCCTCAGTTGACGCGCCTGCCGCAGCGTACTAATGTGGCCTTACACCGGAAAGGAGGTGGTCTGATGGCGAATTCTGATTTATGCGGCATAGATGGTAGTACGTGTCAAAGACCAGGTGAGGTGGCTGAGACTTAGAGCTGGTTGCTCTAAGCGGGGTTTCGAAGCCGCGTAACTTCAGTGCTACAAGCGGCTCGGAACTACAGCCCGCACACTAACCGGTGACCAAGATCGAATCCGTCAGCGTTAGGTCGCGCCGGCCGCTTTGATCGCAATGCCCGGAGTTGCCCAACGGCCATATTGAATGGCCGTGAGAGAGGCCACGTAGAGTGACCACCTCTTTGGTCAATCCAGACAGTCCACCGGGCGGCCCGCGCTTTCATTAGCGCGGGCCGTTCTGTTTTTGGAGCACAGCTTCGCTGCAGCCTTGCGAAACGCAGTCAACGAATGGCAATTCCAAGCGCCGACGAGCATTGGATTTCCAGAGCGCTCGCAGTCGCTCAGCGTAGGAAAGGATTCGATGCGCGCTCTTCGCCAATCGTCGTGGTCGCACCGTGGCCCGGATAGACAATCGTCTCTTCGGGCAAG
>DASYYA010000118.1:0-4258 GCA_035934355.1 Candidatus Rubrimentiphilum sp. | reverse complement strand
TCTCGAGCGTGAGCCGGTCGAAATCGACGTTCTGTCCGACGCGGGTGTCGTCCACGCTGAAGTTCACCTTGCGAATCGGCGAAAAGATCGAATCCAGCGGAATCAATCCAATCATGTGCTCGACGTTGCGCTGGCGATCGGCGGTAACATACCCGCGCCCTTTTTCCACGCCAATCTCCATTGAGAGTTTCGCAGACTTCGAGGACAGGGTCGCCAGGTGGTAATTCGGGTCAAGGATCTCGACGTCGGCATCCGGCGTAATGTCTGCAGCGGTGACATCCTTGGCGCCGGTCGCAGTGAGCGCCAGCACTTTGGGCTCGTCGCTGTTCATTTTGACCGGCAAGCCTTTCAGGTTGAGCATCAGGGCAATGGTATCTTCAACAATCCCAGGGATCGTCGAAAACTCGTGCAGCACGCCATCGATCTTCATGTAGGTCACTGCCGCGCCCGGAATCGAGCTCAGCAGAATGCGCCGTAGCGCGTTTCCCAGAGTGATGCCGAAACCGCGTTCGAGCGGCTCGATGATGAACTTCGCGTAGTTATCGCGGCGCTCGCGGACGTCGATGTTTGCGCCCGCAGGGGTATCTAAAACGGTCATGGTTATGGTTTCTGTTTCCTTTGTTGCTCCTTACGTTATCCGCCCGCGCACTTGCGCGAACGATCCTACGCCTAGAAGCGGAGAGTTATCTGGAGTAGTACTCGACGATCAACTGCTCGTCGACGGGAGTATCGATCTGCTCGCGACCCGGCAGTTGCACGATCTTGGCGGAGAGCTCTTGCTCGCTCCATTCTAGCCACTCAGGCGCGCGCCGGTTTTTCGCGACTTCAAAATTGGATTCGAAGATAGTAGATTTCTTGCTGCGCTCGGCAACGGTTATCAGATCGCCGACCTTCACGACATACGACGGCACGTTCACAATCCGTCCATTCACACGGAAATGGCGGTGGGTCACCAGTTGCCGCGCCTGCGCCCGGCTGGTTGCCAAGTTTAGACGATAGACGACATTGTCGAGCCGGCGCTCAAGAAGTTGCAAGAACGTCTTGCCCGTTTGTCCCGGAATGCGCGCCGCTTCGCGAAAATAATTTTCAAACTGCGTTTCGTGCACGCCGTAATACCGGCGCATCTTTTGTTTCTCGCGCAGCTGGCGTCCGAACTCGGAAACCTTTTGACGCGACGCTTTGCCTTGCGTCTTCTGTCCGGGTGCGGTGCCGCGACGTTCGACCGCGCACTTTTTAGAAAGGCAGCGATCGCCTTTGAGAAAGAGCTTAATCTTCTCGCCAGTTTTGCTGGCGGCCGTTTCGCGCCGGCAGAGCCGGCAAACGGGACCGATATATCTTGACACTAAACTCTGTGGCGCTTCGGCGGACGACAACCGTTATGCGGAATCGGCGTTACGAGTCTAACAGGCGCTCCGCGCTGCGCGCTCCGCCGCCCCCCACTAGCGAAGCCAGCGGGGTCCCCCGCTTCGCACCTGCATTTGGCAAACATATCCTTAATCACACGCGTCTCCGCTTCGGCGGACGACAACCGTTATGCGGAATCGGCGTTACATCTTTAATCAACGTAATTTCCAGACCGGCGGCCTGCAACGATCGAATGGCGGCTTCACGGCCGGCACCCGGTCCGCGCACCAGAACCTCGGTAGATTTCATGCCGTGCTCCATCGCTTTGCGCGCGACCGCTTCCGCAGCCATCTGCGCGGCAAACGGCGTGGATTTCTTGGAGCCTTTAAAGCCCAAGTTGCCGGCCGACGCCCACGCAAGCACGTTTCCGAGGTTGTCGGACATGGTGACAATCGTATTATTAAAGGAAGCGTGGATGTGGGCCACGCCCGTTTGAACGTTTTTGAATTCGCGCTTTTTGCGCGCTTTGGTCTGTTTTTTTGCCGCCATCAATTAAGGGGCCCGACCAGGGGTCGCGCCAAGCCACGATTCTATCCAAAAAAGGCGGCCCTGGTCAAGGACCAGGGCCGCGGGTCGTTCTTTGACTCGGATTTTAGAAGTGGATACCTAGGCCGACGTAGGCTCCGTTGTGCGTGTAGTCAGACGGTGCGTTGGTCTTGTTGGTGCCGCGGTCTCCGATGAAACCGAGGTCCAAGAAGAGCGGGAAGCTCTGGCCGAAGCCAACCGTCGCGCCCACCTGATACCGCAGTACACGGTAGGACAGATTGAAGGCGGTCCCGGCTTGCGGGCCACTTTGAACCGTATATGTCCCGCTGATGCTCGGGTAGTAGTACACGCTACCATAGAGCGAGAACGCTTGGTTCAGGTCCGGAAGTTTTTCGAGTCCGAATCCGATACCGTTGAGCGCCGGATAGCCGTAGTTGGTTGTATGCGACATGTAGCCAACGGCGATGTAGATTCGCGGATCGGCGACCTTTAATCCAAGCCGCCCATCGCCATTCCACTCCTGCGCCGTGAAGGCCGGAACGAATGTCTGTCCGTTGCCGCCGATCACAGTGACGCAACCTTGCGTTCCAAACGAGCTGCCCAGCAGATTGCCGAGACACGACGGACCGAATCCGGAGACGGTGTTATGCGGATATTGCCACCTCTCCAAAGATCCCTCGATCATCCACGGCAGGTTGAAGAGATTGAACTCCATCGCGCCGCGGAAGGCATACGAACCGCTGCCGGTGTTGCCCGGACTGAATTCGTTATACACCTTCGGACTGAGGATGTAGTCCCCCGCGATAAAGTGATCTTGGTACGGAAGGACGATCGGAACAGGGGTTGGCGTTGCAACCGGCGCCGGCGAAGGCGTTGCGGTTACAGCCGGTGGCGGCGGCGTCGGCGGAATATACCGCACGACGACGAGCCGTTTGTCAGGAACCCATTGCACGTATGCGCCCATGCCTTCGGAAATGACGCGAACGGGCACAAGAACTTGTCCCTGATACATTATCGGGGGAACGTCGAGTGGACGCGTTTCGCCGTTGATGACAACCTGCGGAACGCCAACCGTCACTTTGACGTCGGCGCCGGGTTTGGTGACATCAACCGTTTTTGATCCGGCGTCATACGACACCGTCGCGCCCATTTGCTCGAACATCGAACGCAGCGGAACCAAAATGGTGCCGCCGCGCACGAGCGCGGCCAATACACGGCCTTGCTTCAATACATCTGGCCGAGAGTAAACGTGATGATCGTTAAAAAGAATCGGAATCTGCCCTGAAGGCGGTGAGCCGAAATTCATTGGCGGCGGCGCCGGCATGGGGCTGGCTTGTGCGATCACTTGGTGGCCATTGTTGCCCTGTGACGCATTGCCCGACGGAGCCGCTACCGCTGTAAGGCCCAGCCCGACGATCAACATCGCCGTTAGGGCTCCGGTGCTCAGTCGTTTCAAAATTGCCTCCCTCTCATTTATCAGTTCAAGAGACCGGTCGACCGGGTCACCCCCCAAAAGGGCGTGGGTTCGGTCTCCACCTAGGCTAACGTGCAAAGGCGAACTTGCAGTTCCCCCTGTGTTGCCGCGTAGCGCTTATTCCCACTTGCTAAGCAGTCATTCAGTCAAGCCGAAAATCGGGCGCCTGCCTGCCCCCTCGCCGCACGAAAAGCACCACTGGAAGACCCTTACCCAGCCGGGCCGAGACCTAAAAAAGGGTCTCTTGGGATGGGGCTTGGGGGCGCCGAGCTATCGCCGAATCGTATTTCGCGGCGAGCAATTCCGTAAAAATGCGCGCGTTGCGCGCCGAGTTTGCGCGCGCGTGATTATTGAAGAACGCGAACGTTGTCTGCGCTTGTGCGCCAACGTCGGCGACTCGATTGGTCCATGGCTCGAGTTCTTCGGCAGAGTAGAGATAGTCGTATCGCGTCACGTTGGTACCGCTCCACCATTGGTTGGCATTGCGACCGTGGAAGCGTACGTACCCGATATCGCCGATCGCGTCAGAACCCGGCTGCAGCAGCGTTTCAAACTGCGGCATGTCAACGTTGCACCACCCGATTCCAAGCTCAGATAGTAACGCGAACGTATCGCCGCTTTGCCACTCACGATGGCGAAACTCCGCCACCAAGGGGAGCTCTTCTAATTCTTCGGCGACGCGCCGCAGATAATCGCGCGATTTATCGGTCGGGCGGAATGAATTCGGAAATTGCAGCAGCGCGCATGCGAACTTGCCGCTTTCCATCAATGGCGCGATGCTTTGCGCAAATGCTCGCGCTTCGGGCGACACCCTTCCGGCGAAGCTTTCGGACTCGTGCGTGATCGGCGCCGGTACTTTAAAGGAAAAGCGAAACTCCGGCGGCGTTACCCGAT
>DASYYA010000116.1:0-2639 GCA_035934355.1 Candidatus Rubrimentiphilum sp. | reverse complement strand
GGAGAATCGGACGCTTAGGCGCCGGACCTTTTCGTGGCACGGCTAGACTACTTCTTGGCCGTCAGCTTGGCGCCGTATTTTGAGCGGCCTTGCTTGCGATTTGCGGCGCCCGACGTATCGAGCGTTCCGCGAATGATGTGGTAGCGTACACCCGGCAAATCTTTGACGCGCCCGCCGCGCACGAGCACGACCGAGTGTTCCTGCAGGTTGTGGCCGATGCCCGGGATATACGCGGTCACT
Source organism: Candidatus Rubrimentiphilum sp. (assembly GCA_035934355.1). GTDB lineage: Bacteria > Vulcanimicrobiota > Vulcanimicrobiia > Vulcanimicrobiales > Vulcanimicrobiaceae > Rubrimentiphilum. Next base: position 2,399 of record DASYYA010000116.1, on the reverse strand, counting down.
TCTTCACCGTTGGTCAACCGTACGCGTGCGACTTTCCGCAGCGCCGAATTCGGCTTCTTCGGTGTCACGGTCTTCACTTGAGTGCACACGCCGCGCCGCTGAGGATTGCCGCTCACTTCGAAAGCCCGCAAAGGCAAATCCGGATGACCCGGTTTCGGTCCGGTCTGGATGACGCGGAACGCCGGGGTCTTTACCTTTTTCTCTGTCCGTTTGCGGCCCTTACGGACCAGCTGACTAATCGTGGGCAAAGAGCTTCCTTACTAATAGATTTGGGCGCATTAAAACGCCGGCCGCACCGCCCGGTGGACCGAACTACGGGAGTATACCAAGAGCGTGAGGCCCGGTCAAACGTCGCGGGCGCGTCGCCGCCTTCCTTATTAAAGGACGCGCTCGGCGAGCCCCCGCCAGGGCCGCCCCTCAGGCCCGTGAAACGTTGCGGCGTGCAGCGCGGGTCTTACCCACCCTCATCTTTGACGTTTGATTGGATCATGGGCGCCCTGGGGCTCGTCCTCATGGCGGGCGTCATCCAGGACGGGTGGGCGCACAGTCACGGCCTTGTCGATCAGAGTTTCCTCACGCCCTGGCACGCAATCTTGTACGCGACGATGCTGATAAACGGCATCGTTTTAGCGTCAATAGCCGCAGTAAACATTCGGCGTGGCTATCCATGGCGTCGCGCATTGCCCTACGGCTACTGCACGTCGTTGGCTGGGGTGATCGTCTTTGCCATCGGCGGCCTCTTCGATCTCTATTGGCACACACACTACGGCATCGAAACCGACATCAACGCACTCATCAGTCCGTCACATCTTTGGCTTGCACTCGGAGGCGCGCTCGTCTTTGCCGGCCCGATCATCTCGATCGCATCCCGCTTTTCGTCCGCAACGGGAGGATGGAGGATTGCGGGGCCGGCGATCTGCGGAGCAACCGCAACATTTATTTTGCTTGGGTTTTTCACGCAGTATGCGCAACCGATTGGAAGCGCTGACGAGTGGCAGATTCTCGGAAAGCAAGAACCGGCCACCGGCGGCGCGCTGTATGCCGTGCGCAGCGACGGCAGCGGCGAAACCCGCGTACTCTTGATTCCGCGATCGGATATTTGGGGAGTTGCGGCTTCTCCGGACGGAAAGCATATCGCCTTTCGCGTGGGCCGCACCCGCGCTCCGCAATCGGACATTTTTATCGCCGATTCAGACGGACTGGGCGCACATGCGATAACGCATAGCGGACGCCACGACACGCAAGTGGCTTGGGCGCCCGATGGAAAGCACTTGGCTTTCGTGTCGATTCCTGCGGGCACGTCAGGCAATTTTCAGTTGCAAACGATTGCGGTGAACGGATCGGATCTCCGTACCATCATTGACGGTCCCACGGGCTTGCAGTTTCCGACCTGGTCGCCGGACGGGAAGTATATTGCCTATCAAAGCCGCAACGGTTTGCGTCAGCAAATCGCCGTAGTGTCGAGTCGCGGCGGTGTGCCGCGCTGGCTCGATGCGACGATCGGCGGGATCCAACCGGCGTGGTCGAGGCGCGGCATCGCATTTATCAATTCCGACGGCGAGATCGCACTTACCGATCTCAACGGGCGCACCGCGCAAGTTATTGTACGCACGCCGCAAGCGGCGCAAGAACCGGCATGGTCTTCGGACGCCACTCAAGTCGCGTATGTTGCGGCCACTGCAGGTGACGCACAAATTCTTATCGCGACGTTGGGAAGTGCACAGGGCGACAACGTATCGCGGTTGCCCGGACTGGATGCGTCGCGCCCCGCGTGGATGCCGTCCGGCGAAATCCTTTTTACCGCGACCGGACGGCCCGCGGTCGCGACGACGTTCATCGGATTAGCGTATAGCGAGGATGCCAATATTATCCAAGCGGTCATCCTCGCCGGAATTGCACTCTTTCTTATACGCCGCTGGCGTATGCCGTTCGGTGCGATAACGCTCCTACTGCTGCTCTTTGCGACTGCACTCGCTTTTCAGAGCGACCTGTTTATTACGATCGTTCCGGCAACGATCGTCGGTCTGTTGGCAGATCTTGCGATTGCGTCGCTCGGCGAGCGCGCGCGTGCCGGACCCGGCTTCTACGCGCTCGGCTTTGCCCTTCCGGCGTTGCTCTTTGCGGCCTATGAAATAACCGAGAAACTTTCTTCGGGCGCTCTGGGATGGCCACCAAACATGATCGTGGGATCACCCATCATCGCCGGCTTCGCCGGACTCTTGGTGGCTTTTTGTTTCCAGCCGCCTATCGACAACTAACCCCTGGCACAAACACGGCTCGCCGTTCTCGACGGACTGCGCGGAATCGCGGTGCTGCTGGTGCTTTGGTATCACATCTGGGAGATATCGTGGCTGCCCGCACCCCTGCCGGCGCTGCAATTCATTCCGGAAACCGGTTTT
>DASYYA010000073.1:0-10938 GCA_035934355.1 Candidatus Rubrimentiphilum sp. | reverse complement strand
GGGACTATTACATCGCCTTTCGGTTGGCGGCAGAATCCGTTCGGCGGCGGCCCGGAGTTCCATCAAGGGTTGGATATTGCCGCAGCCACGGGCACGACCGTGACTGCGGCAGCGTCGGGAACCGTCATCTCGGCCGGCTGGTACGGCGGCTACGGCAACTACATTTTGATCGATCATGGCGGCGGAATGTCGACGGGGTACGGCCACCTTTCTCAAATATTTGTTTCGAACGGGCAGACCGTTCAAAAAGGACAGGCGATCGGCGCGGTCGGCTCGACCGGCGCCTCGACGGGGCCGCACCTGCATTTTGAAGTCCGCATGCACGGCAAACCCGTCGACCCCGCAAAATACCTAAGTTAGCGCAGCGCGGAGCGCCTGTTAAACGAAACCGGCGCCGTAGGATATGGGTATCAAGCGGAGTATGCCGGCTCCGATTCGCGCGCTGCTCGTGGTCCTCGCAATTACTGCGGCATTCTTTGCCGGCGCATTTTACTTTGGTTACCGCAATACGTCAGGACCCTCGGCAGACCGCAGTGACTGGGGACAGCTCGCTTCGTTGCACATCTCGTTACCCGGTGAAGCGAGCGAGGACGATCAACTTTTGCGCCTTGCGCTACATCAGCTGGAGCGCACGTACTACAAGCCCGTCGATCCGCAAACACTGATATCGGGCGAACGAACGGGGCTGCTTTTGTACCTGAAAGATACGCTCAAGAAGAAAGCCGTCAAACCCACGCTTCCGGCGCTGAGCGCCTCTACCGAAACGCAAGCACTTAATGCGCTCGGCACCGAGCTTGCATATGCGCGTTCGCACTATGCGCCGCTTGGCGTTGCGCCTAACGATCTCACGCAAGCCGCCCTAAAAGGCATGGCGAGATCCCTGGGCGATCCCTATACCGAATATTTGACGCCGCGCGAGATCGGCGCGTTAAACGAAGAGCTCAACGGCGGTGATTTCGGTGGAATCGGCGTCTTCATAGTCTCTAAGGACAACCAGATCATTCTGCAACCGATTCCGGATTTGCCGGCGTCGCGGGCGGGCATGCACGACGTCGAGGTCGTGGAATCGATCGACGGCCAGTCGGTGCGCGGCTTCACCCTGGACCGCGCCGAGCGGATGATTCGCGGACCTGAAGGCACTCAGGTGACGCTCAAGACTCACCCGTATAAAGGTACCGTGTCACACACCTATCGCGTCACGCGTGAGATCATTCACGTACCGACCGTACGTCAAAAGATGGAAGACGGCTACGATTACATCCGCTTGAGCGATTTCGGCCAGACTTCGGCAGCGGAGATTCACAAAGCGCTGCTCCAAGGCAAGGCACAACACGCCAAGGGCTACATCCTGGACCTGCGCTTCAACGGCGGTGGTCTGCTCGATGCTGCAGTCAATATCTCCAGTTACTTCGTGCCGCAGGGAACCATCGTGACCGAGATCGACCGTGACGGTGTCAGCGATACAAAACTTGCGACCGGCGCGTATGTTGCGGGGCTCCGCCCGCTGGTAGTACTCGTTAACGCATACACTGCCAGTGCATCGGAAATCACCGCTGGCGCGTTACATGATTACCATGTGGCAACTCTTGTGGGTGAGCGGACCTTCGGCAAAGGCGTCGTGCAGGGGATCTACACGATGCCCAATGGCGGCGCGCTCAAGATTACAACCGAGCGCTACGTCACTCCGTCCGGACGTGACATCCAACATAAGGGAATAAGCCCTGACGTGACGGTCTCTCAGAAGCTCGACGTTAACCTGGTGGATACGCCCGGCGACAAGCAGCTGCAGGCCGCCAAAACACTTTTGCACCGTCAATCGCCATAAGGAATTCTTTCACAGTGAACCGCTACATCGCTCTGATCTGCGCCGCCGCCTTCCTGACAGGGGCCGCTCCGCAACAAATCTCGCCGCTGGATGCCAGCGAGATCCAGTTCAGCTATGACAAGTTGCGCTCGGATTTCTACCGCAAGACTGATGCGCAATCAATTGTCGACGGCGCGCGCACCGGGCTCGCGCGGCAGCTCTGTTTCGTCAACGCTAACCTCAAGACTGATCCACGGACGATTGCCGCTGCGGTGCAGCGTTGCACGCCGAACACGATCAAGAAGCTGCCTCCGGTGTTTGCAGCTGCCACCAGCTCCGCTCGTACGGCGCAGGCTGTCGATCACGAAGTCGACCTTGCGGCACGGCTTTCGCGTGGAAAGTTAAGTTCGCATTTGGCGTCGTATGCCGCCATTGCCGGCATGCTGGATTCGGTTCACGATCGCTACACGACGTTTCTTTCACCCAAAGAATACGCCGAACTCAATCAGGGTTTAGACGGCGGCTCTTTCGCGGGCACCGGAATCGTCATCGAGCAAGACGATAAGACGCAATACATCGATGTGAGCAACGTCGTTCCCGACGGACCGGCGGATAAAGCCGGCGTGATGGAGGGCGACGAGATCACGGCAATCGATGGCCTCTCGACCAAAGGCATGAAGCTGCAGACGGCTTCATCGCATCTTCGCGGAAAAGCGGGCACGCCTGTACAGCTGACGATTGAACGCGCGGGCAAACAACTTACAGCACCGATCACGATCGTGCGGGCGCAAATTCGCGAACTCTCGGTTTACGAAAAGATGCTGCCCGGCAAGATCGGCTATGTTGAATTGACCGTTTTCGGTCGCGACACGGGCGCGGAATTGCAGCAAGCGTTGGACCGCCTCCAACAAGAGGGTGCGCGCGCGTTGGTCCTCGATCTGCGCGATAACGGCGGCGGCTATCTTGAGTCGGCGATCGACGTCAGTTCGAAGTTCATCGCGAGCGGGCCGATCGTTTCGGTCGAATCGCGCGCCTCAAATGTTACGACGTACGAAGCGGAAGATACGGCGATCGCGCCGCTGCCGCTGGCCGTGCTCGTCAACGATCACACGGCTTCGGCTTCCGAGATTACGACCGCAGCCATTCAAGATAGCGGCGTCGGAACCGTCATCGGAACCAAAACCTTCGGCAAGGGCGTTGTCCAAGAGATTCTGCCGCTGCCGGATGGCGCTGCGATCAAGATCACCGATGCGCGCTACTTAACGCCGCGGAACCGTGACATCAATCAAATCGGCATTACCCCAGATATTGCGGTGACCGAAAATACCGGCGCGAGTTTCCGCTTCGGCGATCCGGTAAGGGATGCGCAGCTGGCGCGTGCGGTGCAGTTCCTCGATCAGCGGATCGCTCAAACGTCGGGCGCGAGTTAAGGACTCTTTAGAAAAGCGCTGCTTCGACCTCGGTGAATGAAGAAAAGGGCGTGAACGGCACGCCCTTTTCCGTAAGATACCGTTCGAGGCTGCGCCCGCGCTTGGCAAAACGGTAATCCGCCGCGAGCGCGGCGTCAAAGTCGGAATATCCATCGCCGGCATAAGCCACTGCGCCGCGCTCTTTGGCTCGAAGCACCGCGGCCGCTTTATCATGGCCATTGGCCGAGCTGTCCCGAAACTGCATCACCCAACCGCCGGGCGTGACTTCAAGCTCGTTCGCCAGCACGTCAACCGCCAAGTCATAGCGCGCGAGCGCGCGCTCTATCAGTGGGGCAATTCCGGAGCTGACAATCGTGAGTGGAATCCGCATCTGTTCGCAACGCGCGACAAAATGCGGAAAGGTCGCATCCACGTGAGCCGCTTGGTCCAAGAGTGCATCGGCCTCGTCGACACTGCCCTGCACAAAGTGCGCTTGCGCTGCCAGCACCTCGCGCAATGTCATCGTGCCGTCGTGTAGATGCGTTTCCAACTCGGCCCATCGTTCGGGCCCCGCGAAGTGACGAACCAGCACGTCAAACGTGTCGACGTTCGTCACCGTGCCGTCGAAGTCGACGAAAACGTGTGTTAACAGGCATGTCAAGTCGATTTCTTTTTTCGCGCCGCCGATCGGGGAGCGGATGTCTTGCGCATGCGAGTCCGCTTCGGTTTCTCACCTTCGGCTGCCGGAAGCGCGATCGTTTCCGATCCCGTCAGTTCGCCCGCGACCGCCTCGGATTTCTTGGTGCGCCTGCGGCGCGCAGGTTTGGTGGGCTGCACGGGCTCTTCGGGCAATTGCAACACGGGCGGCGGCGGTTCGGTCGCCGGCGGTTGCAACTTGCGATTCCACGGTGCGATCGCGCGAACCGGTGGCGGCGGCGCAGTTTGCCCCGTAGGTTCTGCGCGGCCGTCCGCGGTCACGCGGAAGATGTGCCGTTCTGGAACCGGTGCGGTTGCGGGCGCGCCTTCACGATGGCGTCCTCTTCCACCGCGCCGTCTGCGCCGGCGCCGGCGATGCGGTTGTTCACCGTTTGGCTGCGGCGCTACCGCCGGGAGCTCGATCTGAATCTCGGCGCTACGCACCGGAATGCCGGCCTCAACTGCTTGCGCCGCTCCGCCGCGGCCGCGTTTACGGCGACGGCGACGCCGGTGCGGACGATGCTCGACTTCGTGCAGGCCGCCTTCGGCGATGACGATCGCCTCGGGCGTGCGTTCGCCTTTGACTTCCGCGGCGATCGTTTTGTCTTCGCGTTCCTCTTCTTCGGTAATCGTGGTGATGCCGATCGGCGGACGCGCGGATGATTGTTTGGCTGCCTCTTCGGCGAGCTCGCGCAATTGTTCGGCTTGCTCCGCGGGAGTGAGCACTTTGCCATGTCGCCGGCGGCGTTTCTTGCGATCGCCGGCCGCAGCCGCGGTCATTTCAGCCAGCGCCGTATCCTCCGCGACATCGATCACTTTGATGCGCGCTGTTTGTCCGGCGAAGTTTGCACCGTTCTCAACCTCGACGATTCGCGTACCAAGCACGGCTGCGGCGGAGCTCGCGTTCGGCAAACGGCCGGCCAGCAATTCGACCTCGTGTTCGTCGCCCACGCGCAGCGCACCGTCGGGTGGAATCTCGCGCACGCTGCGGACACGAGTTTTTTCCGGATGCAGCAACGGATCGACGCGTACGTGAATCGGCGTTTTTAAACGTTCCGAGAGCTGCCGGGTATCGTCTTCATACCAAAACTCGAGTTGCGCGGCGACGCCGGGCGAACTCTCAACCAGCAATTTCTGTCCGTCGGTCATTCGCTCGTTACGAATTTTTCGCAGCGTTTCAATGGCGACCGATTGCGCCGACATCACTGTTCCCAGACCACCGCAATCCGGACACGCGCCGCGCAGTTGCGACGAGAGATCTTTTCCAATCCGTTTGCGAGTAAATTCGAGCAAACCGAGGTTGCTGAACGATTGAATCGTAGCGCGAGTGCGGTCGCGCCGTAACCCTGTTTCCAACGTCTGAATGACTTTGTTGCGAGCGGCCTCTGAACTCATATCGATGAAGTCGCACACCACGATGCCCCCGATGTCGCGCAGACGCACTTGGCGCGCGATCTCCGCAGCGGCTTCGATGTTGGTCTTGACGATCGTATCCTCGAGATTCTTGCCGCCCGTGAATTTGCCGGAGTTGACGTCAATGACGGTAAGCGCTTCGGTCGTTTCGATGACGATCGAGCCGCCTGAGGAGAGATTGATCTTCGGCTTCATCAACCGCTGGAGTTCTTCGTCGATCTTAAAGTCATTGAAGAGCGCCGGACCGCCTTCATAGTACGAAACGCGGTCAAGGTACTGCGGCCCGAGAAGTTGCAAGAAGCTGCAGACCTTGCGGTACTCTTCCTCGTTGTCGATCAGCACGCGATCGACGTCCGCGCTGATAAAATCGCGCGCCGCTTTGTAGACGAGGTTCATATCCTTGTGCAAAAGTGCAGGTGCTTGCGCGCGTTTATACATCTCGAGAATACCGTGCCACATGCGAATGAGCACGCCGAGATCGGCGATCAGCTCGGCTTCGCTCACGCCGGCGGCGGCGGTACGCACGACCGTTGCCATGCCTTCGGGCCGAATGCGCTTCATCACGGCCTTGAGCCGGTTGCGTTCTTCGGCAGTGTCGATTTTGCGTGAGACGCCGCTGTATTTACCGGTCGGCATCAAGATCAAATACCGGCCGGGCAACGAGATGTTGGTGCTGATGCGCGCCCCTTTGAGGCCGCGCGGTTCTTTAACGATTTGCACCAAAACGTCGTCGCCGCGATTGACTTTTTCGCTGATCGTCCAGCCGCTGCGGCCTTGTGTGATCTCGACGTCGCCGATGTTGAGCGGCGTCTTGTTGATATCGTCGACGTAGAGAAACGCATTTCGTCCTAAACCAATATCGACAAAACTCGCGCCCATGCCGGGCAAAACGTTTTGAACTTTTCCTTTATAGATGGATCCAATAACGCGCTCTTCGCGCTCGATATAAATCTCAGAGAGGACTCGGTCCTCGAGAATTGCGACCCGGTTCTCCCAGGGATCGCTCGATATGAGGATCTCGGTTGACACTTTTACTCCTCCGCGAGGGCGGCCAGCATCCGGCTCCGAGAGCCTCCTGCGATCGCCTTCCAGCGGTTTCTAAAAACTTTTACTAGCCCGGCGCGTCCTACAGCAAAAGGGCCGCTAACCGGTTGTGGCCTCGATTCCGCACTGGCGGAACCCTACCTTTAATATGCCGGCGGCGCGTATACGTTGAACGTAACCGCCGGGCGATTGGACCGGTTGCTGAACCGGTGCGGCACGTTGGTGGGGACGATCACCGAATCGCCCGACTTTAGCTGCATGCGACGCTCGCCGATTTCGGCTTCGAGCTCGCCGTCCACGAGGTATAGCACCTGCTCGCTTTGCGGATGCTCGTTCTCTTTGGGACCGCTATCCTTGCCCGGCTCAAGCGTCATGACGGCAGTTTGGCATTGCTTTGCCGTCTCCAATACGTCAAACCATGACCGCGAATCGTGCACATTGGTTGCGTTCATGCTTCAGTTTGTTCCCATATCGCTAGGCGTTGCCGAGCACGCCGCGGTCTTTTTGCGAGTAGATATTGAGCAGTACGCCAATCGCTGCAAAATCGGTGAGTGCGGCCGAGCCGCCGTACGACATGAACGGCAGTGGAATGCCGGTAATCGGCATGACGCCGATGGTCATACCAATGTTCACGATGATGTGAAACGCGAACATGGCAACGATGCCGCTGCCTAATAAAAAGCCGAAGCGATCGCGCGCGGTGTTCAGCGCAGTAATGCATCCGTACAGCAACACTCCGTAGCACGCCAATAGGAACAGCGTTCCGGCGAATCCCAGTTCTTCGCCGACGACCGTAAAAACAAAATCGGTCGAGTGTTCGGGGACAAAGTTCAGCTGCGTCTGCGTTCCGTGATGGAGTCCGCGCCCGATCCAGCCACCGTTGCCGACCGCGATCTTAGACTGATTGAGGTTATAACCGGCGCCTTGCGGGTCGGCTTTTGGATTTAGAAAGATCAGCAACCGCGCTTTTTGGAAAGGCTTGAGGATATATTTTGTTTCGATTGCAAATGCGGCGACGGCCGCAGCTCCCAGCGCGTATGCCGCCACATGCTGCCACTTCGGCAATCCAAAAAAGAGTTGCGTGCTCAGGATCGCCAGGAAGACAAGCGCGGTCCCTAAGTCCGGTTGTTTGGCGACCAGCAACGCCGGGACGGCGACCATCACCAGCGGCTTCCACAACTCAGTGATCTTCAAATATTCGCCTTTGCAGAGGACCCACGCGACCGCAATCGCGAGAATCAGTTTTGCCGGTTCGGATGGCTGGAACGTACCGAGCGGCCCCAAACTGATCCACCGCTGCGCGCCATGCGAACTGTGGCCGCCCCGTAGAATAAAGAGCAGCAGAAGCAAACTCAGTCCGTAGAGCCACGGCGCCCACTTCTCGAGCTCGCGATAATCCAGGCGCGCAAAGAGCGTCATCACGCCCAAGCCCAGGATGACGTAGAGAATCTGCTTGCGATACTCGCCCGGATCGGTGTGCAAGCCGGCAGACTGAATGATCACGATCCCAAAAATGCTGATGATCACGCATCCGGCGACCAGAAACCAATTGACATGCCGCGCCGTCCGCCGCGCTCTTGCTCCAAAGGTTAGCGTCGCCATCTACTTCGTTATCGGAATCTGTTGATGATGGCAACTAGGACTCACCTGGGTCCTGCTCCTCTTCCTCGATCTCTGGACGCTTCGGCATTGGGCCTGTCGGCGAAAGGGGCCCTACGTCTGTTTCCTGGACGCGATCAAGAAACGCGTTTACAATTCGATACCGGTTTGAGGTCTTGCCCTGGCCGCTAACCTCTTTGAGAGCACCAAATTTTGTTTTACTGAGATCATAAGTTGCTGTCGATTCGTCGGGCTCTATGCCGAGTAAAAGAATTGGGTGGGTTATGGAAAGCTTTGCCGCAGGGAGCTCTCGAACACAACGCTCGAACGAAACGATGTTGTCACCGATTCTGTTGGCCAGTGCCAAAGTAGGTACGATGCTAACACCCATCTGAATTAGATCGGCCGAATACGCTGCCTGAAATTTGAAAACATCGCTGTACCAACGGCTCATGTTGCCGAACTGCACCTCGACCTGCAACGAAAGGGTGTCAGTCCCGCTAACAAATTTTTTGCGAAAATCGGCCGTCAATTCGCTTTCTTTGATTCCAGTTGCCGAGGGGTGGTAATCCCAGCCATAGTCTAACGATAGCCGCCGGTCAAAAAATGTATTCTGCACTTGCTGCACAACATCGAATCGCGGATTTTTTGACGACTTGTTTGCGTACAGAAACAGCGGTGAGGACTGGATCGCTCCTTCGATCTCATCAAAGGCGGCATGCCACGGGGCGCTGCAGATGATTTCTCGTGCGTGCCTATAGTTAAATATCTTGTATTTCAACTGACTAGTCCCATCAGTGGACTAGCCCTCTGCGAGGATATGCTATGGCGTCCCTGTTCGCCGGCCTAAATCCCTACAGTGGTAATCGTCCAGAGCGTTCGGTCCGCGTTGGATCGCCTTTAGCCCACGGCGCAACTGTTATTGAGCCCTGGGGCGTGTAAACCGGTCGGTTGCGCGGCCGCACACGAAGGTTACCTTGGTGGGCCGCATCGAGGCGTCGCCTTGTGATTTTCACGTAGTCTTTAACGATGTCAGCGCCTGCCGAACGCCGGCGGTTCATTAGTGCCGCGACTAGTGCACTGCCCGCGCCCATGAAGGGATCAACAACAAGATCGCCCTCGTCTGTCAGCGCGAGTACTAACCGTTCAACAAGCTCCACCGGAAATTGGCAGGGGTGATCTGTTTTTTCCACATGATTGTGCTTTACGTTAGGTATCATCCAAACGTCACCCGGGTTCTTGCCAAGGGGGTTGGCGGAAAATTGTCCCGCTTTAGGTCCTTTGTAATGCCGTTTTCCGGGATATTTCTGTGGAACCCGAATCGGATCCAAATTGAATACGTAATCTTTTCCTGGACGAGTGAACCACAAGATTGTCTCGTATCGCCCCGATAGCCTGTTTGTGCAATGCAATCCATGCTCGAAATGCCAGATGATCCGATTTCTCAGCACAAAGCCGAGCTCTTTAAATATTGGAAAAAGCAGTATGTCCAAAGGCATGATCGTGTTATTCACGACGTGATTGCCGACTTGCCAGCAGATGCTGCCTGAAAGCGAGAGGCGTCGCGCACATTCGGTGATAACCTGCTTTTGCAGCTGATAGTAGTCGTTTATTCCAATGCGCTTTTCGTACTTTTTTCCTAAGTTATAAGGCGGTGACGTAACTGCCAGCTGAATAGCGCCTTCCGGGATTTCGGCGAGTAAGTCGAGGCAGTCGCCATGAAATGCCGTCGCCGTTGCCTCCACCGAGTAATGTGCTGCGATCGTCGGGAACGAAAAGAGCGCGCTTATGCCTCTTGGACGCCTCTTTGAATTTCTTTTCTTCATGCGGCTTTTTCTGGGAGCCGACTGATCTCAGAATACACGCGATCGTACGCCTGCCGTGCGTGGTCATTGCAGAGCGGTGCGCCGTCCACTAGGGCTACTGCGCGGAGATCACAATCTTGATCTAGAGCCGCATCCGCTCGGCAATCCAAAATCTCGTATTTGTCCGGAATAAGAATGCTCGGTGTTTCCATTTGATGCCTCTTTCTTCGTAAGTGACGTAGGATCTTATGTACCGTTCACGACGAGGCAATGAAATGGCAAGATCTTAGCAAGAAAAATCTTTGTTATCAGCCAGCACCTGCCGGCTGAATTCCGGATGACGTCGATGCTTGCGTCGGCGACATGTTGGCAGTTACGGGCGGTGCGATGTCGGAGCTCTTCCGGCGGCGACGGCGGCGCGGGCGCGGTGGCGACGGCGGGGTGCGATTCACCGAAAGAATCGGCACGTTGGCGAGCATGGCGAAGACGCGATCCTGATGTTCGAAACGGACATCGATCTTATCGCGATCGACTTCGACGTATCGCGAAACGACTTCCACGAGATCGCGTTTCATGCGATCCACCATGTCAGGCGCCAGCGACAGATGATCGGACATCAGCACCAGACGCAAGCGTTCTTTGGCAGTCGCGCCTGAGTTTTCGCGGCCAAAGAATTGATTGAGCTTGGTGAGAATCTCGTTGAGCGTCATCGGCGTCCTCCGAATACATTGCCAAGTTTTTCCATGAAGCCCGCTTTGTACTCGACCATCGGGGCCGGAACGTCTTCGCCGGCAACGCGCGCGGCGATCGCGTGATACGCTGCTGCCGCCTGCGAATCCGAACGCAATGCCAATGGTTCGCCTTTGTTAGTCGAGATGATTACTTCCGGTTCGTCGGCGATGACGCCGAGCAACGGCAAACGGAGAATCGAGTTGACGTCCTCGACCGAAAGCATCTTGCCCTTGCGCACCAAGTGCGGTCGAACGCGATTGATGATGAGCTTGGGCGAGAACGCGTTACCGAGCAATCCCACAACGCGATCGACATCGCGTACCGCCGATACCTCGGGCGTGCAGACGACGATCGCTTCTTGCGCGCCGGCCACGGCGTTGCGGAACCCCATCTCGATTCCGGCCGGGCAATCGATCAATACATACTCGAAACGCTC
>DASYYA010000068.1:0-4308 GCA_035934355.1 Candidatus Rubrimentiphilum sp. | reverse complement strand
CAACTTGCACGTTGCGAAATCCCATGCTGCCGGCGAGTTGTCGCGCCGCCTCGTCGGCGGCTTCACTCCACGGAATCGGCAATGTAAACGAGAGCTGCACTTTCCCGTCGTTGAGCGTATCGCCGTAGGGCTTAATGAGATGACTCATTCTGATAAAAGCTCTTCAAACGGGTTCCAATAATCGGCCGAGCGCGCGAAGACGCCCTCAAAACCGCGGCCGCCTTCCGGGGAACGCGACACATCGGCAAAGACGCCGGCCTCGATCGCAGCCATGAGCCCCTGCATCGCCACGCGCTCGAGCAGTGCGCTGCACTCTTGCAGCACATCCTGCGCGCGGTTTTCGATGCGTCCGCCGGGCTTGGGCACGATATCCTCGCCGAAATGCCGCGCCGTCTTCATTATATACTGCGCATTCTCGAGCGAGAGCGCCCGGTCGCCCAAGAACGGGGTGTGGATAGCTTCGGTGAGGATGCCGCACAGGTGGATGCTCTGCTTGGTCATCACCGACGTGAGGTTGAACATTGCGTCGATCAGGTGGCCTTTAAAGATGTCGCCGGTCATGTGTTTGGTGGGCGGCATATACTTGAGCGGCGCGTTTGGAAAGATCTGGCGCGCGAGCTGCGCCTGCGCGACCTCGAACAGAAATCCGTCTTCGAGATTCGGATCGATCTCGTACGCATCGCCAAGGCCGATCTGTTCGTCGGGCAGTCCCGCGCGATGTGCAAACTCTTCGTTGATGAACTGCGATGCCAGCACTGCAGGCGCTTGTTCGACCGCGTCGGCGGTCGTCAAATAATTATCTTCACCCGTGTTAATGATGATGCCCGAGGCCGCGTTGAGCATGCGGCTAAAATGCTGATCGACAAATGTGCGTTGCATGTTGATGTCGCGGAAGAGAATGCCGTACATCGAATCGTTGAGCAGCATGTCGAGCCGCTCGAGCGCGGCCATGGCCGCAATCTCGGGCATGCACAAGCCGCTGGCGTAATTGGTCAGCATCACATAACGGCCTAGACGCTCGGAAACGTCGTCGAGCGCCGCGCGCATGATTGCAAAGTTGGCTTGCGTCGCATACGTGCCGCCAAAGCCTTCGGTCGTCGGACCGTACGGCACGTAATCCAAAAGCGATTGTCCGGTCGAGCGAATCACCGCAATAATCTGCGCGCCGGCTTCTGCGTTGGCAATGGCCGCGGTGCGATCTTCGTAAATATTGCCGCTGGCAACAATGATGTACAGCAGCGGCGGCGGTAGTTGCGGCCAGCGCGTCAAGAGCTTGCGCCGTTCTTCACGCCGCGCGCCGATCCGTTCGAGTGTTTTGCGCGCATGCGTTGCAATTGCGCGCCGCGCATCTTCGTTTGGCCTTTTTGCAAAATCAGAAAGCGACTGCTCGCCGCGCGTTAACTCCTCCGCAAGCGCTTGGGGCTCGAGTGACGTCGCTGCTAATGCACGGCCGAATGGAAGCGCGATGCCCCCGGCGAGCTCTGCGGGCGACAGCAGTTCCAAAACGCGGTTCGGAATTGGAATACCGTCGTCGTCAACGCCGTCAACGCCAATCAACCGCAGAATTGTACGCTCCACCGAAACGGTCGAGTGTGCTTGGATAAACTCGTGGACCGGCGCAACAATTGCAGCCGCCGACTGCCGGCACCGCGCGACGGTTTTTTCGTCGATCCGTAATTCCATGGCCTCGTTTACTCTTAAGGGCGCGCCTGCGCGCCCCCTCGACAGCCCCTCAGCATGACATCAGGGAATAGGATTACAACTTAGGTCAACAATGAGGCGAACCAGACGCGCGCTCGGGTTAGGTATTATCGTGCTGGCGTTGGCAATCGCCGGAGTGATTTTCGGCTTGCGCAGCTCGACGGCCCAATCTCCGCCGCTGCCCGCACACGCAAGCGGCAGCTGGCCGATGTATCAGTTGGACGCGACGCATAACGCGGTGCTTTCCGGTCCCCAGTTGCATGCCAACTTCCAAGCGCCGCTCGGCGATCGGATCAATGCCGGGTTTGCGTACGACAACGGCGTGATCTACGCCACGAGTTTGGATCACAAGCTCTATGCGATCGATGCCACGACCGGAAAGATTCGCTGGAGTTCCTGGGCCGACGACATGCTGATGTCGACGCCCGTCTTTTCCAAAGGCTTGATCGTGATCGGCAGCGGTCACAACGGTTTTCTGAAACCCAAAGATCCCGTCTCGCAAACATGGGGCCGTGCCGGCGGCAATACGGTGTACGCGTTCAGCCTCGACGGAAAGCTGGTGTGGCGATTTCATACCGACGGCGAGGATATGCCGTCGCCGGCAATCGACGGGGATTCGGTGGCATTTGCGAATGGCGATGGACATGCATACGCCTTGGATCTCGCAACCGGCAAGCTCAAATGGAAGACCGAGCTTTCCGGGGTGGCGACGATGGCGTCGGCGGCGATCGATGACGGGATGGTCTTCGTGAGCGCATGTCATAACGCGCCGTATTTTTGCGAAACGCGGGCGCTCGATCTGCAGAGTGGAAAAACGATCTGGACCAACCCCAACGGCGGCAGCGACTGCGCCCCCGCGGTTGCCGGCGGTCTGGTGTTTGTCAATGGGAATCGCGACGATGCGCGCTTTCACACCGGCGGCGTGGACGTCGTCGCGGCGCTCGACGAACATACCGGCCAAACGCGCTGGACCTGGGAAAGCGAGCCCGGCCCGTACACGTTTCCGGCAACCAACGAGCGGCAGATCGCCGGCACAGTTGCGGGCGGCGTGCTCTACCAGCCAATCGGCACTGCGAGCCGCATGATCGCATTTGATGCGGCCACCGGAAAAGTGCTCTGGAATTTACGCACCTGGGCGAATGTCAAGATGAGCCCCGTCGTGACCGTCGATCGCGTGTACTTCGGCGATGCCGGCGGCGTGCTATATGCCGTCGATCGGAAAAGCGGCGATGTTGTCAGCACGGATTCATTCTTGCAGCCGTTTTCAGCAGCACCGCCGCTCATCGTCGGCGACACGATCTTTGTGGCGGTCGGTCCGGTGGTCGTCGCCATGCCGCTCTCGGGGCTTTAAGGCTCACCGGGGTCGCCGGCTGTAACCATCCAGGCCGACGGCGGTAGGAACTAACAAAGACTCGAACTCGAGGAGAATGACCATCGGAGAGCAGAGCGACGAGGCTCTGGTGTTGCGGGTCCGCAACGGCGAGCGCGAGATGTTTTCCGTCTTGGTCGACCGCTACAAACGTGGAATTGCAAGCTTCATCAGCGCCACCGTGCGCAGCCCGGCCGATGTGGCCGACCTCTCGCAAGAAGCCTTCTTGCGAGCCTACGCGCATCTGTCCACGTTCAATCCGTCGCTCGGAAAATTCTCGAGTTGGATGTATCAGATCGCGCGCAACGTCGTGCGCACCCATTTGGGAAAATCGCAGCGCCGCGTTCCGACTGCCGAGCTCCCGGAGGATCGAACACTTGAAAACGCGCTACCCGATCTCTCCCGCGACGGTAATCCTGAGGCCACGATTTTACGCGAGGAAGCCGAACGCGAGCTCCGCGCTGCGCTCGCCGAACTTCCCGAACGGACGCGCACCGTGCTGACGCTGCGGTACTACAACAACATGGAGTATCACACGATTGCGAAGACGCTCGATCTGTCGCTCGGCAACGTCAAG
Source organism: Candidatus Rubrimentiphilum sp. (assembly GCA_035934355.1). Taxonomy (GTDB): domain Bacteria; phylum Vulcanimicrobiota; class Vulcanimicrobiia; order Vulcanimicrobiales; family Vulcanimicrobiaceae; genus Rubrimentiphilum. Next base: position 661 of record DASYYA010000068.1, on the reverse strand, counting down.
ACATTGATTCATCGCGGCAAGATTGCGCTCGCCCAAAAAATGCTGGAAAAAGAAAAGGCCCGCCGCCGTTGTCATCCTGAGGTATCGAAGGGTGTTGAAACATCGAAAGGAGCGAAGCGTGCGCTGCTCCTCGTGTGAAGATCGTCTCGAGCGGTATCTCGAAGGCACGCTCACGGCGCGCCAAAAGATCGATGTTGCGGCACATCTGCGCAGTTGCGCGCACTGCACGCGCGTCCTCGAAGAGCTGAAAGTCGTCGACGCATTACTGCTGACCAGCGCAGCGGCGCCGGTGCTGCCGGATAACTTTACGTTCGCGGTCATGGCCGAAGCGCGCTCGTTGCCCGCACCCAAACCGTACGTGCATCGCGCCTGGAGCTTCGTCGCCTTGTATCTCACCGCGGCGTGGGTTGCCGCACTCGCGGGCTTTTCGTTTGCGGGTATTTCCGTCGGCCGCGTCTTTGGTGCCATCGGATCGTTCTTTGCGCAGGTATGGAACGCTGCCGGTGTTGGTTCAAGCGCGCTCGGTCACAGCGGTTCCGCGCTTGCGACGTTCGGCATGACCGTGTTGCTGCTCGATCTGGCCATCGCCGCCGCATTTGCCGTCCTTTACATCTTCGTCCGTCCGCGCTTGGCCGCGCAGATTGCTTCGACCATGGAGACT
>DASYYA010000052.1:0-5898 GCA_035934355.1 Candidatus Rubrimentiphilum sp. | reverse complement strand
GTCAAAGCGTTGCCGGCGCGTTTTAACGCGTCGAACGACGTCGTCGAACAGCACGAAGCGACGTCCCAAGATGGGACGAAGGTTCCCTACTTTCTGGTACGTCCGAAACACATGCGCTTCGATGGCCACAATCCGACGGTCTTTACCGCATATGGCGGCTTCCTGATCTCCTCGACGCCGTATTATTCCGGGCCGGTTGGAAAGTTGTGGCTCGAACGCGGCGGGGTGTACGTCCTCGGCAACATTCGTGGCGGCGGCGAGTTTGGTCCGGCGTGGCACGACGCCGGCCTTAAAACGCACCGGCAACGCATCTACGACGATTTCTACGCAATCGGCAAAGATTTGGTTGCGCGCCATATCACCGATCCGCGGCATCTGGGCATCGTCGGCGGTTCCAACGGCGGTCTGCTGATGGGCGTCGAGTTTACGGAGCATCCGGAGATGTGGAACGCCGTCCAAATCGAGGTGCCGCTATTGGATATGCTGCGATACGAAAAGATCCAGGCGGGCGCGTCGTGGGTCGGCGAGTACGGCAGTGTCTCCGATCCGGCGATCCGGGCGTTCTGGCAGAAAATCTCGCCGTATCAAAATATCAAACCCGGGGTTGCGTATCCCGAACCGTACATTTGGACGACGACCAAAGACGATCGCGTGGGGCCCCAGCATGCACGCAAATTTGCGGCTAAACTGGCGGCGATGCATGTGCCATATCTCTTTTACGAAGTAATCGAAGGCGGCCACGGCGCCGGTGCAAACTTGAAAGAAAGCGCCAAAACCACCGCGCTCGGGTGGACCTACTTCATGATGAAACTGATGAAATGAAACGCTCTATACCGCTCGCACTCCTTTTGTCCGCAGCGCTGCTTGCCAACGCCGCGGCGGCTGCCGAGACCTGGCCGGTCGATCCGAATCATTCCAGCGCGCAATTTATTGCGCGACATTTCAACATCGCGCCCGTTGTAGGGCCGGGAAGTGAGATACCGGTGGAAGTAAGTGGCACGCTCGATCCGCGCGAGGCGAGTCGCTGATCGCCTACAGTGCCACCGCGACAATCGACCGCACGCAATAGGGCATGGGCTACGGGCCGATTATTGTCGGCAACAGTATCGACATCACGCTGAACATCGAGGCGTTTAAGCCTTAGCTTCCGTTCCAGACGAGGGCGCCGGGTAGTATCTCGGGGGGACGCGGCGGTTGCGCAAAGTTAAAGTCGGCGCGCAGATCGCCTAACTGCGAGGCATTCTCTCGCACGTCCGGGCGCGGATCCGGACGGCCGTCGGTACGTGGATCGATGCGCGCGCCGTTCAGGAAGTCGTCTTCGATAAATTTTAAGTATGCGTCGTGACTGAGCGTTTGGTGATCGATGAAACCACTTCGTGCGTACGGACTGATAACCAAACCAGGAACGCGCAAACCATAGCCGTTGCCGTCGACCACCGGCGGGACGACATGGTCGTAGAATCCGCCCCAGTCATCCCATGATAAAAAGATCGCGGTGCTGTTCCAGTCGGGGCTTTGCATAATGGCGTTGATTAAGCCGGTTACATACGCTTGTCCGGTGCTCACCAGCCCGGGTGGATGTTCGCTGTACTTTCCGGCGGGGCAAATCCATACGACTTCCGGTAACGTACCGTTTTTTGCAGACACGTAGAATCGGCGCAAATCTTGCACGTTACCGAGTTCACCGTCTTGCTTCACGGTATCGAATGACGGCAGCGGATTCCAAATTCCCGGCGTATGAACGTTTTGCCGGCGCGGCGCGCATGCAGCGGCGTCATCCGCGCAATCGGGCTCGGTGCCGGGCATTATGTAGTAGGCCCAACTCACATTGTTCTTGTGCAATAAGTAAGTAAGATCGGTCCACGCATAGTCGGGTGCAGTTCGCGCGCGGTTCCGAGCGGCGCGACGTGCGCCAAAGTCGAGCGGCGGATCGGGGTTTTGCACTTCGTTGACGCAGCTCATCGGATCGCCGATGCGCGAACACTTGGCCGACCACGCCGATACCATGAACAGATGCTGCGGCAAACTCCACGACGCGTTCGGCTCGAACATCCGGTCTTGGAGCACGAAATCGCGCGCGTACCGCCAGTAATTCGGAATCTCGCGCGCATCATGATAACCCATCACGTCGTTACCGCCGCAGTTCGGGTTGTTCGTCTGCGCGCAGTTGCGCCGCCCGCCCGCGGCGGATTGCACAAAGCCGTCCATCTTGCCACCGTTGACGTCATCGATCGCGTTCACGTGGCCGTGCGGTCCGCCGCCATTGCGATCGTTGGCGTCGTGGTAGGGCCGCACACAGCCACCGGCGGGATTGGGCGCGCAGACGCCCGGCGGAATCCCGTCAGCGCCCGGATAGGTTCCAAAATAAGAATCGAACGAGCGATTCTCTTGCATGATAATGACGATGTGACGGATCTTATGAATGTCGCCGGTTTGCGCACGCGTTGTTAAAACATCAGCCGATGCCAGTAGGGCGACCATTGCCATGGCGGCTGCGACCGCGAATGTGTGTCTCACAAATCAAAAATACCCGTGTGTCGAATTGACATCCTGAACGTTGGGTGAGAATCGCGTTGGCAGCCCCTCGTCGCAGCGCTCCTCGGGGTTCCTCGTTCCTCGGAATGACTACCTGTGGTAGCTTGGAGGCCAGACAAGCTCTCGCAACCTCAAGCCCTCAAATGAGGTTATGGAGCAAGCGCCTGAGGGTATAAAACGCGCACACGCAGGGGTCACCGCCGGCTTTCCTCCTGCAAGAGTTTCACGTTCGCTTCGAGAGCCGGCGTCTGGAGAGTAAGTGGTCCCGCGTACGCTCTTCATGGGGTCCTTTCCACCGCGGGAGTGTGGCATTGCCACCTTCACGCGCGACACCGTTGAATCGTTTGACCGTGCCTTTCACACGAGTTCGGAGATCATTGCGATCGACGAACCCGGCGGCGAAGTGCGGCTGTACGGTCCCGAAGTGGTCGCGCGATTGCGTGAAGACCGTCGTGAATCGTACACGGATATCGCGGCGATCGTGAACGCGCATCCGGCCGAAGTCTTAAACATCCAGCACGAATATGGACTCTTCGGCGGCGAGCGCGGTGAATGGCTGATCGACACGCTGCGCGCGCTCGAGAAGCCGGTAGCACTTACGCTGCACACCGTGCTGCCCGAACCCGACGAAACGATGCTGCGCGTCACGCGCGAGCTGTGCCGCTATTCGAACGTCATCATTTCGCTCTCCGAAACCGGGCGCGATTTGCTTGACCGCATCTACGGCATCGAGCCATCCAAACTGCGCGTGATCCATCACGGCGTGCCCGACGTTCCGTTCCGCGGCACCGATGCGGCGAAAGCCTCATTCGGCATCGGGCAGCGCATGGTCGTTTCGACCTTCGGATTGATCAATCGCGGCAAAGGTTTGGAGTACGCAATCGAGGCGATGCGCGCGATCGTGGCACGCCACCCCGAGGTGCTCTATTTAATTTTAGGCGAGACGCATCCGGTCGTGCGCCGTCGCGAAGGCGAATCGTATCGCGAGTCCTTGCAGGCGCTGGTCGCGCAATACGGGTTGCAATACAACGTGCAACTCATCGACAAGTACATGGACTTCGACGAACTGGTTTCGTATCTGGAAGCGACCGATATTTATCTGACGCCGTATTTGAATCCAACGCAGATTGTGAGCGGGACGTTGGCGTACGCAGTCGGCTGCGGCAAAGCGATCGTCTCGACGCCGTACCTTTACGCGCAAGAAGTGCTGGCGCACAATCGTGGTTTTCTCTGCGAATTTCGCGACGCGCGCTCGATCGCGCAGTTGGCTAATGCGCTCCTTGACGATCCGGCACTGCGCCGCGCAACCGAACGGCGCGCGTATCGCTTCGGGCGACAGATGACCTGGCCGCATGTGGCCGTGGAGTACGGGCGGCTCTTCGCCGAACTGGCTCCGCAAGAGATGGAGCTGGTTACCTCTGCCTAGTTTCGAAGCGCCGCGCCTGCTGCCGTCGCTTGAATATCTCGATACGCTGAGCGACAGCACGGGCGTTATCCAGCATGCCACCCTTGACATTCCGAATCGTTCGACGGGATATTGCACCGACGACGTGGCGCGCGCGCTCATTGTCGTCTGCCAAAAACTTGCGATCGATCCGCGCGACAAGATCGCCAAACGCCTCGCGCCGGTCTATCTGGCCTATCTGGCCGATGCGCAACTCCCCGATGGCCGCTTCCACAACTTTATGAGCTACGATCGGCAATGGCTCGACTGCGTTGGAACGCACGATTCGGTTGGGCGCGCGCTATGGGCGCTGGGCTTCGGAATGCGATTTGCGCCACGGGCCACGTGGCGCCGTCTGTGCAAGCGGCTCTTCGACAAAGGTCGCAAGGCGCTGGACTGGCTGCAACATCCGCGATCGCAAAGCTACGCGATGATCGGGTTGGCGCACGCGATCGCTTCGGATCCGCCGCGTGGCGAACTGCCTATATATAAGGAAGATTTGCGAACGCTCGCCGAGGCGCTGAAGACGCGATACGAGCAGACGCAGGCCCGCGATTGGGTCTGGTTCGAGAACATCCTGACCTACGACAATGCGCGGCTCCCCGAGGCGATGCTGCGCGCCGGCACCGCGCTGCAGGACGATGAATACGTCGCGATCGGGTTGCGCACGTTCGCGTTTTACGAGCACGTTACGGTAGAAAACGGCATTTTAGTGCCGATCGGCAACGAGGGGTGGTATGCGCGCGGCGGGCAGCGGGCGCGCTATTCGCAGCAGCCGCTCGAAGCCGTGTCGCTTGTTGATGCTGCGCTTGCGGCCTACGAGGCGACCGGCGAGGCGGCGTTTCAAGCGACGGCGCAGATCGGACTCGAGTGGTATTATGGGCGCAATTCGCGCGGCATCGTGATGGCAAACGACGGTGGCTGCCTCGACGGCCTTAATGAAACCAGCGTCAACCACAACATGGGCGCCGAATCCACCCTCGCATTTCTCTCCAGCGCCTACACACTGGCGACATCGTTACACGTTGCCCGCACGATTGTGGGCACCTTATTTACGTAAAACTTCATCTCTGATTCATACTTTTGTCACGCCCCGAGCACGAGGGGTAAGATTTATACATTTGACGAATAAAAGCAGCGAATGATCCTGGAAACCGAGGCCCTCAACGACGTCCAGTCGGCCGCCGTTCGACATGCTAATGGGCCGTGTTTAATTTTTGCGGGTGCCGGAAGCGGTAAAACCCGCGTTCTAACGCACCGCATCGCGTATTTGCTCGGTGAATTGGAAGTCTCTCCCGACCAAATTCTCGCCGTAACGTTTACCAACAAAGCTGCCGGCGAAATGAAGTCGCGGCTCGAGCGCATGGTGGGCAACGCCGCGCGCGATTTGTGGGTGGGCACATTCCACTCGATGTGCGTGCGCATTTTGCGCCGCGAGGGCGCGCGCGCCGGCATCGCATCGAATTTTGCAATCATCGACGAAGCCGATCAGCGCACGCTGCTGCGCGAGATCTTGGCCGTGCTCGATTACGACGAGCGGCAAATTACGCCCGGGGCCTGCCTTTCGGAGATCAGCAAAGCGAAGAATGCGCTCATTTGGCCGAAAGAGTACGCCGAGCGCAACACATCGTTTATCGGCGAGCGCTACGCCAACGTGTACGCCGAGTATCAGCGCCGGCTGGCCGAATCGAACAGCTTAGATTTCGACGACCTTATCGTGCGCACGATCGATCTCTTCGAAAAAGATGAAACCGCCCGCACCAAGTGGCAGAACCGGTTCCGCTACATCCTGGTCGACGAATACCAAGACGTTAATTTCGCGCAGTATAAGCTCATCGCGATCCTGGGCGAGAAGCACCGCAATGTGACGGTCGTCGGCGATGACGACCAATCCATCTATTCTTGGCGTGGTAGCGACT
>DASYYA010000024.1:0-5311 GCA_035934355.1 Candidatus Rubrimentiphilum sp. | reverse complement strand
CCGCGCAAGACTTTGCCGATCTGACGCTTGTCGGCGATGAAGCTGCCATCAAGCCGTTGCTGCGGGGCAAGAACGCGGATCGTATCAGTATCGTCCACGCACCAACCAACATACCGATGGAGATGCACGCATCGCAAGCCTTGCGCATGTCGGATAAAACGTCGTTAGGTGTCGCCGTCGAGATGGTAAAAGATGGGCGCGCCGATGCGGTTGTCTCCGCCGGCAATAGCGCGGCGTTCTTGGGCATCGCGTTGGTGAAACTGCGTACGATCACCGGCGTGGCGCGTCCGGCAATAGCAACCGTGTGGCCCGCGCTCAATGGTCCGATGGTGTTGCTCGATTCCGGTGCCAACGTGGATTGCCGTCCGGAATGGCTCGAGCAGTTTGGCGTGATGGGTTCGGCTTATGCCAAAGCGGTGTTAAAAATCGAAAATCCGCGCGTCGCCATTCTTTCGATCGGCGAAGAAAGCACCAAAGGAAATTCACAAGTGCTTGAAGCGGCCAAGTTACTGGAGAAAGCGCCGATCACGTTTGTCGGAAACGTCGAAGGCAAAGATCTCTTTCACAACGCCGCGGATGTGATCGTGGTAGACGGCTTTGTCGGCAATGTTGTATTAAAAATGGGAGAGGGCCTCATCGGCGATCTCGGCAAGGTGATCCGCGAGACGATCTTGGGCGGCAATCTCTTCACGAAGATGGGCGCTGCACTGGTTATACCGGCATTACGAAAATTGCGCACCCGATTCGATTATGAGGAGTACGGCGGCGCGCCGCTCTTAGGACTGCGCGGTAACTGCATCGTGACGCATGGCCGCGCCAGCCGCAACGCGATCAAAGGCGCAATTCGTGTCGCTGGGGACGAAGTGCGCAACGACGTTGTCGGAAAGATCAGCGCCTTGCTCGCTGCAAATCTCGCCGAAGTTTGAACCGCTAGCTCCTTGGCCGTTGCAATCGTCACCGACAGCACGTCGGATATCGAACCGCGCCGTGCAGAAGAACTCGGAATTACCGTTGTTCCATTGCTCGTTATTTGGGGCGATCGTTCTTATCGTGACTATGTCGATCTCACCCGCGCCGATTTCTATAAAAAGCTGGCAACCGAAAAAACCTTGCCGATCACTTCGCAACCATCGCCGCAAGCGTTCGAAGAGGCATTTGGCGGCGCCGCGCGTGCGGGACGGGAAATCGTGTGTGTGGTGGTCAGTTCGAAACTTTCGGGAACGATCAATGCCGCTCGCGCTGCAGCCCGACGCTTTGCGGGAACGCGCATCGAGGTCTTTGATTCGCAAAGTGTCGCCGGCGGTTTGGGAATGCAGGCGCAAATCGCCCGAGATCTGGCCAGCGCCGGCGCCGGCGTTGACGAGATCCTGCGCGCGCTCGAGCACGAGCGGCGGGTCCAGCGGCTGTATGCGTGCCTTCCCGACCTCTCGCACGTCGTCCGCACCGGACGTATCGGAAAGGCGCGGGCCGCCATCGGGACGCTGATGAAGATTGTGCCGGTGATTTCCTTGAAAGATGGCGAGGTGGTCGCGGAGGCGCAAGTTCGCACCTTCGCCCGCGCCCAAGAAACGATGATCGAATTAGCGCTGGGAAACATCAACGATGTGGCCACGGCTCGTTTCTTGGTGATGCACACCAATGCGCCGGCGCTTGCCGAAACGATCCGCGCGCGGCTGGCGGAGCGTTTTCACGGCGTCGAACCCGCGCGACTGGAAGTGCTGGAAGCGGGTCCGGTGATTGCGGTTCATGGTGGGCCCGGTGCGGTAGGAGTTTTTTCCGCGCAATGACCGGCGTCTACGTTCATCTGCCATTTTGTCCGTACATTTGTCCGTACTGCGATTTTGCCAAATGGCCGTATAAGGCGAGCAGCGCCGCACGATATGTGCAAGCTTTAGCTGCCGAAATAGCAGCGTCTGAGCCGTGTTACGCGGGTTCAGTCTACTTGGGCGGTGGCACGCCGAACATGTACGACACCGCTGCAGTTGCTGCGTTACTCGCACATCTTCGCCGAAACTTTCCTGGTCCATTAAACCGGGAGACGACCATCGAAACCAATCCCGAACTGCTCGATCTGGCCGCGCTCAAAGCGTATGTTGCGTCAGGGGTCACGCGCTTATCGATTGGCGTGCAATCGTTTGTCGATTCCGAGATTCGCACCTTGGGCCGGCATCACAGCGCCGAGCAAGTAAAGACGGCTGTGAAAGCCGCGCGCGCAGCCGGTATCCAAAGCGTGAGCCTGGATCTGATTTTCGGCGTACCCGAACAAACGCCGCAGGCCTGGCGAGAGTCCCTCGCCGCAGCGGTCTCGCTGGATCCCGATCATATTTCAACGTACGGCTTGACGATCGAGCCGGGGACGCCATACGCCAAGCTGTACGAAACCGAGCGTTCGCATTTTATCGACGACGATGCACAAGCCGAGCTCTACGCGATCGCGATGGACGTTCTCGGAACCGCAGGTTTCGAACACTATGAGATCAGCAATTTCGCGCGTCCGGGGCATCGCTGTATCCACAACGTCAATTACTGGACCAACGGCGAGTACGTCGGGCTTGGCGTCGGCGCGGCATCCTATTGCGGCGGCGTGCGGTCGGTACATACGCGCGATTTGGAGACATATATTACTTCAGTGATGGAGCATCGTGAGATTCCGCAGGAGTCCGAGCGTCTCGAGGGCGCACGGCGTGCCGGCGAAGCGGTAATGCTCGCGTTGCGAACTTCGCAGGGTGTTTCGTTTGCAGCTTTCAGGGAGCGTTACGGGTTGGAATTTCTTGCAACCTATGCTCCGATCGTTGACTCCTACCGTGCGGCCGGATTTCTCGATGTCACGCCGGCCGGTGCGCGACTGACCAAACGCGGACGTTTTGTCGCCAATGAGATATGCGCAGCCTTCGTAACGGTTCCGTAGGTCGCGGATTCGCCGGCGCAATGCTGCGCGCGGTGTTTGCGGTCGTCTTCGCGGTAACAGGCTTCTTGCTGGGCCGCGAAGCGTATCTGCATCTGGTCGCACTCCACTTTACAAGTGAAACGCTGCAGCTGGTTTTTCTGATCCTCATACCGTTAATCGGCGCACTGGCTGGAGTGCTGCTGGCGCCGCTCGCGCAAACAATCTTCGAAAACCAACTCAATTCAGTCGAACGATCGATCGAGCGGCTTGCGCCCTACGAGCTTGCCGGCGGAGCCATCGGCCTCATTGCGGGCCTAGTGATCGCTTTTTTGATCCGCAGTATTCTTTTCGAATTTATCTCCAGCACCGGTAGCGCGGGCAGCTACGTCGCGATCTTGCTCTATATTGTCATCAGTCTCTTTTTCGCATTCCTGGGCGCGCGCCTCGGCGCGCGGAGGATCGTGCCGTTGCCCTTGGCGCCGCTCTCGTCGAGCGGCAGAGTATCACCGAAGATTATCGACACGTCGGTTATCGTTGACGGACGGCTTGCCGAAATTCTGCAAGCCGGCTTTATTGAGGGCCCGTTCATTTTGCCGCGCTTTGTCTTGCGTGAGTTGCAAGCAGTTGCCGACTCATCCGACGCGCTCAAACGCGGGCGTGGCCGGCGCGGGCTCGACGTGCTCAACCGTCTGCAAGAGATTGGAACGCTCGAGATTAGCGAGCGCGACTATGACGACGTTCGCGAAACCGACGCGAAGCTCGTCCGGTTGGCCCAGGAGCTGGGCGGGAAGCTCGTCACCAATGATTACAATCTCAACCGTGTCGCGCACGTCGAAGGTATCACCGTCTTAAATATCAACGAACTCGCGAATGCCGTCAAACCAATCGTGTTGCCGGGCGAAGAGTTGCACATCCAAGTGATTCGTGACGGCAAAGAGCCCAATCAAGGCGTCGGCTATTTGGACGACGGCACGATGATCGTGGTCGAGAATGGCCGCCGTTTGATCGGCGAAGCCGTCGATGTGGTGGTCACCAGCGTGTTGCAAACCGTTGCCGGGCGCATGATTTTCGCCCGATCGCGTAAGGAGATACACTGATGCGCCGTCCGCCGTCGTGGACGGCGATCGTGGTTGCCGCCGGCCGCGGCACGCGTTTTGGGCGCCCCAAACAATTATTGGAGATCGCCGGAACGCCGATGCTCGCGTGGTCAGTGCGCACTTTCGCGACGATGTCTGAAGTGGATCAGATCGTTGTGGTGAGCGAAAGCGAATGGCTGCCCGAGATCGCGATTGTTGCGGGAACTGCGGGCGAAGGAAAGTGCGCGGCGGTTGTTCCCGGCGGTACGACGCGGCAAGCCAGCGTCTACGAGGGTTTGAAAGCCGTTCCGCACGGATGCGACGCTGTTTTTATTCATGACGGCGCGCGGCCGCTGGTCAATCCGGATAACGTGCGCAATGCCATGGAAGTGATTGGCGAAGGCTACGGAGCGCTGCTCGCAATTCCCGTGGTGGACACCGTGAAGGTGGTCGAACCTCATTCGCGCGTGGTGAAGGAAACCTCGCCGCGCGAGTTGCTGTGGGCAGCGCAGACGCCGCAGTTTGCGACGCTCGACGACATGCGTCTGGCACACGAGACTGCGCACCGCGACCATTTCGCCGCGACCGACGATGCCATGCTGCTCGAGCGCATCGGCCTGACCGTGCAAATCGTTCCGGGATCGCCCGACAATTTCAAGGTCACGTTGCCGGAAGATTTGGCGCGCGCCGAAGATATTCTGCGCCGTCGATTTGCAGACGCTCGCTGATGCGTATCGGATTCGGATTCGACGCGCACCGTTTGGTTGAAGGCCGCACGTTTGTGCTCGGTGGCGTTGAGATTGACGCATCGTTCGGCGCGCAGGGGCATTCCGATGCGGACGTGCTCGCGCACGCAGTGGCCGATGCGCTTCTGGGTGCGGCGGCACTCGGTGATTTGGGTGCGCATTACCTTTCATCCGATGCGCGTTGGAAAGACGCGGATTCAATGAAACTTTTGGGTGAATGCGCTGCGGAGGTGCAACACGCCGGCTACACGATTCAAAATGTGGACGCAACCGTGATCGTTGAAGCGCCGAAGCTCGCGCGCTACGTCGCACAGATGCGCGATCGGATCGCCGAGGTTCTCGGGATCGCAAACACGCAGGTCAGCGTCAAAGCCAAGAGCACCGATGGGTTAGGGTTTACCGGCGACGGAAGCGGCATCGCGGCGTCGGCGGTCGCGCTCATCGAACCGCTGTGAGTATGTTTTCGGCGATCCGTGACGATCTTCAGGCCGCGGTGACGCGCGATCCGGCGGCGCGCGGTGTGCTTGATGTATGGTTATCGTATCCCGGTTTTCACGCAATTGTGGTCCACCGTTTCATTCATGCGCTCCATCGCACGGGCT
>DASYYA010000033.1:0-14650 GCA_035934355.1 Candidatus Rubrimentiphilum sp. | reverse complement strand
GCTGCTACGCGCATTGCGCTGGGTGAGTCGCTCGAACAAATGGGATACCAAAGCGGCTTGGCGCCACGCACGCCATTCACCGTGGTAAAGATTCCAGTCTTTTCCTTTGCAAAGATGCGTGGAGTCGAAACGATCCTAGGTCCGGAGATGAAATCAACCGGTGAGGTGTTGGGGATCGACAAAACATTTGCGCGTGCTCTCAGAAAGGGGTTCATCGCCGCCGGTTTTCGCCTGCCGGGCAGCGGTGCGCGCATTCTGGTATCGATCGCCGATGAAGAAAAAGAAGAAGCGATCGGCATATTGCGGCGGTATGCCGCTCTCGGCCATCATTTGGTAGCGACGCCGGGAACTCGCGAATATCTCGAAGCATCGGGTTTGGAGTGCGCCGAGGTCAACAAGATCTCCGATGGTTCGCCCCATGTGCTCGATTTGATCGTCAAGCGCGGAGTTGATTTAGTGATCAACGATGCGCAAGGCGCCCGCCAAATATCGGACAGTTTCAAGATTCGGCGAGCGGCAGCCGAAGCGAACATTGCATGCCTGACGAGCTTGGACACGGCACGCGCGCTAGCTGAAGCACTGGAAAGCGATGCCGGTCCGCCCTGTTCTTTACAAGAGTACCGGCTCGTGCAAGCTGGAGTCGCATCCTGAAGGGCAATCCGGCACAAAAACTGGCGACGCTCTTTGCAGTGCTTTTCGCCATCCTTGCGGTACGCCAAGCGTACGTCCAGTTGATCGCGGGCCCGTCGATTGCGGCCAAGCCGTTCAATCCGCGCCACGTTCTGCTTGCAACACGCAGAGGCCGGATTCTCGCAAGCGACGGCACAGTGCTAGCCACAACGATCGGAGGCAAACGCGATTATCCGTTCGGATCGGCGCTGGCTCAAACCGTCGGCTACGTTTCAACGCGTTACGGGACCAGCGGCATAGAAGATGCCTACGATGCGGCGCTAACGCCACCGGATACAACCGGCAATCCGGCAGCGCAGTTTGCGCAAATTATCGAGGCACTTGGCGGAAAAACCGCAGTTGCCCGCGGCGCCGACGTTATTACAACGATTGTACCGGTTGTGGAAAACTCGTTGTATGCGTTATTGTCGGATCACGCGCGAGCTGCCGGCGTCGTTTTAGATCCGCGCAGCGGTGCTGTTCTCGCGTTAGCCAGCGTCCCGAGTTTCGATCCGAATCAATTAACGGCAGAGTTTCAGTCGCTTGCACACGATCCGCGCAGTCCGTTGCTCAACCGCGCGATTGAGGGACTCTATCCGCCGGGATCGACTTTTAAGATGTTTACGGCATCTGCGGCGCTCGATTCCGGCGCAGTAACGCTTGATTCGACGTTTTACGATCCAGGATATTACACGATTGGGAACTTTACGCTGCACGATAATGAGTTTGAAGCCACCGGCTCTCAGGACTTAACGGGTGCGTTCGCGCTTTCGAGCAACGTCGACTTCGGACAGATTGCGCTCAAGATGGGAACGCGGACATTTTATGAGTACATCGATCGCTGGGGAATAGGAAAATCGGTCGATTTTCAGTTGCCTGCCGCGCGCGATGTCGTGCCCGCGGAGCGGTCGATTTTTCCGGGTGAGCTCGCCCAGATGGGATTCGGACAAGGCGCACTCTTGATGACGCCTTTGCGCATGGCACTGCTCGGCGCGACGATTGCGGAGGGCGGCTTTGAGCCACGCCCCTTTGTCGTGCGCCAGGTTCTAACCCAAGGAGGCGGAGCCAGTGGTTACGGGCCGGCGGCGCTGGCCAATCCAATATCGGCGGATACTGCCGATAAAGTGAAGAACATGATGATAGCCGTGGTGCAGCGCGGAACCGGAACGCCGGCGCAATTGCCAGGCGTGCTTGTCGCAGGCAAGACGGGAACGGCGACCAATCCGTTCGGTCTTTCGCACTCGTGGTTTGTATGTTTTGCGCCCGCTAATCATCCGCGTGTGGTTGTCGCAATAATCGTCGAGAACGCGGGGTATGGTGCAGCAGTAGCCGCACCGATCGCGAGGAGTGTTTTGCAAGTTGCCTTGAGGCAAACGCGGTAATGCTCGAAGAAGCACATCTGTTCAATAATCGCTATCGCCTCGACAACAAACTCGGCGAAGGCGGTATGGCAACGGTGTACTGCGGCACCGATACGTTGCTACGCAGACGGGTTGCAATTAAGGTGCTGCGTGCCGACTACGCCTCGGATCAGGAGTTCGTTCGCCGCTTTTATCAAGAGGCTGAGTCGGCGGCGCGTCTTTCTCATCCCAACATCGTCAATACGTATGACGTTGGTCGTGAAGGCGACACCTATTACATCGTGATGGAGCTGGTTGACGGGCCGTCGCTCGCAGAGATCATCGCCGCGGATGGGCGTCTGCCGGAGCCGGTGGCCATTGATTACGCTGCGCAGATCTGCAGTGGCCTCGCCTATGCGCACCGTCAGGGGTTGCTCCATCGGGATATCAAACCGGCCAACATTTTGATCACCAAAGATGATGTCGTAAAACTTTCGGACTTCGGGATCGCGCGCGCCGTGTCGCAGCAGACGATGACGATGACGCGACCCGGGATGGTAATGGGAAGCGTCTATTATCTGTCGCCGGAACAAGCACAGGGATTGGATCTGACCGAGGCATCGGATCTTTACAGTGTTGGTGTCGTCCTCTATCAGATGCTCACCGGCAAGTTGCCGTTCGTCGGCGAGTCGCCGGTAACGGTCGCGCTCAAACACCTCTCCGATCCCGTGCCACCATTGGACGCATCGGCCGGCGTGAGCCCAGCATTGGCATCGATTGTTAGTAAGCTGTTGCAAAAACAGGCGCAGAATCGTTTTGGCTCGGCAAGCGAGGTTGCCTCGGCGCTGCGCGAAGCGCGGGAGCGGCCGAGCTTTGCCGCTTATTCGCCGGTCGAAGACGCGCCGCTACAACCCTTGCGCACCCTCGTACCGTCACCGCCGCCGCGTCCGTCACGCCTTCCCGATCGCCACGGCGCGATCGTCGAGGCCGATGAGGCGCCGCGCCGCAATACTGCAGCGCTCATCGCATTTCTGGCGCTCTTCCTTGTGGCAGCCGCCGCCGGCGGATACATCATGACTGCGCATCCATTTTCGCCTGCGGCCAAGATCACGCTCGGAAATTACAAGAATATGAGCGACGCGCAAGCACATCAAGCAATTGTGAACGCCGGGCTGGTGTACAAGTCAACGCGCGAACCCAGTGATACGGTCGCGCCAAATCATGTCATCAGCCAAGATCCGCCCGCCGGGTCGAAAGTCGCATCCGATGCGCCGATCACGGTGGTGGTGAGTTCAGGCCCGCCGACGGTTGGCTTGCGGGACGTGCGCGGTTACATGCTATCGGACGCCGAAAAAGATCTCGCGGGCGACAAGCTCCGGGTTGCGGTCGTGCAAAAATACGATCCGTCGCCGAAAGGAACGGTGCTTGACGAACGTCCGGAAGCTGGCTCGCAGATCAGGGAGAATGCCAAAGTAACCCTGATCGTTTCGCAGGGTAGTGCGCCGATCAAAATGCCGAACCTGCAGGGCTTGAGCATGGACAGAGCGCGCGATATTGCAGCGCGCGACGGATTCACGATCAACATTAGCGAGCGCGCCGCGATTCCCAACTTTGCTCCCAACACGATCGCTTCGCAGGATATTACGCCGGGAACCAAAGTGGCCTCGGACCACTCGACCATCGTCAACGTGGTGGTCAGCAGCGGCGGCGGATTGGCGGCCGTTCCGAATCTCATTGGGAGCGACCCGGTAAGCGCACAGCAGCAGATTCGCGCTGCGGGCTTTGTTCCCAGCATTCAATACCAAGTGCAGCTCGGCTCGGCAAACAACGGCCAAGTGATTAATGAGGATCCTCAACCACCGACGCAAGCCGAAAAAGGATCGACCGTAACGCTGACGGTCTCGGTTCCGGGCGAAGTGCCCGATACGAACGGCATGACATTAGATCAAGCCAAAGCGCAGCTCCAAAACTTCGGCTACACAATCGGCAACGTCACGCCGACAAAAGAAGGCGCCGACGGCAAAGTCGTTCGCACGGAGCCCGAGGCAGGTACGAAGCTGCCGCCCGGAACGCCCGTTAATATTTACGTCAACAGCGCATCGCCGTGACCCAACGGATTTTGGGAATCGATCCGGGCCTGCGCGTGACGGGCTACGGCGCGATCGAATATGCGGGCGGCCGCGCGCGCATGATCGAAGCGGGAATCGTCGCGCCCAAAAATGGCGTGTCACTCGAATCGCGACTGTGCGAGCTGTATGATGGCATCAGCCAAGTTGTCGCGGCAACGCGCCCGCACGTCATCGTGATCGAAGAACTCTATACGACTTATCGCAACCCGTTAACGGCAATCTTGATGGGCCATGCTCGCGGGGTCTTGTGTTTGGCGGGAGCGCAAGCTGCAGTTCCGGTAAAGACGCTGGCGCATTCGATGGTCAAGCGCGCCTTGGTCGGATCGGGAACGAGCAAAAAAGATCAGGTCAGTCGCATGGTCGTGCAACTCCTGGATATCCGTCGTCCGTTGAAGCCACCGGATGTTTCGGATGCGTTGGCGATCGCGTTGGCATATGGCAACGTTGCGCTCCACGAACGAAACTTCTCCCAAGCGCTGCGCAAGGCGCGCCTTCGCTGATGTTTACGCGAATTACCGGCGCGATCGTCGAACGCAGTAACGGGACCGTGGTGCTGGACGTCGGCGGCCTGTCGTATGAGATTGTCTTGCCGCCGTGCGTTCAAGAGAAAGTGGACGCGCATCAAAACGGGAGTCTCACGCTCGAGGTCTATTCCGTGATGAACCTCGAAGGCAATACCGGACATTTTACGTTTTATGGCTTCAGCAACGCCATCGAGCGCGAATTCTTCGAAAAACTATTGAGCGTGGCCAGTATTGGGCCACGTTCAGCGGCGCGCGCGTTCTCGCAGCCGATGGCACGAATTGCCGAGGCAATCGATCGCGGCGATCATGGATTCCTCAAAACGCTGCCGGGCATCGGGCAGCAGAAGGCCCGCGATATTGTCGCGAAGTTGCAAGGCAAGGTGACGAAATTCTTACTCATTCAGGAAGCGGAAACGCCGGCCGCGCCGCATATGCCGGATTTTGCGGATGAAGCCCTCGCGGTTCTGTTGCAGTTAGAATACAAGCGAACCGAAGCCGAAGAGATGATCCGTACAACGCTTGACTCGTCGCCGCAGATCAAGGATGCCGAGGAATTGCTCGGGGCGATCTACCGGAAGCGTGCGTCCGGATGAGTGACGATCGCGCGCGTCAGCCCCTCTATGGTCCCGAGGACGCCGAGCGCAGCGTCAGCCCTGTCGATTCTTTAGAAGATGAAGTTTACACCGCAACCTTGCGGCCGCGGACATTCGATGAGTACGTCGGTCAGACAACGGTCGTCGACAACTTAAAAATCGCCATTGCGGCGGCCCGTCAACGCAACGAACCCCTCGAGCACATTCTATTTTATGGACCGCCGGGTCTAGGAAAGACGACGCTGGCCGCGCTGATTGCAAAAGAGCTTGGCAGCGCGTTGCGTCCCACGAGTGGACCGACACTCGAAAAGCCCAAAGACTTGGTCGGCGTGCTGACATCGCTCGAGGAAGGCGATATCTTCTTTATCGATGAGATCCATCGCTTAGGGCGCGTGGTGGAAGAGTTTCTCTACCCGGCGATGGAGGAGTATCAGATCGATTTCGTGGTCGATCGGGGTGCATATGCGAAGACCATAAAACTGCCGCTGAAACGGTTTACACTGATCGGCGCGACGACGCGCGCGGGAATGCTCTCCGCCCCGTTACGCGAGCGCTTCGGCATCATGCACCACTTGGATTACTATGACGTCGCGGAACTCAAACGTATTGTTCTGCGTTCCGCAGGCGTGCTAGGCGTTCCAATCGATGATGCAGCCGCGGAGCTGATCGCTGCGCGGAGCCGCGGCACACCGCGCATTGCGAACCGGCTGCTCCGCCGCGTTCGGGATTTCGCCGAAGTGCGTGCGGATGGTCGAGTGAGCGCCCCCGTGGCGGAAGAAGCGCTGCGGCGTGAAGGCGTGGACGAACTTGGCCTCGATCGTCTCGACCGTGCGTTCTTGCGAACGATTATCGAGCAATATCGCGGTGGTCCCGTGGGTATCGCGGCGATCGCAGCCACACTTACCGAGGATGCAGAGACGCTCGAAGACGTTGTCGAGCCGTACCTTTTAAAATCGGGATTTGTCGTACGCACCGCCAATGGCCGCAAAGCCACCGCCGATGCGTACGCCCACTTGGGAGCGTCCGGAGCACCGCAGCCGGCGCAGGAGCGGCTGCTGTGAAACGCAGCCTGTTTGTCAATTCGCTCGCCGCCGCTGCCGGAATGAGCACACTCCGTCCGCATGGGCTCTTGGCGCGATCGCAAGACGATCCGGCGATCACCTCGCAATCCCAAGCGCTCCGCGTGCTGCTCGGCAAAGGGCAGCTGCAAACGGTCGATGCGCAAACGTTCATCTTCGCTGGCCGCCGCTATCGCGGCACAGCTTCGGTGCTTCCGGATACCGGCGAAGTCGTGAGCACGGTTCCCGTCGAGCACTACCTTTATAGTGTGGTTTCGCGGGAGATGCCGCGGTCGTGGCCCGCGGCAGCGCTGCAGGCCCAAGCCATCGTCGCGCGCACCTATGTTTTGCAACGCAGCAACCCCAATCGCGATTACGATCTCGTGCCTTCGGAGGCGGACCAAGTGTATACCGGGATCGATGCGGAGACGGCAGCAACGTCGGCGGCCGTCGATACGACGGCGGCCCAGGTTTTGCGTTTTGGAAACGGCTTTGCGCTTATCGCGTATTCATCATGTTGCGGCGGACACACCGAATCGTCTGCAGATGCGTGGGGTGGATCGCCATTACCATATCTTTCCGGAACGCAATGCACGTACTGCCAAGACTCGCAATGGTATCAGTGGACGCAGAGCATCGGTCTCGACCGTCTGTCTGCAGCGTTGGGAAACAAACTCGCGCCAGCCGGTGACGTGCAGAGCATCTCGCTGGATGAGATCGATCAGAGTGGCCGCGCGCGGTTTTGGTCCTTTAGTGGAGCAAATGGTTCCGCGCAAGTGAAGGCTTCCGATGTGCGGCGCGCCCTTGGCGTGCGGGTACTTCCCAGCTTGCTGGTCCGCAAAGTTAGCATCGACGGATCGGCCGTCTCGATAGAAGGCGGCGGGTTGGGCCACGGAGTCGGCTTGTGCCAGTGGGGTGCACGTGGCTTAGCGTTGACCGGCGCCGATGAAAAAGCCATTCTTGCATTTTATTTTCCCGGCACGCTGATTGCAGAATCTTGATAACCTTTCGCTCGCGGCAGCCTACGATTATGTCTTGCCGCCGGAGCTCATCGCACAAAAGCCGGTAACGCCGCGCGATAGTTCGCGTTTGCTTGTGCTTCACGGTGAACGGATCGAGCACAAAACGTTCCGCGACTTTCCGACACTCCTAAATCCGGGCGATTTGCTTGTTTTAAATGAAACGCGCGTGATCGCGGCACGCTTTGGCGGGCGACGCGTTCCCAGTGGCGGCGCGGTGGAACTCTTGCTCTTACATCCATCCGGCAGTGCGCGTTACGATCCAAACGCCAAGCGATGGGTGGCGCTGGTGAAACCGGCGCGACGTCTGCGGGCCGGAGAACAGATCGCATTCGGGGGTTTCGGTGCAGCAATGATTACCGCAACACACGATGGCGGGTTGCGCGAGATCGAGCTGTCACTGACCGCTGATTTCGAAACTTTTCTACGGCAGGCCGGCCGGCTGCCGCTCCCGCCATATGTGGATACGGATTCAGCCGAGGCGCAAGCCGGATATCAAACGGTGTTTGCACGCCAACCCGGCAGCGTTGCCGCGCCGACGGCATCGTTGCACTTCACGCATGAGATTTTGCATCAGCTGACGCGCGAAGGCGTTGAGCTTGCGAAGATCGTTTTGGATGTCGGCCTAGGAACATTTCGTCCGCTGCAAACCGAGACGCTCGGCGAACATCACATGCACGCTGAATCATTTTCGATTCCGTCGGAAACCGCGCTCGCGATTGAGCAGGCAAAATCGCGGGGTGCGCGTGTGATTGCTGCAGGTACGACCGTTGTCCGCGCGCTGGAAGCATCCGCCGCAAAACACAGCGTTGTGCACGCGGGAGAAGATGAAACAGATCTCTTCATTAAGCCCGGCTTCCGGTTCCGGGTCGTGGACGCGATGCTTACCAACTTTCACTTGCCGCGCTCGACGCTATTGGTTTTAGTTAGTGCGTTTGCAGGCCACGAACACATCATGCGGGCGTACGACGAAGCGATTGACCGCCGCTATCGATTCTTTTCCTTTGGGGACGCGATGTTCTTAGAGCCTAGCTCGAGCGCAACGCGTTGCAGATCATAGCCGGGAATGTTATGCTGAGAGTGCTATGATGCTGCTGCCCGTCTATTTCACCTTCATGAACTTGAGCGAACATCACGTTTCTCTGGCGCTGCACGGTTACAGAACGCGTACCATTTCCGTGCACGTACAATTCGAGAAAAACTGCCAAGCGCGAATTTCCTACCGATAGGTTAGAAAATGAAGCACGTCTTTTTCATTTTTCTGGCGTTTCTATCCGTGGTGCCATCGTACGGCAATGCGGCCGGAAAAGAAATCCACACGCGCGTTAACGTTTCGGGAGTCAGCGGCCGCCCCGCGGTTTTTGTAGAAGTGAGCTACAGAGAAATAGACGGGTACCTAGAGGCGCAGGGTCACGAGGTAAAAACAATCCACGGTAACGGATCGGTCACGTTCACCATTCCCTCAAAAATGAACGCCATTACCGTCGAAGCACGGGTCGAAGGGTGCGGCCGTTGTCGAGTCTCGAAGCGTTTCAACTCGGTGCCGACCGCCGTGGGCCTACACATTCCTTAAAAGCTCTCTTTCGGGGCAACCGTGATGGATTGTGCGTTCGTGTAAGAAACGAGGCCGGGTGCAGCCGCCGGGCGCTTTCGCACATGTTTGCGTTGCGTGAAATCTACAGTAACCTTACCGCTGGTCTTCGCCCTTGAATGAAATGCCGCCAGCTGAGCTGCTGTGCGAATCTGGTTCTCTGAAGGCTCGCGTTGATCGCTTCGCTGCAGAATAACATGCGCACCGGGTTGGCCGCGAACGTGAAACCATAGATCGCTCGGCTTGGCGACGCGAAACGTAATTTCCGCATTTTCGATGGGTGACCGCCCCACGAGGATGCGCGCCCCGTCGATCGTGAACTCTTGGGGTTTTCGTTTGGGCGTCTTTTTTGTTTGCGCTGATTTCCGGCGAGGCCCCAGACCTTCAATAATTTGCAGAACGTCTTGCAATTGGTCCGGGGACGCGCGCTCGAGTTCCCAGCGCAGCTCGTCGATTTCACCGAGCGAGGCCGTAACGGTAGTGCGCCGGTGTGCGAGTTCTTTGGCGGTGCGCGCCGCCTTCTTGTAACGAGAGAAGAGTTCAACGGCTTGCTCCTTGGCTTCGCGCCGGGCGTCCGGCGCAAGGTCATGCAGCGTCGCGTAAATGGTTTCGCCTTGCGCGCGCAGAGCGCCCCGAGCCGCGGCCTCCCGGAGCTGCGATTCGATGCGCTCGAGCTCGGCGCGCAGGCGACGTTCGCGCGAACCTAAGATCTCCTCAGCCTTGCGGCGATCATGTGCGAATTCGCCGATACTCTCGGCCCCATCAGAGTCCAACACTTCAGCTGAAACATCGAGCAACGATGGAGATCGTTCCATAGTGAGCTGCGCGTATTGCGGCAACGGCGCGATATAAGCCTGAACTATCGCATCCGAGCTGTCGCGATAGACGTAGAGGGGCGCGTTGGGTACCTCGGCCGGCGACGCAGCCACGCCTAACGCGCGTGCAGGTTTGCCGCGTGGAGGCGGCGGCTCATAAGACTTGCCGGTTTGAATCGTACGCGCGCTTTTTCCGGCGCGAAATTCTTTTAGCGCAGCGAGTACCGTCTCGCCCTTAAGCAAGATAATGTTGCCGAAGCGCGGCACGAGCTCGAACACAATCGTGTATTCGTCGACGACGCCGAAGCGCGACTGCAACCCGAAACGCAGCTGCACGATGCGCTCGCCTTCGATCGCTCGGGCGTTCCGTAACGTTTTTCCACGGAGCGTCGTGACAGTTGTTCGCACGAATCCAGGTTCGGTTGCAATCGGAAGCGCTCGATCGCATACTGCGAGTAAAGGCGTTGGCGCGAAAACATCCGCGCAGAGCAGCTCCGTTTTTCCTTGTTTCCAAAATGCAATCGCGAAACGGCGTTTCTCGAGCAGGCCGGCATCACTGACGCGCGCGCCGCGAAACCGCCCATCGATCTCGTGAGCGAGGCGCGCGATCAATAATGGGTCGGTATACATCGCTATAATGCGCTTCTTTCGTGGTAAAAGTACAGCATGAGAGGCGTTGTCGCGCTTACTATTTGCACGCTGGTGCTAACGGGTTGTGGCAACCGCACAGGGCCCACCTTCCCGCAAGGATGGAAACAATCCGGGAACGGCACGTGGGTGAATCCGGCCTCGCCGATGCAATGGCTGACGATTTCGAGTCAACCGTTTTCCGGAACGTTGAAAGATCTCGCCTCGCAAACAACGATAAACGTCGTCTTGCGCAATCGCTCCGCGCACTTCACCGGCGCCAACACCTTTTCGCCTTGTCCGGGCGAAGCCGGGCTTCAAACATTCCGGCAGGACGGCAAGATTTTGCAAGCGGCGTTTTCCGTGTGGAACGGCCAAGCGGTGACCGTGGTCTACTCGCGACCTGCTTCAGCTGCTGACGATAAAGCGGCGCTCGCGGCCATGGCGGGCAACGTCTGCCAGGGGTAGACCCGGCCCGGTCGGAACATAACGGCCTTTGCCAGCACAAAGAAATCCTGTCGTAACGGGCCCGGGCCTGCTTTTCGTGGTTTCCGGCCCCTCGGGCGCCGGCAAAGACACGCTGGTTGAAGCACTCCTGGCGCGGACTGGGCGCCTGCGCTACTCGGTTTCGGCCACGACGCGACCACCTCGGGCCGGGGAACGTAACGGAGAGCATTACTTCTTCGTTACGCGCGAGGAGTTCGATCGCCGCATTCGCGACGGCGGCCTGTTGGAATGGCGCGAATACAACGAAAATCTCTACGGCACGCCGCGAGATTTCGTTGAGGAAACGTTGCGCGCGGGCTACGATTTGATCATGAAGCCCGAAGTGAACGGCGCGCTGGCGATTAAAAGCACTTTTCCGGATGCAGTGCTGATCTTTCTGCTCCCGGATCGCTTCTCGTACTTGCGCGGGCGGCTACTGGCACGAAGAACGGAGACCAACGAAGAGATCGCGCGGCGCTTGGAAATTGCGCACGACGAGATTCGAAACATTCGGGACTTTGACTATATCGTGATTAATGAGGAACATCGATCCGACGAAGCCGTCAGGGACCTGCAAGCCATCCTCCAAGCGGAACGGTTCCGCATTCATCGCTATCCTGACGACACAATAAGGAAGTTGGAACACTCATAATATGACTGACACAGTATTTGGAGACCTGGATAAACTTCTCGAACACGTGGATTCAAAATTTAGCCTGGTAAACGTGGTGACCAAGCGCGCGAAGCAGCTGAATAACGGCGCGCCCGAACTCACCGACCAAGTGAATCCGAACAAACCGGTCTCGACGGCCTTCAACGAAGTCGCGAGTGGCAAGATTAAATATCACCGGACCCGCGAGGGCATTAAATAAGCTTTGAACTGATGAGGATACTATGTGCGGCATAGTCGGATATATCGGAGAGCGCGATAGCGTTCCGATCATCCTCGACTCGCTCGCGCGCCTGGAGTACCGCGGTTACGACAGCGCGGGCATCGCTGTTATCGACAATAATGGCGCCCTCACCGGTTCGAAGGCCGAGGGTAAGTTGCAGCGGTTGGCCGAGCGGCTGCGCGACGGTGAACGGCTCTCGGGTCATGTTGGCGTCGGGCATACGCGTTGGGCGACGCACGGACGGCCGTCAGACGCGAACGCCCATCCGCACATGGATTGCACCGGCCGGATCGCGGTCGTGCATAACGGTATCATCGAAAATTATGCGCCGCTGCGCGCGCGGCTCATGGAGTCGGGCCACATTTTTACCAGCGAAACCGACACCGAAGTGCTGGCGCATCTGATCGAGGCGCATTACGACGGCAATTTGGAAGAAGCGGTGCGGCGTACGCTGCAAGAGGTGCGCGGCGCGTATGCGCTGGGGATCATCTCGTCCGACGACCCCGACCATTTGGTCTTTGCGCGCAATGGCGCAAGTCCCCTGGTCGTTGGAATCGGAAAAGGCGAGATGTTCGTCGCTTCGGATACGCCGGCAATTCTGCAATACACGCGCAAAGAAATCATCCTGCAAGAGGGCGAGATGGTCGTCGTTGGCCGTGACGGCTGGCGGCTGACCGATTACGCCGGCAAACCCGTTCAGCGCGACATCGTCCATGTGAATTGGGACGTGACATCGGCTGAAAAGAGCGGATTCAAACATTTCATGCTCAAAGAGATCTTTGAGCAACCCAACGTCATCAAAGAGACCCTTGCCGGCCGCGTGGACGGCAACAACGACGTTCAATTGGCCGGCGAACTGCAGATCGACGAAACCAAGCTGCACGATCTCTCAAAGGTTGCCATCACCGGATGCGGCACCGCCTATCACGCCGGCATGGTTGGCATGTATCTGCTGCGATCGCTCGTCCACATTCCGGTTGAGATGGAACTTGCGAGCGAATTTCGGTACGGCGATCCGGTTGTCGATCCAACATCGTTAACGATCGCCATGTCGCAGTCGGGAGAAACCGCCGACACGATCGAGGCTGTGCGAATTGCGAAAGAGGCCGGCAGCTCCGTGCTCGGGATCTGCAATGTGCTCGGTTCGCACCTGACGCGGATCGCCGATGGAACGCTCTTTACGCGCGGCGGACCTGAGATCGGCGTGGCGGCCACCAAGACGTACGTCTCGCAGATGACCGCGATGACGCTCTTCGCGCTCTATCTGGCGCGCTTGCGCGGCACGACGCCGCAGAGCCGTTTGCGCGAGATCGCCGACAACACGAAACTGTTGCCGGCTGCAGTCGACGTGGCGCTGAACACCTCGGATGACATTCGCAAAGTAGCCCGCCGTATCCGTAAATCGCATTCAGTGTTGTTCTTGGGACGGTATATTAACTTCCCGACCGCGCTTGAGGGCGCGCTTAAGCTGAAAGAGATCTCATACATTCACGCTGAGGGGTACGCCGCGGGCGAAATGAAGCACGGCCCGATTGCGCTGCTCGATCCAAACGTGCCCGTGGTCGGCGTCATGACCGAAGGCCGCGTGCGTGAGAAGATCTTATCAAACTTAGCGGAGTCGAAGGCGCGGGAAGCGCCGGTGATCGTCGTCGCCAACTACGGTGACGACGACGCCAAAGCGATTGCGGATTATGTCTTTTGGGTGCCGAAGGTTGACGAACTGCTCTCGCCGATTGTCAATATCATTCCGTTGCAACTATTGGCCTATCATATCGCCGATATCGAAGGCAAAGACGTCGATCAACCCCGCAATCTCGCGAAAACAGTAACCGTCGAATAAGCGCCGCAGCGCGATCGTGAAGAAATGTCTGGTCTCGTGGTCGAGCGGCAAGGACAGTGCCTGGATGGTGCACCAGCTCCGCCGGCGCGACGACGTGACCATCGCAGCACTCTTGACGACGATTAATGCGTCGGCGCAGCGGGTCGCCATGCACGCGGTGCGCAGGGAGCTGCTTGCGGCGCAAGCGGCATCTCTCGACCTGCCGTTATGGGAGATGCCCATTCCGTCGCCGTGCCCGAACGATATTTACGAGCGGGAGATGCAAGGCGTTGTGACACGCGCGGTGCGCGAGGGTTTTACGCACATCGCTTTTGCCGATCTGTTTCTTGAAGACATTCGAGAGTATCGCGAGGCGCGTTTGAACGGAACCGGGCTGACGCCGCTCTTTCCGCTTTTCGACACAACCCCAGGCGCGACGGAAACGCTTGCAGCGGTAATGGTTCGGGCCGGCCTAAAAGCGCGGATCACGTGCGTCGATCCCAAGCAACTCGATCCGATCTTTGCCGGACGCGATTTCGATGTCCAGCTTCTCACCGATTTGCCTGCATCGGTCGATCCCTGCGGGGAGCGCGGCGAGTTTCACACGTTCGCGTACGATGGTCCGATGTTTCGCCGGCCGATTCCAATTCAATCGGGAGAAACAGTCTTGCGGGACGGCTTCGTATTTACCGATCTCCGCCTGCTCGGAGTCCAGCAGAGCCAGGGCTGAGCGGCGGCTTTCGTGCATAGTACACTCTAGCGATGGCTACGAAGAAGCAAGTCGAAGAGGCGATCCGGCAACTCGAAGGGTTTCGAGCGGAGTTGGAGCTGTTCGACCCAAAACGCTCGCTGCCCGAATATGACTGGCGTGTGATGGCGCCGCAGCGCTGGAAGATATCGGAATGGAAGAATGCGCGGCTCGCTCCGTATCGCACGCTGGCAAAAGGCGTCACCGTTTATCGTGGAGATGATTCCGTGGTTCCGCGCGACATGCAATTGGGAAATCTGCGCGACAGCTATTACGAAGCGGTCTACGGACCGATTAAAGTTTCGGAAGCGGAAACATCAAACGTGATCAAAATCGCGG
>DASYYA010000029.1:0-11094 GCA_035934355.1 Candidatus Rubrimentiphilum sp. | reverse complement strand
GTGACGTCTACAAGGGTTTGCCGAGCACGCTCTGTGCGGGTTGCGGCCATAACTCGATCACCAATCATCTGATCAAAGCGCTCTATGAGTATGGGGTCGAGCCGCACAAACTCGCAAAGATGAGCGGCATCGGCTGCTCTTCCAAGACGCCGGCGTATTTTGTCGAGCGCGCACACGGGTTCAACGGCGTGCACGGGCGGATGCCGTCGCTGGCAACCGGCGCAAAACTCGCCAATCGCGAGTTGCTCGTCCTCGGAATTAGCGGCGACGGTGACACGGCCAGCATTGGCCTCGGCCAATACTGCCATATGATCCGGCGCAACGTTGACTGCACCTATATTATCGAAGACAACGGCTGTTATGGTTTGACCAAAGGACAGTTTTCTGCGACCGCAGATCGCGGCTCGGTGCTCAAAAAAGGACAAGTCAACGAATTTGAGACGATCGACGTCTGCGGCTTGGCAGTCGAACTCGGCGCGACATTCGTCGCCCGGTCGTTTTCGGGTGACGGCAAGCAATTGATTCCGCTGCTGCAAGCCGCATTTTCGCATCGCGGCACGGCGGTCCTCGACGTGATCAGCCCGTGCGTCACCTTCAACGACCACGAGGGCTCAACCAAGAGCTACGCCTACGTCAAGGAGCACCACGCGATCTTGCACACGCCGGATTATATTGTCGGTGGCCGCGAAATCGTCGTGGATTACGAGCCGGGGACCGTCAAGGAAGTCGAATTTGACGATGGTTCGCGTATTTTATTGCGCAAGCTCGAGGTCGATTACGATCCCGAAGATAGCGTCAACGCGCTGCGCGTGATGCACGAATCGCGCACACGCGGCGAACTGGTAACCGGTTTGCTGTATGTCGACACCAAAGCGCGCGACCTCACCGAACGCGAGAAACTTCCGCAAAAGCCGCTGGCACAACTGAATGAGGCCGATCTTCGCATCTCGCCTGAGGATTGGACGAAGCTGATGGAGTCCTTCGCGTGAAGCGAATCGCGATTGCGCCTGAAGACGACGACACACAGTGATGCGCGACGCGTCGAAAGCCGCGTTACTTAAACTGCTGCGGGATAATGTGATTCGTCGCCGTACGGCAAGAACAACGTGTACTCGCGCTGGAAGCGCAACTTCACCGTTCCCGTCGGTCCGTTGCGATGTTTCGCAATGATGAATTCCGTTAAATCGGGTTCGGCAGCTTCGTCTTTGTAATAACCTTCGCGATATAAGAACGCGACGAGATCGGATTCTTGCTCGAGAGACCCGGAATTATGCGTTATAAAATCGTCAACGCAGAAATTGTGTAACCCGCCGACCGTTATGTCGTAGACCTCTTCATCGCCTAACTGTTCGATGGCGATAATCTCGTCCCAAAGAACGTCGGGTGACGCAGAAGCCGCTGGCTCTTCACTATCTATCTTCAGGGCAAGATTTCCGGCAACAACACGCGGCGACGATCCCGCAAAAGCCCCGCGACGAGGCACGGCGACTGGTGTTCCGATCCGAAGCTCGCTCAGCTTCGTCCAACCGGCATACTTAAGGAAGCGGTGGCCGTCCGTGCAACGAATAATGCGTCCGCTGCGCGTGGTGACTTTGTAGACCGGCCTTGTGCCAATCTCCCAGGCGTCGGTAATCGGCTTTCTTACAAGCTTCAAGGCCCCGTCGGCGGCCCATACGTTGAATCGCAACCCTTGTTTAACAACATCCTCGACGCGAATGCGCTGCCCGGTGTCGGCATTGGTCACGAGCGAACTGCCGGCAAGGCAATCGCGTAAGTCTGCAAGCATCGGGCGTTTTTCGGCGCGCGCTTCGACGGCACGATTGAGCTGTGCCAGTGCAATGATCGGCACATTCAGATCTTTAGCCGTTGTCTTTAACGTGCGGCAGATTTCCGAAAGCTCTTCGTTGCGATTCGAATTGCGGCTCAAAACATTCGGGCGCAGCAGCTGCAAATAGTCCACAAAAACTGCCGATAGTCCGTGTGCGGATTTCAAACGGCGGCAACGGCTGCGAATCTCAGCGACCGAAAGCGCACCCGCGTCGTCCAAATATAACGGCAACTCGTTGAGCACGCCCATCGCGTCGGAGATCTTCTCCCAGTGGTGTGGCTTGATGTTTCCGCGGCGCATGTCGTGCATGCTGATGTGCGCTTCGGCGCAGATGAGGCGCTGCACGAGCTCGTCGTTGGACATTTCGAGCGAGAAAAAGGCGACCGGTTGGGTCTCTTCACGCGCCGCCGCGACGGCCACATTGAGTGCAAACGAGGTCTTGCCCATGCCCGGCCGGGCGGCGACGATGATGAAGTTGCCCGGCTGGAAGCCGGTGGTCATCTCGTCAACGTCGCGGTACCCCGAGGTGAGGCCCGTGCGGTCGCCGCGGCTATGGAAGAGCTTGTCGATGTTCTCGAAGGCCGGCTTCAGAAGCCGGCTGACCGCAATGAACTCGCCGTGGAGCTGCCGGCGGCCGATTTCGTAGACCATCTGCTCGCTGCGATCGAGCGCGCCCTCGACGTCTTCTTCATTTTCGTAGCCGAGCTGCGTAATCTCGGTGCCGGCATGAATCAACCCCCGCAGCACTGCCTTTTCGCGAACGATTTTGGCATAATACGAGGCTGACGCGGCAGTCTGCACCGTATCCATCAGCGAGCTTAAGTATGATAGCCCGCCAACGTTGTCGAGTTGATCGCGCCGCCGCAGTTCTTCCGCTACAGTAATTTTGTCGAGCGGTTCACCGCGATCGTAGAGATGATCGAGCGCGCTATAAATCGTGCCGTGAACGTGCGCGTAAAAATCTTCAGGGCGTACGATTTCGCTGACGGCGCCCATGATCTCGCGATCGACCAACACCGAACCGAGCAGCGCCATCTCCGCCTCTAAATTTTGCGGCGGAATTCGATCGATCGCGGGGAGGTTGGTTACGGACATGGACAACGCTACTTACTGCGCCGCCCCGTAATCGCTTGCCTTGTGGATTTTCTGTGGAGAGTGAGCGCCTTAAAAGCCTGTTCGATGGACGCAATGGGCACCACGTCGATTCCCGCAAGCGTACGATCGATTTCACGCAGATTTTCTTTCGGCACCAGAATCGCACGCATGCCGGCCTGACGCGCCGCATAGAGCTTTTCGACGATCCCGCCAACCGGACGCACTTTTCCTTGAATCGAGAGCTCGCCGGTCATCGCGACGTCCTGGGGCAACGGCGTTTTGGTGAGCGCGGAGTACAGCGCTAAAAAAATCGCAAGCCCGGCTGATGGTCCGTCAATATTTCCGCCGCCGATCACATTAATATGCAGATCGTAATTGGCAGTATCGAGTCCAGTCACCGCACGCAACACAGCCGCAGCGTTAAAGACGCTGTCTTTTGCCATTTTGCCCGCAGCATCGTTGAACCGCACAGAGCCTTTTCCCGGCGCTCCGGTGGTAAAGGCGACCGCTTCGATCTCAATGATGCTGCCCAAATAATGCAACACCCCTAAGCCGAACGCTTTGCCGATTTCGCGTGCCGAACGTCCGCGCACGAGTGTGTGCGGGACCAGCCGCCCCGCTTGCACGACGTTACGCACGTGTTCTTCGGTGATGAGGACCGGCGTTTCGGGCGCTTTGCGGCCCTTGCCGGGCTTTTGTGCGCGATAGAGCGCCTCGCCGTAGGCGTCGGCGACGATTTGCACGGCCTGCCGCCCCTCAATCGTATAGGAGGCGATCAGTTGCGGCACGCGGCGTTCCGCTTTGGCGCCGAGCCGCTTGATGGCGGCGCCCACAATCGAAACGATCTGCGACTGCGTCAACGGCTCGAAGTACACGGCGGCGGCGCGCGAGCGAATCGCGGGATCGATATCTTCGGGCTCGCGCGTCGTCGCGCCGATCAGAATGAAATCGGCCGGCGCGCCTTCACGGAACAATCGCTTGATGTATTCGGGAATGTTGGGCGCCGTTTCGTCATAATAGGATGATTCAAACGTGACGCGCTTATCTTCCAGAACTTTCAGAAGTTTGGTTTGCTGCATCGGATCCATCTCGCCGATCTCGTCGATAAACAGCACACCGCCGTGCGCGCGCGTCACCATGCCGAGTTTGGGCTCGGGAATGCCGCTGTCGGCAAACTCGCGGCGGCTGCCCTGATAGATCGGATCGTGTACGCTGCCCAGCAGCGGGTTGGTGGTTTCGCGCGGATCCCAGCGCAGCGTCGTACCGCTGGCTTCGATGAACGGCGCGTCTTTGGCAAATGGCGTATAGGGCCGCGATTTGGCAACTTCGAGCGCCAAGCGCGCGACGGTCGTCTTGCCGACGCCGGGCGGTCCATACAGAATCACGTGCTGCGGGTATGGCGAGGAGATTTTCGCGAGCAGTGAACGCACTGCTGCATCTTGGCCGACAATCTCTTTTAAGGATTGCGGACGCATCAGCGCGAGCGCCGATGCGGATAACCCGCGTCCTTCGAGCTGTTCGAGCTCTTCGAGCTTTTTTTGCGTTGCCGGCGTTTCGGGGCCGGCGTCCTCGCGCAACGCTTCCATTTTGAGATCTTTGAGATACTCTTGATGGCGCTCGATCATCTTGCTGTTGATCTTGCGTTCAATTGAATCTTCGACATTCTTAGCCGCGATGAGATCCGCAAGTTGCTCTTCGATCTCGCCGAGCACGCGCCGGAAATTGGCGCGGCCGCTGACGCGCTCGAACGTTGGATCCTCAAATACCAGGCGCTGCAGTGCGCATACACGGTCGGGCAACGCGCCGGAGCGCATCATTTTGAGCGCATTCATCTTGCCGGCGCGCAAAACGAGCTTATCCGAACCAATCGTATTAGCTAAAACATCGTATAAAGCCGATACATACCGGCTCATCTCATCTTCGCTGCCGAACTTGCGGCGAAATCGCAGCGTGTACGGATTCTCGTTCATGATTTTTGCGCTTGGACATTCACGGTAACCTTGGCCACGATGCCCCGCCCGAGTTTAACCTCGATCGGGTACGTGCCCAAGGATTTGATCGCGTTCTTCATCTCTATCTTGTGCTTGTCGACGCGTACCGAGAACGTTTGCGAAATCGCCTGCGCAATGTCGCCGCTCGTCACCGCTCCGAAGAGCCGTCCCGTCTCCCCGGCTTTGGTCTGCACCGCGACCGGCTTGCTTTCCAACAATGCAGCGAGTTCGCGGGTTTCGGCCAGCGTTTCCGCTTCGCGCCGATCGCGGGCCTTTTGCTGCTCCTGTAGGACCGTGAGAGCGCCCTTGCTCGCCTCAGTGGCCAAGCCGCGCGGCAACAAGAAGTTGCGTGCGTACCCCTCGGCGACGTCAACAACCTGGCCCTTTTTGCCGAGCGCCCTCACGTCGCTCAACAAGATCAGGCGCAATGGACTACTCGGTGACGAAAGGCAAAAACGCGAGAACGCGCGCGCGCTTGACCGCGGTCGTGAGCATGCGCTGATGCTTGGCGCAACTGCCCGAAATCCGGCGCGGAAGAATCTTACCGCGCTCGGAGATGTATTTTTTTAAACGAGCAACATCTTTATAATTGATATCGATCGTGCGCTCCGCGCAGAAATTGCACGGTTTGCGTTTGACGCGCCGGTCTTTGACGACGCGTTTGGTCTTCATCTTGGTCTTCGGAGGCATGAGGTGTCCTTTACGCTATCCCCGGCGAGGTTCGCCTGCCCGGTAGCGATAGACGATCCGACCCTTCGTGAGGTCATAGGGCGACATTTCCAAGTCGACCCGGTCGCCTGGAAGAATCTTGATGCGATTGCGCCGCAGGCGTCCGGCGATATGGGCGAGGATCACGTGCGAGTTCTCGAGCTCGACCGAGAAGCTGGCACTGGGGAAAACCTGCCGGATCGTGCCGAAAACCTCGAGCGGAGCCTCTTTCGAGGCATACGTCTTGCGACGCTCGAGCGACTGCTTGGAGCGGTTAGACAAAATCTGTTCCTTTCGGGAAACCAGGCGTTTCGGGTAAGCCAGGGGCTCGCCCTTGAAGGCCCTCTTATGCAACCTTCCGGGGCTGCCAAGCGTTGCAGAGGGCAGTTATCAGGTTTCGCATCCGCCTGCGACGTTCCATGTGCAAAGCGAGTCGGACCCCAGAATAACCAGCATAATATCAAACTAGGAGACTCGTATACATGTACGTTGATGAAACGCTCAATTGCGTGGATTGTGCACGCCAGTTCACATTCACCACAGGCGAGCAAGAATTTTTCGCCAGCAAAGGCTTTACCAATAAGCCCAACCGCTGCACCGATTGCCGCGCCGCCCGCAAAGCCGGCCGCGGACAAAATGGCGGCGGCGGTGACAGCTACGGCCGCAAGCGCGAAATGTTCAGTGTGACTTGCAGTCAGTGCGGTAATGCGGCGGAAGTGCCGTTCCAACCGCGTGGCGACAAGCCCGTGTACTGCCGCGATTGTTTCGCGCAGCGCCCCAGCTATCGCTAAGACAGCGCAGTGAAAACGAAGGAGCCCGCAGACGCGGGCTCCTTTTTTTGTTAGACCTTAGCCGAAGCGAGCGCGCACTGGTTCATGCCAATCTCGAGCTCTTGCTTCTTTTCCTCGGGCGCGGCCTCTCCGAGATTAATCTTTCGAATCTCGGCATACGCGGCCGGCTGTTTGCTCTGTGCGACCCGTTCTTCCACCGTCGCAATAAACGCGTCGCGATCGCCGATGGCCGCAGCTTGCAATAAATCGCCGAGTCTGCGCTCGATGGCGCCGCGTGAATCGAACTGCGCGGCGGACGCCGCATGCGCGGGCAGAACTACGGTTTGGGGGTTGAGTTTTCCGAGCACGCCGGAAAGCGAGTCGTATAAATACTGCGTCCATTCGTGTGCTTTGTTGCCGAGATCCGGACGGCCCACGCCTTCGGGCAACAACGTATCGCCGCTAATCAAATAGCGATCGTTGACGAGCAATGCGGTGCTACCGAGTGTGTGGCCGGGAACCGGAAGCGTCAGCACGGCAACCGATGCGCCGCCGATTTCGAATTTTTTCGGCATCGCATCGTAGCGCAGTGCGCTCCCTCGGGCGTCTTCATCCCCCAAGTGATAGCCACTGCCGGCGTCCCGCGAAAGTTGCGCGCCACCGGATATATGATCCGCGTGTAGATGCGTGTCGGCGACGCCCGCAATGCGCAGATGATGGCGTTCAGCAAACTCTTGATAGAAATCATCGTAACGTGACGCATCCACAACCAGCGCTTCCCCGTTTGCGCTGACAACGTACGATAAACAGCCTTTTGCCGGCCGCGCGATCTGATAAATTGCAAACGTATCGTTGGAATCG
Organism: Candidatus Rubrimentiphilum sp.; assembly: GCA_035934355.1. Classification (GTDB taxonomy): domain Bacteria; phylum Vulcanimicrobiota; class Vulcanimicrobiia; order Vulcanimicrobiales; family Vulcanimicrobiaceae; genus Rubrimentiphilum. The sequence goes on along the minus strand of DASYYA010000029.1, from coordinate 3,841 downwards.
TTTAAGCGAACCGTCCGATGGTAGGCCGCCCATGCGGTCATCCCGCCCGCGACATTGATCGCGTTACGACCGCGTTCGCGCAGCACGCCGGTGACGTATTGGGAAGTTATCCCGCGCGCACACATCACATAGAGCGGCGTTGCCTCAGGAACGCGCGCCAGTGCGGCATCTTGGTCTTCGACGAACTCGTCGTAGGGAACGTTGACGAACGTTTGCACGCCAGGGCCTTCCGGACGCCAGCGCTGCGATGCGAGCGCGTTACGCGCATCGAGTAACACCATACCGGATTCACCGCCGCCTTGCAGCAGGCGATCGAAGCTTGCGATATCGATTGAATAATCTGTGTTTACCATCCCACCGCTTCTCCGTCTTTTCCGAAATCGGATCCCGCGCTGTACGCACCGTTCGGCAATCGCATGATGGCCTGATAACCACCCATCGGCGAACGATTCGACGAACGGACGTCGTGTCCCATTGCGCGCAGCCGTCCGCCCACCAGATCGTAAAGCGGAGCTTCCAAAAACAACCGGTCCGCAACTTCATCGTGGTAGAACCGCGCCATGTCGCCGGCTTGCTGCACGTTGGCGCCGAGATCGGCGATATCGACGACAATTTGCTCGTGCCCCTGCGCCTGCATGTCACCGCCCATTAACCCGAGGGTCATGACGGGTTGGCCGTGGCGCACGATAAAGCCGGCCATCAGCGTGTTGTACGGACGCTTGTGTGGCGCAATCGCGTCGGGGCTTTTTGGATTGAGCGTAAAAAGGGCACCGCGATCGTGCAAAATGAAGCCATATCCCGGCACGGTTATGCCCGAACCAAATCCGTCATAGTTGCTGTTGACCCACGACACCATGTTGCCCCAGCGATCGGCCGTGGAAAGCACGACGGTATCGCCTCGGCCGCTGGGATTTCCCGCAGGCGCTGCGGCAGATGCGCGCTTCGGATCGATCTTGGCGCAGAGCGTGGCTGCATATGTCTTCGACAACAAACGCTTTATCGGAATAGACACGCGATCCGGATCGCCATTATCGGCATACAGATCCGCATACGCAAGTTTCTTGGCTTCGACGAGCAAATGCCAATAGGTCGCATTCGCCGGTCCCAGCGATGCTAACGTCTGGGCCGGCAGTATTTTTGGCACGCATTGCTCCAAAATGTTGAGCGCTTCGTTGGTGGCAAAACCTTGCGACGGTGGCGGCAGCTCGAGCAGCGTGTAACCATGATAGCTCGTCGCGATCGGCCTCACCCATTCTCCGCGGTAATTTGCAAGATCGCTCAAGGTCATGGTGCCGCCAAAAGCTTTGGACTTAGCGACGATCGCGCGCGCAATCTCGCCTTTGTAAAAAACGTCGCGCCCATATTTCGCCAGCAGCTCAAATGAATGCGCTAGCAGCGGATTGCGAAATATTTGTCCAGGAACCGGCGGCTTGCCGTTGATGTACCACACGTTGATCGAATCGGGATCGGGTTGCGCGCAACAATGGCGTAACGGCAGCGCATTCGGAAGACGCCACGAACGCGCAATGCGTTCGGAAACCGGATAGCCGTTGCGCGCATAGTCAATTGCGGGTGCCAGTACCGTCGCAAGTTTCATCGTGCCAAAGCGGTGCAGCGCTTCATCCCAGCCCCACGCACTGCCGGGAACCGTAACATCCAGAATGCCGCCCGGCGGCATACCGGAACCCGGTCCCCAATTTTTCGGATCGTAGTGGTAACCGAGCGCATTCAGGTGCGCCACCGTCTCGCCGCTCGCCGCCATGCCGCTGGCATTGAGCACGTGCCACTGACGATTCTTGGCGGTATAAATGATGGCGAACAGATCGCCGCCCATCCCGACACTCATCGGTTCGGTGACGTTGAGCGTCGCCGCGGTCGCCACCGCGGCGTCAATCGCGTTTCCGCCTTCCATTAATATACGCAGCCCGGCTTGCGCCGCCAGCGGCTGGCTGGTAACGACGATGCCGTGAGTCGCCATCACCGGCGAGCGGCTCTGCGCCAGCCAGCCTTCGGCGCGCTCGCCGCGAACGGCGTTACATGCCGGCACGCTCGATGCGAGCCGGCACGGCGAAAGCGTCTGCGAGCGCGCGTACGCCTGCCAAGACGCAATTGCGAGCAACAGGACGATGGCAGCTAGAACCCGCGGCTTCACGGTGCGAGCAATGATGTAAAACGATCTCGCACGGACCACGCGACGATAAACCAGAGAATCAAAACGAAGATCGGAATCGGCAAGCCGCTCGGGAGCATCGTGATGTGATAGGTGAAGATGTTGACGAGTACGGCGGCCAGCGTCACTATTGCGAGCGGCACGTAACGATTGAGCAGTAACAGAATGCCGCAGATTATTTGCACGCCAAAGACCATGACGCCATAGTGCGACTTTATCATTACGTCGAAGAACGTGAGGGCCAGACCGGTTGGCATCGGACCCTTAAGGAAAAAAAAGAACCCATTGAACCCGAGAACGCCAAAAATAAACCCCATCAGAATGCGCGCGAGCGTCACAACGACTTTCATGAACCATCCTTCCACGGCGGCGCCGCTCTGCGGGAACCTTCGCCAAGGTGTCGCGCAATCCGCGTAAAAACCAGCGGCATGAGCGGCGTACGAGTCCTGGTGGGAACGCGCAAGGGCGCGTTCATTTTAACTTCCGACGGCAAGCGTAAGAATTGGAAGGTCGAGGGTCCGCACTTTGCGGGCTGGGAGATTTATCACGTTAAGGGTTCCCCGGCCGATCCGAATCGATTGTATGCCTCGCAAACCAGTGGATGGTTCGGCCAACAAGTGCAGCGCTCGAACGACGGCGGCAAGACGTGGGAGCCGGTTGGCAATCAATTTACGTACGACGGCGTCCCGGGAACGCATCAATGGTACGACGGCACGCTCAAACCGTGGGAGTTTAAACGCGTTTGGCACTTTGAACCGTCGGCCGATGATCCGGATCACGTGTACGCGGGCGTCGAAGATGCGGCGCTCTTTCACACCACCGACGGCGGCCAAACGTGGAGCGAGCTCTCCGGATTGCGACAGCACGGGACAGGACCGTCGTGGCAGCCCGGCGCCGGCGGTATGTGTTTGCACACCATCATCGTCGATCCGCAAAACCACGACCGCATCTTCACCGCAATCTCGGCTGCGGGCGCATTTCGCAGCGACGACGCGGGCAAGACGTGGCGCCCGATTAACCGCGGGTTGAAGTCACAGTATATTCCCGACGCGGAAGCCGAAGTCGGCCACTGCGTGCATCGCATTGCGATGCATCCGGCGCAACCCAACGTACTGTACATGCAAAAACATTGGGATGTGATGCGCACCGACGATGCCGGCGATTCCTGGCGAGAGATCAGCGGGAATCTTCCCACCGACTTTGGATTTCCTATCGACATCCACGCGCACGATCCACAAACCGTCTACGTCGTTCCAATCACGAGCGACTCCGAGCACTTTCCACCCGACGGAAAGCTGCGCGTGTATCGCAGCCGCACCGGCGGCAACGAGTGGGACGCGCTGACCCAAGGCTTGCCGCAGGAAAATTGCTATGTGAACGTGCTGCGCGATGCCATGGCGGTCGATTCGTTCGACGATTGCGGCATCTATTTTGGCACCACCGGCGGCCAGGTGTACGCATCGGCGAATGGCGGAAACTCGTGGGAACCGATCGTTCGCGATCTGCCCGCGGTGCTGTCGGTGGAGGCGCAGACGCTGGCATGATCCGCGTCGTGCTCCCGGCGCATTTACGCGCGCTGGCGCACATTTCGAGCGAACTTCGTCTCGATCTCAACGCGCGCGCATCGGTGAGTTCGGTTTTGGACGCGATCGAGCGCGAATATCCGATGCT
>DASYYA010000027.1:0-10916 GCA_035934355.1 Candidatus Rubrimentiphilum sp. | reverse complement strand
TGTTATGGATTTTGGCATGATCGGCCACCTAACGCCCGAGGCACGGCGCCGCGCTGCCGATATCTTTATGGCGCTCGACCGCCGCGATCCCGAACGTATCGCGGATCGCATGCTGCAGCTCACTTCGCCGCGCCACCCGGTCGATCGCGGCGCACTCGGTGCGGAGGTTGCACGCGCGCTGGAACGGCATACGGGAACGGATCTCAAGAGCGTGCATTTCGGCAACGCGCTAACCGAAATGCTCGAAATGGTGCGCACCTACAAGCTGCGCCTACCTGGGCCGGTCGCGCTGCTTTTCAAAGCGCTGGTCATGTGCGAGGGCTTGCTCGAAGAGCTCAACCCCCGCGTCAATTTCAACGAGCTGGTCTCTTCGCTATCGGAAAAGATTCTTTTCCACCGCCTCGCGGGCCAAGATTGGGCGGGAAACATTCGCAATACGACGATCGATGCGGCAGAGCTGAGCGTGGAATTACCGCGGCGCATCGATCGCGTGATGTCGGAGATCGAACGCGGAAATCTGCGGGTGTGGACGCGACTCGAGGACCTCGAACAGGTATTGACCCGGTTCGAACGCGCTGTGGAAACGGCAAATGCCAGCATGCTCGCGTCCGCGTGCATCATTGGGCTCGCGATCGTCTTCTTGATATATCATCCGAACGGCTGGGGAGCGTGGATCGGCTATGCTTTTTGGGCGATCGTCGCGATCGCGCTCATCTTCAGCTTGAGAACGGTTTGGGCGGCGTTTAAAAAAAGAAAGGTTCGCTAAAGCTACTCCCCTTGCGCCAGCGAATAGCCGCGTGCGCCGTCAAACGTGTAGAGCCCCTCGGTCTTAATGACATCGAAGCCGGCCTGGTGGAGCGCTGCCAGAATCTGGATCACGTTCCCAGGCGTGAATTTGGATCCATCCGCTTCGAACCGGCAGCTCCAATGATCGCTCCAAAACGTATCCGGATTGCCGTCGGGCCAAACTTTCGTTCCACGGTTGCTGATAACGGTAAGCTTTGCGCCGTCGATCCCGAGTTTGTTGATTTTTTCCGCGATGCGATCGGGATTGCCACCGGAAAGGTCGAGGTAGACGTCGAGGCCCGTTTGCTCTTTGCGCACTCGCCCGTTGGATGGGCGAGCGGCGATATCGAGCTGTGCGTCCTTCGCGTATTCAGCCGGCTTGAGCTGCTCCGGCAGTTGCCCTAGGCGCGCGATCACGGCGTCCGCAAACTCTTTGGTTCCGACCTTTTCGCGACTCGTGCCTTCCTTATATACGTCGTATGTATGGATGCCATCTTCGATCGTCCGGAGCCAGGCGTTGTGCGCACGCTCGGCCGGTTCGGCCTGCCCGATATGCGAGAGCATCAGTAGCGCGCCGTGGAGCAGTCCGGATGGATTGGCGAGATTCTGTCCCGCGCGCCGCGGTGCCGAACCGTGAATGGCTTCGAACATCGAGCAGTGAAGGCCGATATTCGCCGAGCCCGCGAGCCCAACCGAACCCGTGATCTGCGCGGCGACATCCGAGAGGACGTCGCCGTAGAGATTGGGCATCACCAAGACATCGAAGGCTTCGGGCGTGTCGGCCATTTTGGCGGCCCCGATATCCACGATCCAGTGCTCGTTCTCGATCTGCGGATACTCTTTGGCAATCTCATCGAAGACCTCGTGAAAAAGTCCGTCGGTGATCTTCATAATATTGTCTTTGGTAAAGCACGTGACTTTTTTGCGCTTGTTTGCCTTGGCATACTCGAACGCGTAACGCACGATCCGTTCGCTGCCAGGACGTGAGATGAGTTTTAGGCACTGCGTCACTTGCTGCGTTTGCCGGTGCTCGATGCCACCGTGGACGTCTTCCTCGTTCTCGCGCACGATCACGAGGTTCATCTTCGGGTGTTTGGTCTCGACGAAGGGAGAGAGCGATGCACAGGGGCGCACGTTGGCATACATGCCGAGCGTCTTACGCACGGTCACGTTGAGCGATTTGAAACCGCCGCCTTGCGGCGTCGTAATCGGAGCTTTCAAAAATACTTTGGTGCGGCGCAGTGACTCCCAGGAACTCTGTTCGATACCGTTGGTAATGCCGCGCTTATAAATCGGCTCGCCGATCTCAATCCGCTCCATTTCGAGCTGCGCCCCGGCCTCCGTGATCATGCGCAGCGTTGCGTCCATAATCTCCGGCCCAATGCCGTCGCCGTAAGCCACCGTGATGGGCGTTTTCTTAGCGGTTAACGTGACCATTGATAGGCGTTCCATCCTTCACTGACACCGTTAGGGGAGAAATTCTGCACGTTGGGGTTCAAAGCATAACGGCGCGGCAGGTAGTATTGAAAGGCTGCGGGCGCGTCGCCAATCAGCAGCGATTCGATTTGGGCGTAGGCGCGTTTGCGCGTCGGTCGATCCGAATGGGTTAAAGCGGTTTGTTCGAGTGTGTCTAATTTCGGATCGCAATAATGTCCGTTATTATTTCCCTTCGGCGGCGTGACGTCGCACATCCATTGCGACGAATTATCAGGATCGGCTCCGGCAATCCATGCGTACTCCGCCATGTCGAATTTGCCGCCTTGGAGAATGCCGCCGAACTGCTGCGTTGCGTAGAGAATGCTATATGGATAGCCTTTGACCGGCACATTGACGCCGATCTTTCGGAGGTCGGATTGGACCGCGACGGCGATCGCCTGCGCGGTGGGGCTCCCCGATCCAAAAGCAAGTTGCAGCGTCAGCGTGCGTCCGGCCTTTGCACGATAACCCGAACCGGAACGGCGCCAGCCCGCCTGATCGAGCAGTTGATTGGCACGGCCGGGATTGTATGAGTAACCTTTTAGGGTCGGATCAAATGCCCAATAAAAATCCGAGAGGTCCGCAATCGCGGGCGTTGCGAGGTTGTATGTGACGTCTTGAATTATGCGCCGCTCGTCGATACCATACGCAAGCGCGCGGCGCACGCGAACATCATCCAACGGCGGATGCAAGAAGTTGAAGACGATCGAGGTATACGACGGCGCTTTTACGAGTAGGGCGCGAACGTTCGGAGCGCTTTTCAGACTGTGGAACGTCGAGGAACCGACATCGGGAATAAGGTCAACGCCACCGGATCGCAAGTCTGCCGCCTCGGTATTGGCGTCCGGAATCGTGTAGACGAGAATTCGCTTGAGCTTCGGCGCGCCACGAAAATACTGTGGATTCGCTGCGTACTCGACATGATCGCCGTGGAACCATCGTACGACTCGGAAAGGCCCCGTTCCAATCGGTTGCTGGTTGAACGGAATGCGATTGATGTTCGGATACTTGTCGAGCAAATGCTTCGGCACGATGCGGAAAGGGTCGTCGCTCTCGGCAAAGACTGTGTCGACAAAGGGCGCGAACGGCCGTTTCAGGTGGAAGACAACCGTATATCGATCGGGCGTGTCGACCGAAGCGACTTGGTCGTAGCCGCGGCGCTCAACCGCATTATTTGCCGGATTCATAACCGCTTGCCAACTAAACTTGACATCGGCGCTCGTGAATGGAGTGCCGTCTTGCCACTTCACCCCATGATGCAAATGATAGGTAATCGTTAAACCATCCTGACTGATGCCGTGATTTTCCGCCGTCGGAACGACGGTCGCAAGGTCCGGGATATCGCGTCCTTTGTCGTCCAGCGTCACGAGCAGATCGAAGGCGATGCTCGACAAAAAATTTTCCGCAGTGTTGGTTGCCAAGAGCGGGTTTAAAGAAGTTGGTTCGGCATACGCCGCAACTCTCAGGATGCCGGTCGGCGATCCGCCGCCACCCTGCTTCGAGCAGGCGGAGAAAACGAGCATCGCGCTAACCGCGAGAGCGGCGCCGCGCCTCACGTGTCGAGAACGAGCCGGAACTTGGCGTACATGTATGGATAATCTGCAAAGAACCAGTTGCGAAAACTACGGCGGATTAATTCATAGGCGGTTACCGGCGAAGCGCCTTTCATGACGTAGTGTTTCCCGTCGAAGAAGTCAGCACTGTACTGCGGATAGCTCGCCATCGGTTCGAATCCCGGAAACGGTGCAAACGGCGTGCCCGTCCATTCCCAGCCGTTCCCAATTAAATCGTGAACGCCCCACGCGCTCGCTCCGGCCGGATGTGCATCCACGGGTTCCGGATCGTAGCGTTGAACCCCAAAATTGCCATGGGCGGGGCCAGGGTGTTCGTTTCCCCAGGGAAATGCGCGTTCGTTGTGATCCGGCGTTCCAAATGCCGCGCGGTGGTACTGCGCTTCTGTCATAAGTCTCGCGTTTTTCCATTGCGCATACGCCTCGGCCTGAACGTGGCTCACATACACCGGCCACGAGCCGAAGAATGGCAATTCCTCGAAAACCCCGCGCAGTTTGTATTCGCCCCCGCGCTCGATCCAAAACGGCGGCAACGGACCGCCCGCGCGCACAAACTCAAGATACTCGTTGTTGGTTATCGGATAGCGCTGCAGCCTAAAGCTCACGACGGAAACAGAATGCCGTTCGAACTCATTGTCCCAGCCGAAAGCGATTTCGTCACGGCGCGCGCCCAACGTCACAGCGCCGCTCGCAATTTCGATGAAATCATTAATTGGCGGTGCCGAATCTCGGTGAGTTTGTGCGATCGCGCGTTTTTTAGCCGGTTCCAGCTGATGGACGATGTACATGAGCGTTTCGTGGTGCATCGGCTCGTGTTCGAGGACCGTGTAGGCGGCTTGGCCGTTGACCAAACGCGGATTACCCGAATCCACAATTGCCGCGGACGCTAAGGCTTGGAGAACGCGCCGATCGCACGTATCGGCGAACGCTTCGATCGCCTTGCGTTCCGGCCACTGTGATCGCGAATGCCGTTGCGCGTCGGTCAAACTGGCGGGATCGATCCCGCGTTCAAAGAGGTTTTCGAGTACTGCGTCTACCGGAGGCTCGCCGAGGGAGCGCTCATTGAGCGTTAAAAAACTGAATGCCGGCAAGTGCCCTTCGTAAAACGCAAAGGGGTGGCGCAGCGGGATCGGCCGATCGTAAAATACTGTCGGGTCCACGAGCGCAAAGATCTTAGATGAGCGTTTTCTATTGCGCTGGTACCAATCGGCGAGGTACGCACGATCGAGTTTTTGCGCGACGTTTAGCATGCTTGTCGCTCCGCGAGCAGCGCTTCCATGGGCTTGGGATCCATTGGTGCAGCCAGCAGGTTCCCCTGCACCAGATCGCAACCCTGTGCGTCGAGAAAATCATACTGCTCCTGGCTCTCGACACCTTCGGCGATAATTTTTAAGCCGAGGCTATGCCCCATGGCAACGATCGCTTTGACGATTGTTTCATCGCTCGATCTCACCCCGATTCCCGAAACAAACGACCGATCGATCTTGATGTGGTCGATCTCGATGCGGCGAAGATAATGCAATGACGAGTGTCCTGTCCCAAAATCGTCGATTGCAATCTGCGTGCCTGCTTTTTTGAGCGCACGGATCGTTTCGATGGCATGCTCCGCATCGAACAGCGCCATGCTCTCGGTGATTTCGACGGCAATTGCCTCTGGGGCTAACCCGGCGGTCTTCGCAATCGAAATGAGCCGCTCGCACAGGTCGCGCTGATAAAATTCGCGCGCGGAAATGTTGATTGCCAATGTGAAAAATCCAAACCGGTTTTGCCACGCGCGGACGCGCTCGATCGCCGTGCGCTCGATCCACTCTCCGAGCGGAATGATGAGCCCGCTGGCTTCGGCCGCAGGGATAAAGGTGTCGGGCAGAAGCAGGCCGTCTTTAGGATGCTGCCATCGTACCAGCGCTTCGACGCCAAAGATCCGGTTGTGATCCCGCATCTGCATAATGGGTTGGTACTGTAACAAGAACTCGCTGCGAGCCAGTGCATTCCGCAGATGTTTTTCTTGCGCAAGGCGGTTGCGGATCGGGGCTTCCATCGCTTCGTCGTAAAAGAAGTACGCATTCCGGCCTTGTTGTTTTGCAAAGTACAGTGCAATGTCGGCATTTTTGATCAGCGTCTGGTCGTCGCGCCCATGATCCGGATAGATTACAACGCCGATGCTCGTCGTAATGTACTGCTCGAAGCCTTCGATCCGGTATGCTTGATCGATGCCATTGCGCAGCTCTTCGGCGAGTTCTTCAATCTCTTCGCGCCCGGAACAATCCGGGACGAGAACGGCGAACTCGTCGCCGGCGAATCGGGCGACCATGCCGCGATCCTTTACGACAGTCGCCAATCGTTCAGCGATTAATTGCAGGAAGCGATCTCCCATTGCATGACCGAGCGTTTCGTTGAGATCCTTGAAACGATCGAGGTCAAGCAGAAGGAAGGCAGCGCAGCGCGATTGGCCGGTCACGTGCTCGATCGCATCGCGCAGGCGATCCTGGAAGAGAATGCGGTTCGGCAGCCCGGTCAGGGAGTCATAGTAGGCAAGAGTTCGTAACTGCGTTTTAACGCGGTGGCGTTCGGTCAGATTTTCGACGCGAAGAATCAAGCGCGCGGAATGGCTGCCTTCAGCCACGGAAATGGTGACCAGCTGAGCCGGAATCGGCGTGCCCGAAACGTCCGCGAGCTCGATCTCCGTCGATCGGGAGCCGCCACCGCGCGCGGCTTCAAGCGCCTCGGTTAGAAAACCCTGTACCGGATGTTGCGAGAGCTCTGAAAAACGGCGCTTGACGAGCTCCGCGGGCTTATATCCGAAGAGCCTGCCCGCTGCCGAATTGGCCGCAACGATGCGTCCCTCAGAGTCCAGCGCCAGCAGCGCGCCGGGCGACGCTTCGAAGATCGATTCGAAGAGACGCGGGTCAGTGGGCCAGATACTCACGTAAACCGTGGACGCCACCCTCGCGCCCGAATCCGGATTCGCGATAGCCGCCGAAAGGCGAACTCGGATCGAATTGGTTGAATGTGTTACACCACACGACGCCTGCGCGCAAATACTGCGCGATGTACATGTTCTTGCTGCCTTTGTCGGTCCAAATGCCCGCGGAGAGGCCGTAGGGCGTGTTGTTGGCTTTTTCTACGGCTTCTTCGGGGGTTCTAAATGTCAAAATGGAAAGCACCGGACCAAAAATTTCTTCGCGCGCAATCCGGTGTGATTGCTGCACGTTGGTGAAGAAGGAAGCGGGGAAAAAATATCCGCGAGCCGGCAAATCGCATGATTGCTGAACGAGCACTGCGCCTTCGTTGATGCCGCTACTTACAAGCTCTTTGATCTTGTCGAGCTGCATCTTGGAGTTGATGGCGCCGACGTCGGTATTTTTGTCGAGCGGATTACCTAACCGCAAGGTTTGAATACGGTCGGTTAGCCGGACGACGATCTCGTCGTGGATGCTTTCTTCGACCAGCAGCCGCGAACCGGCGCAGCAAACATGACCTTGATTGAAGTAAATGCCGTTGACGATTCCTTCGATGGCCTGATCGATCGGCGCATCCGCAAAAACGATATGCGCGGCTTTACCGCCGAGTTCGAGAGTTAAGCGTTTACCGCTTCCGGCAATGGCGCGTTGAATCGCCTTACCAACTTCGGTCGAACCGGTGAACGCGATCTTGTCGACGTCCGCGTGAGAAACCAATGTTGCGCCGGTCGCGCCGTCGCCGGTGATGACATTGAGAACGCCGGGCGGTAGATCGGCCTCCGCCGCAATGTGCGCGAGAGCCAGGGCGGTAAGCGGTGTCGTTTCGGCCGGCTTCAAGACGATGGTGTTTCCGCAAGCTAATGCCGGCGCGAGTTTCCATGCCGCCATTAACAACGGAAAATTCCACGGAACGATCTGTCCGGCGACGCCGATTGGGCGTGGCTCTTCGCCGGCGCGCATTGCCCACTCGAGCTTGTCAGCCCAGCCTGCATAGTAGAAGAAGTGCGCGGCCGAGAGCGGGATGTCGAAATCGCGAGACTCTTTGATCGGCTTGCCCCCGTCCAGCGTCTCGAGAACGGCCAACTCACGCGAGCGCTCCGTAATGGCTCGCGCAATTCTGTAGATATACTTCGCGCGATCGGCGGGCCGCATTTTGCGCCAGTATTTTTCATAGGCTTTTCTTGCAGCTCGCACGGCGCGGTCGACATCCTCGTTAGCGCCGTAGGCCACACGCGCGATCGTCTCTTCGGTCGCGGGATTAACGGTATCAAAATATTGGCCGCTCCGCGGCGACGTCCATTTACCGTCGATGAAGAGCCCATACTCTTCGCGGATCGGTGCCTTTGTAGTTTCGGGCGCCGGCGCGTATTCAAAGATCGCCATCGTGCTCCATTAATCCATCGGGAAGTAGTCGCGCCCGGCGTAGTGTCCGGTCAGCTCTTTTTCGTATTGCATCAGCAAGTCGTCGAGGAGCGAACTGGCGCCGATTCTAAAGAGATCGGGTTGCAGCCAGCCCTCGCCGAGCGTTTCCTTCACAATAACCAAATACGTCATCGCTTGTTTTGTGGTCCGGACACCGCCGGCAACTTTTAGACCGGCACGTCTGCCGGTGCGCCGCGCATAGTCTCGGATCGCCTCGCACATCGTCACGGCCACGGGGAAAGTGGCGTTGGTTCCCACTTTGCCGGTCGAGGTCTTGATGAAGTCTGCGCCCGCTTCTAATGCGAGATCGCTCGCCCGCCGGACGGCATCGTAGCTCCCAAGCTCGCCCGTTTCGAGGATCACTTTTAGATGGATAGGCCCGCACGCGCGCTTCACCGCAATGATCTCTTCATAGACCTCCGCGTAACGGCCGGCAAGAAATGCGCCGCGGTCGATGACCATGTCGATTTCGTCGGCGCCGGCCGCGATGGCGTTTTCAGTATCTGCGAGCTTCACTTCTAATGAAGACTGTCCGCTGGGAAACGCGGTTGCGACGGAGGCGACTTTGACGGGCGTGCCGCGCAACGCATCCTTAGCGATCGGGACTAAATTCGGATAGATGCAGACTGCGGCAACGTTCGGCACATTGGGGAGATGTGGCGCCGGATGCAGCGCTTTCGCGCAGAGCGAGCGGACGCGACCCTCGGAGTCCTTGCCCTCGAGTGTGGTCAAATCCATGCATGAGATTGCGAGATGAATCCCGGCGATCTTTGAAGTTGTTTTAATCGAACGTTTCGCCAGCGAGCCCGCGCGCGCTTCGAGCATGACCGCGTCAACGGTGACGCTCATAGAGTTCCTCGGCGTTCCTGCTCTTTTTCGATGGAAACAAAAAGCGCTTTAAAATTTCCTTTTCCAAAACTCAAGCTGCCCTTGCGTTGAATGATTTCAAAAAATACCGTCGGCCGATCTTGCAGCGGCTTGGTAAATATCTGCAACATGTAGCCAAGATCGTCACGATCGACCAGGATGCGAAGCTCCCGGAGGATCTGCATCGCTTCGTCGATCTTTCCGACGCGCGACTCCAGATCATCGTAATAGGTATCCGGCGTGTCGAGAAACTCGACGCCATTGGCTTTGAGTGCACGAATGGTGGCAATGATGTCGTCGGTGCGGATCGCGATGTGCTGCACGCCGGGTCCGCCATAGAAATCGAGATATTCCTCGATCTGCGATTTCTTTTTGCCTTGTGCCGGTTCGTTGATAGGGAACTTTACACGATGCTCGGGATCGGTCATCACTTTCGATCGTAACGCGGTATACTCGGTTGAGATATCTTTGTCGTCGAACGAAACCAGCTGCGAGAAACCAAAGACTCGCTGATAAAAATCTCCCCACGTATCCATCTCGCCCCAACCAACGTTGCCCACGCAGTGGTCGATGGCTTGGAGGTTCGGGACCTGAGCGTTTAGAGATTTCGAGGCAGCGACGAATCCGGGCATGAATGTTCCGCGATAGTCGTTGCGCTGAATGAAACTGTGAACCGTATCGCCATATGTGGCGATGGTTGCCTTGACGATCTTGCCCGTTTGGTCTTGAAGTTCAACCGGTTCCATAATGCTGCGCGCACCGCCGGCAAGCGCAGCTGCAAACGCTGCGCGTGCATCCGCAACTTGAATCGCCACATCTTTCACACCATCGCCGTGCCGCATGACATGCTGCGCGATTGCGTCGTTGGGACGAAGGCTTGCCGTTAAAACAAAGCGCAGCTCGTTTTGTACCAGCAGATAGGATGCGCGATCGGGAATCCCCGTTTCCGGACCGGCATACGCGCGTTGCTCGAAGCCGAATGCCGAGCAATAGTAATGCGCCGCTTGCTTCGCGTTCCCGACGTAAAATTCGATGTAATCCCAATCGATTTTTTGGAGCGGATGCGTTTTGGTTTGGGTGAGCGCGGACATCGCAGAAGGTCACTTAGGGGGCCGCCCGAAGCGGCCCTGTATATGCCGACCTCGGCGACGCCATTGCACGCCGTCCGCGAGGCCCTCACCGGATTCATCGACTACGCCGGTTTGTTTCCGCCCGCGCAGCTCGCATTGAACGCGGCCATATCCGAGTATATCGCGGCCCGCAACGGTCCGTATTCATGGATGCTGGGCCGTTTTATCGGGCCTCTCGGTGTCATCCTGAGGAATCGAAGGACCCTGAGCAGTGTCGAAGGGCGCTTACCCTTGAGCGTTATTGTTGATGGAAAACTATCGGATCTGCTGGAGCTGAAAATTGAATCGCTCGAAATTGCCCTAACGCTTGACGCTATCGCAAAGTTTGCAGAAGAAGCCGCACGCGCCGGATTGAGCAACCTGCCAATATTCGTCGAACTTCCGCGCGGTTTGAACGGCGACGAATTGCGTGCCGGTTTTGAAATGCTTATGACGTTTCATTTTGGCGCAAAGATCCGTTGCGGCGGCCTAACGGCTGACGCGATGCCGTCATCGGAATCGGTCGCGGACTTCATTCAAACGGCAGTCGAGAATGACGCACCGTTCAAAGCGACGGCCGGTTTGCATCATCCAATTCGCGCTTATAATAAACAAAGCGGCTTCACCATGCATGGGTTCTTGAATCTTCTTGCCGCCGTTGCGCTGGCGCATGCCGGCGCAACCCGCGACGACCTACTCGCGGTGCTAAATGATGAAGACCCCTC
>DASYYA010000210.1:0-2346 GCA_035934355.1 Candidatus Rubrimentiphilum sp. | reverse complement strand
CGCGCGCAGATTCCTTTGGAATGGCAGCGTGCGGCCGCAATCGATCTGGCCGGAAGGAATGTTCTCGAGGCCCTGCAGACTTCTGTCAATCCAAAAGTGATCGAGACGCCCGTGTTCCAGGGCGTCGCGCAGAACGGCATTCAGTTAAACGTCAAAGCACGGATTACCGTTCGCAGCAATCTCGATCGGTACGTCGGCGGCGCGGGAGAACCTACGATCATCGCGCGTGTCGGCGAAGGCGTTGTGTCCGCAGTCGGCGCCGCCGTCGATCACAAGCAAGTGCTTGAATATCCGGATCGCATCAGCAAAGCCGTACTCGCAAAAGGATTGGATGCAGGCACGGCATTCGAGATCGTTTCGATCGACATCGCTGACGTCGATGTCGGCAAGAATATCGGCGCCGAATTGCAGATGTCGCAAGCAGAAGCCGATCGCCGCATCGCGCAAGCCAAAGCTTCTGAACGGCAGTACGCGGCGCAAGCGGCGGAGCAAGAGATGAAAGCCGAAACACAGCGCATGCGCGCCAAAGTGGTCGAAGCCGAAGCTTCGGTTCCGGCGGCAATTGCCGAATCTTTCCGCAGCGGCAATCTCGGAATCATGGATTACTATCGCATGAAGAATATCCAAGCCGATTCGGATATGCGTGGCGCGATCTCCTCAAGCGTGACGCAGGCCGAACAGGGGCCGCCGCCGCCTCCGCCCGGGGCGCCAAAGTAAGTGGCTAAAGAGCCTGGCCGCACCCTCCCGCCGGAGCGATTAACTCTTAAAAAAAGCGACGGCGGGATGGTGCGGACCATGTTCGAAGATGGGAACAGTTTATTGCGAGCCGTTATCGCGGCCGAAGTGCTGGGACCGCCTCGAGCACTGAGGGAGCACGAACTCTGGAGTCAACGACCGAAAGAACCGTCGATCTAAGCGAACTTACCGATCAGTTCCGCCTTTTTGGAAAGTTCGATCAGAATCTTTCCGCTTTGGAAAACGCGCTCTCCGTTTCGTTGCGGGTTGATGGCCATCGCCTGGTCGTTCACGGCGAAAGCGGTGCGGTCGACCAAGCCTACAACGTCGTAAAAAAAATGCTTGATGCCGCGGTTCGTGGCGTTCATTTAACGCCGGACGACGTGGCGCTTGCTGCATCCGATGCGGTGGGCGGCGCCGAAAGCGGATTACCGGAAACGCTTTTTCGCACGAATCGCGGCGCGGAGATTCGCCCGAAGAACGCAGGTCAGCGAAAATTCGTCGAGACGATCGAACGCAACACGCTCACATTTGGTATCGGTCCCGCCGGTACGGGCAAAACATTCCTTGCGGTCGTCATGGCGGTGCGCGCGTTGCGTTCGCGCCATGTGGCACGCGTCATACTATCGAGGCCTGCGGTCGAAGCGGGCGAGAAACTCGGTTTTCTTCCCGGCGATCTTAAAGAAAAAGTGGACCCGTATCTCCGCCCGCTGTACGATTCGCTTTCGGAATTGATGGACGAACCACTGGTTGGCAAGTATCTGGAACGCGGTGTGATCGAGGTTGCGCCGCTTGCGTACATGCGGGGACGCACGCTTTCAGACGCATTCGTGATTCTGGATGAAGCGCAGAACACGACGCGCGATCAGCTGAAGATGCTTCTGACTCGTTTAGGGTCCGGATCGAAGATGATCGTCAACGGCGACGTTACGCAAATCGATCTTCCCGGCGGTGCGCAAAGCGGGCTGCTGGAAGCCCCGCGGAGATTTGCCGGGATGAACGACGTCGGCATCGTGCATCTCAGCGACACGGATGTGGTTCGGCATCCGCTCGTTACACGGATCATTCGAGCGTATGGCGCGAACCCTGCGCAGTGATCGCGCTGCGCAACGACGCTCCGGATCCGGCAATTGATTCGCGGCGTTTGCGCAGCACGGCGCAGAAACTGCTGCGGATCCTCGGTCAAGCCGACGCCACCCTTTCGATCGCGCTTGTGAACGATGTGGCGATTCGTCAACTCAACCGGCGGTATCGTGACAAAGATAAAGCGACCGACGTGCTGAGCTTTGTGGCGCAAGAGCCGTTGGGTGACCTGGCAATCAGTGTGGACACCGCGCGGCGGCAAGCTGCGGATTACGGCGCGCCGTTACAAAACGAGATCTACCGCCTATTAATTCACGGAATTCTGCATCTTCTGGGCCACGACCATCGCGAGAAAAGCGAGCGTGCCGCCATGGAAGCCGCAGAACGCCGTCTAGCCCGCGCCATCGCAATGCCGTGGCCCTATGACTGATCTGCCGCCACCTTCGCGCGAACACCCGCCCGAATACACGCGTATCACCGAATCGAAGTTTTGGAGTTCGTTCCATTTCGCGTTTTCGGGAATTCTCT
>DASYYA010000018.1:0-13191 GCA_035934355.1 Candidatus Rubrimentiphilum sp. | reverse complement strand
GGCCCGACGCGCGAGCCGATCGATCCGGTGCGCTTCATCAGCAATCCGTCAACCGGCGCAACCGGCATTGCACTGGCGCGCGAAGCGCTGTTGCGCGGCGCCGATGTGACGCTGGTGCTCGGTCCCACGCAACTCCAAGCGCCGAGCGGCGTCCGCGCGATCCATGTAACGACGGCGCAGGAGATGCACGACGCGACGCTCGCGCACATCGGCGACGCCGATCTGATCATCGCGACTGCCGCCGTTTCGGATTGGCGTCCCGAAAAGACGCATGCGCAAAAAGTAAAGAAGGACGCAAGCGAAACAACATTAGAGCTGGCGCAAAATCCGGATATTCTCGCGTCGATCGCTTCGCGAAAAAACTCGGCGGTCGTCGTCGGCTTTGCAGCGGAGACCGAAGATCACGAAGCCAATGCGCGTCAAAAACTTTTGAGCAAGCAGCTCGATGCCATCGCGGTCAACGACGTCTCCGGCGGCCGCGGCTTTGGATTGCAGAAGAACGCGCTGACCGTGCTGTGGGGCACTGCGGGAAAGCGAGAAATTGCGTCTGCCGCAAAAGAGGTTTTAGCCGCGCGTTTGCTCGACAGCATAGAACACGATGTTATTGGCAGTTGATGCCGGAAATACCGAGACAAAACTCGGTTGTTTCGACTCCGGCGAAGGCAAACTTATTCAAGCCTGGCGTATCACGACGCGTTCGGAACGCACCGCCGATGAGTTGGGCGTGCTTTTCACCGAACTGTTCGCGGCTGCGAAGCTTCGACCGAGTGACGTTAGCGCCGTCGCGATCGCCAGCGTTGTTCCGAATCTGGATGCGGTGCTCGGAGAGATGAGCATGCGGTATTTTGGCCGCGAAGCGATATTTTTCAAAGCGCACCGCCAGCAACTCATGCGTATCGGCACCGAGCGGCCCGGCGAGGTCGGCGCGGATTTAGTCGCGGCCGCGATTGGCGCGAAAGAAATCTATGGAGCGCCGCTGATCATTATTAGTTACGGTACCGCAACGGTGTTTATGGCAATCGACGCCGACGGATTATATTTGGGCGTCGCTATTGCGCCGGGAATCAACATCTCGATCGAAGCATTGGTCGAGCGAACCGCCAAGCTCCCGCAGATTGCACTCGAAGCGCCCGGAAAAGCGCTCGGAACCGATACGATCTCGGCTTTGCAATCGGGAATTATTTATGGTTTCGTCGGCCAAACCGAAGCGCTCGTCGCGCGCATTCGCAAAGAGCTGGGTGTGGATGCAAAGGTTATCGCGACCGGCGGCATGGCCGAGGTTGTCGCCAAACACACCGGCATCATCGGTGCCGTCAATCCGCATTTGAGTTTGTTCGGCCTGCGTAGTTTTTACCTCTGCCAAAAATAAAACGAGAGGACGTTTGCACGTCCTCTCGCGGTAGCTCTTAAAGAAGAGCAGGCTCTTCGCAGAACACCGACAGTATAGCACGGTTCGCAACCCCCGTCTGTCGGTGCCACGAAGAACCCAAGGCGCCCGGAGGGACTCGAACCCTCATCCTGATTCTGCGAAAAACCCGCTCGTCCAGTTGAGCTACGGGCGCCGCGCTACTATCACGCCGTAGCGGGGCCATCCAAGAGTCGTGTTATACTACCGTCGCTATGGGGCGCACGGTAAAACCGCTGGTCATCGGGCCGCACGAAATTTGGCCGCCGTTGGTATTGGCGCCGATGTCGGGTGTGACCAATCGCACGATGCGTGCGCTCTATAAGCCGTTTGGTTTGGGGCTTACGGTGACCGAGTTCGTGTCCGCCAACGCGTTGCAGTACGCATCGAGCGCCAAGCGCACGATGGAGATGATCGACCAGCACGGGCTTGAGAAGCCGGTGAGCACGCAACTCTGGGGCGACAATCCTGAGATGATGGCAAAAGCGGCGAAAGTCGTGCGCGAGTGCGGCGCCGACATCGTGGATATCAATTTCGGTTGCCCGGCGCCGAAGATCACGAAGCTCAGCGGTGGTTCGGCGTGCTTGCGCGATCTCGATCGTTGCGAGGCGATCATGCGTGCCGTGGTCGCGGCGGTTGATTGTCCGGTCACGATGAAGATGCGTCTCGGATGGAGCCAAGACAAGATCGTCTATCTGCAAGCCGCGCAGCGTGCGCAAGCTGCCGGCGTGAAAGCATTAACGCTACACGCGCGCACCGCGCAGCAATTCTATAAAGGAAACGCGGATTGGGAACACATCAAACGCTTGAAGGCGGCGGTTGACATTCCGGTGATCGGCAATGGTGATTTGGACGATCCCCACCGCGCGATGCAACGCATGCACGAAAGCGGTGTGGATGCGATCATGCTCGGGCGCGCAACGCTCGGCAATCCGTGGCTGATCTCGCAGATACGCGATCTGATGGAAGGCCGCAGCGCACAACCGCTGCCCGAAGCCGCCGAGCGATTGCGCTACGCGATCGACGTGCATTATGCGGCGATGCTGAGCGAACTCGGCGAATCGCGCGCGGTTCCCCAAATGCGCAAGCATCTGGCATTATATCTGCGCGGCATTCCCGGAGCAGCGCAGCTGCGCGAACGCATTATGCGGTTGGATCGCGCTGCCGATGTTATCGCGGTCGTTGCGGAAACGATCGATTCGCTCGAGCCACGCGTCGCCGCCTAAGCGCGTGGACGCCGACGGCCAAGCCCTCTACGATGAGGTCTACGAAAATTATCGCCGGTACGTAAATCCGACGCTCGCACGCGTGATGAAAGTCTCCGGCAGTCCGGTGGAGGTGCGCGCGCAAGGCTGCACGATCTGGGATCAAAACGGTAAAGCCTATCTCGATTTTGCCGGCGGCTACGGCGTTTTTACGCTCGGTCATCGCCATCCCAAAGTTGTGGCCGCAGTCAAAGAGCAGTTGGATCGCATCGCGCTCTCCGGCAAAACGATGTTCAACGTTACGCTCGGCCGAGCGTCGAAGCGTTTGGCGGAGCTGGCTCCGGGAGATTTGCAAATCTCTTTTTTTTGTAACAGCGGGACGGAGGCGGTTGAAGGTGCGATCAAACTCGCACGTGTCGCCACCAAACGGCGCAAAATCGTCGCCACGCGCGACGCGTTCCACGGTAAAACCCTCGGCTCGCTTTCTGCCAGCGGCCGGGATTACTTCAAAGATTCATATGCACCGTTGATTGAGGATGTCGCGCATTTGGAGTACGGTACGACGGCCGGTCTTGAAAGCGAATTGCACGACGCGGCGGCCTTCATTGTCGAGCCGGTCCAAGGCGAAGGCGGCGTAAACGTTCCGCCCGTCGGGTATTTGCAAGAAGTGCGCGCGATCTGCGATCGTACCGGCGCGCTGCTTATTGCCGACGAAGTGCAAACCGGCTTTGGCCGCTGCGGTTTTCTTTTCGGATGCAATCGCGATGACGTCGTTCCCGATGTCATGACGCTGGCGAAGGGCCTTTCGGGCGGCGTCGTTCCCGTTGGCGCGTACATTGCGCGGCCGGATGTATGGAACGCTGCGTACGCGCAGCATCCGGTGATGCATACGTCGACCTTCGGCGGCAATGAAGTTGCATGCGCCGCGGCGCTCGCTGCAATGGATGTGTTGATCGAGGAAAACCTGGTCGAAAATGCGCGTGTGCGCGGCGCCCAATTATTAGCGGGAGCGCGCCGGCTCGCGCAAACATATCCCGACGTTGCGGCCACCGCGCGTGGTTTAGGATTGCTCGTCGGCGTCGAGCTGACGAGCGAAGGCTACGGCGGCTGGATTATTCCCGAGATGCTCAAAGCCGGCGTCACCGCGGCGTGGACGCTCAACATGCAGCGCGTCATTCGGCTCGAACCGCCGCTGGTCGTCAATGAAACCGAGATCGATAAAGCGCTAGCGGCACTCGAAGCAGGTCTGTTAACGGCACGTGAGAAACTCGGCGCGCTTTAACCGCTCTCATGCCATATGTCGAAACATCCATTACGATCGCAGCTCCCGCGCGGGCAGTCTATGAATTGGCAAAACAGCAAGAACGCTTTCCCGAATTTATGCCGGACGTCGAATCGGTGACGGTGATCGAGCGCGGCGCCGATCGCATGCTCACGCGCTGGAAAACGCTGGTGGAAGAAGCACCGATCGAATGGACCGAGGAAGATCGCTTTGACGACAGCGCATTGCGCATTGACTATAAACTCACCGAAGGCGATCTCGACAAGTTCGAAGGCAGTTGGACGTTTACCGAAAACAGCGGCCAGACGCATGTGGTGCTGGGCGTGGATTACGATTTTGGCGTACCGACGCTCGCCGAACTTATCGGCCCGACACTCGAACGCAAAGTTCGCGAAAATAGCGAGATGATGCTCGCCGCTCTCAAGAGAGAGGCCGAGAGCGCGTGAAGTTCTGTTTCGTTATTCATCCGCTCTCGCTCGAGGATGTCGTGCGTTACGAGCCGAGCGCCAAGGGCAAAGGCGAAGCCATCCTGCGCAAAATCATGGAGTGGATGCCGGCGTGGAACGCCGCGCATGTTACCGGAGTCAGAACGCCCGATGGGCGGGAAACCGAAGGCTGGTTCGTCTCGGCAGCGCTCTTGCCCGAACAAATCATAGGTTTTCCGCGCGAAGAGGTTTACGAGCGGATCCTGCGCGCGATCGAGATCGGCACCGAACTGGGCGCCCAGGTTGCCGGACTCGGCGCGTTTACGGGCGTCGTCGGTGACGGTGGCGTTACGATTGCCGAGCGCTCCCCGATTGCGGTAACAACGGGAAATTCGTTGACGATCGGTGCGGGAGTTCAAAGTTTGTTTCGCGGCGCCCGCGAGATGGAGATCGATCCGTCGCAGGCGACAGCCGCCGTTATCGGCGCAACGGGATCGATCGGCTCGGCGTGCGTGCGACTCGTGGCGCCCAAAATGAAGCATGTGATTCTCGTGGCGCGCAATCAAACGCGTCTGACGAAATTTCATCAGAGCATTGAGAATGAGTTGCCGTGCTCGTCGTCGGCGACCACCGATCTCTCGCAATCGGTTCGGCAAGCGCAGTTGATCATTACCGCGACCAGTTCCACGCAAGACGTCATCGAGCCCGAGGATTTGCAAACCGGTGCCGTCGTATGCGAATTGTCGCTGCCGCACGACGTGAGCCGGCGCGTGGCGCTCGAACGCCCGGACGTATTGGTGACCGAAGGCGGCAACATGTTGCTGCCGGGCAGTCCGCATTTCGAGCGCGTCCGGGAACCCGGCCAAGAATTCGATTTGAATCTGCCGCCACGCACTGCGCTTGCGTGTATGGCGGAAACGATGATTCTCGCGCTGGAAAATCGCGCCGAGCCGTTCTCGCTGGGCCGCGGAATCGACGTGAACAAAGTCATTGAGATCGAGCAGCTGGCGGCCAAAGACGGATTTAAACTCGCCGACATGCGCGCATTCGATGCGGCGATCACGCCGGAGAAGATCGAAGCGACGCGTCAGGCTGCGAAAGCTCGGCGTAGCGCGGCGCCCTCGGGGAGCGTTGGAAGGGGCAGTTACATTGAGGCGCCGTGAATTGTGGGGGCCCCATCAGATGGGGGGCGCGGAGCTGGGCGGAGCGCCTTTGGAATGAAGAAAGTCGTTTCTGTTTCACTCGGTTCAAGTACGCGCGATCATCACGCCGTCGTCGAGCTGTTGGGCGAGCAATTCGATATTTCGCGCGTCGGGACCGATGGCAAACTCGATGAGGCGATCGCCAAAGTCAAAGAGCTCGATGGGAAGGTGGACGCCATTGGATTAGGCGGCATCGACGTCTATCTCTACGCCGGCAAGCATCGTTATGCGTTGCGCGACGGTTTGCGCTTATTGGAAGCGGCGAAAACAACGCCCGTTGTGGACGGCAGCGGATTGAAGAACACGCTCGAGCGCGCGGCTGTCGCCTTCATGCAAAACGATCTGGGCATCGATCTCAAAGGGAAGAAAGTCTTGATGGTCAGCGCGCTCGATCGTTTTGGAATGGCGCAAGCCCTGGTCGATGCCGGTGCGGACGTGCTTTTCGGCGATTTTATCTTTGCGCTCGATCTGGACAAACCGGTCAAAGGCTTGCGCGAGTTTGAAGAGATGGCCGAAAAGTATCTGCCGGATGCGTGCAAGCTGCCGTTTCAATTCTTCTATCCGACTGGGAAGAAACAAGAGAAGCCACCCGAACCCAAGTATCCGCAGTACTACCGCGACGCCGAGATCATCGCGGGCGATTTTCACTTCATGCGGCAGTTCATGCCGGATGATCTCAATGGCAAGATCGTGCTCACCAATACGGTCACCGCGAAAGACATCGACGAGCTGCGCGCGCGCGGCGTAAAAATGCTGATCACGACGACGCCGGATTTTGACGGCCGCTCATTTGGCACCAACGTTGTGGAGGCGGCGCTCTTGGCGCTGCTTGGCAAAAAGTGGGATGAGGTAACGCCCGCGGATTACGAGCGGCTGTTACAACAATTGCATTTAAAACCGCGCGTCATCGAGCTTTGACACAAAGGCACCTGCCGAGAGTCTTACATTTCTTCGATATCTCGGTGCTCTCGTCGGCGTCGATGGCGCCCGCATACAGTTTGGCATCCACGATGGGACCGATGGTCGTCGCGGCCGGAGTTTTTGCGCCGTTCTCTTTGCTTGCCGTCTGCGGTATTATGCTCTGCATTGCGATCGCATACGCGCAACTCTCGCGCGTCGCGCCCAACGCCGGTTCGGCGTATTCGTGGATTCGCATGGCCTACGGTTCCTATGCGGGCGCGTACGGTGCGTGGCTGCTGATTCTGTCGAATGTTTTTGCCACGATGGCGACCGCGGTGCCGGCCGGAATCTACACGCTCGATCTGCTCGCGCCGGCGCACGCGCAGAATCCAATTTGGTCGGCGGTCGTGGGTTCGATTTGGATCGCGGGCAGCGCGCTATTGTTATACGCGGGCGTGCGTCCGACCGCGATCGTCACGACCGTTGCACTCGCGCTCGAGATTGGCGTGCTCGCGGTCAGCGCGATCGTCTCGATGTTTTTGCCGCACGGCGGCCCGGTGCACCCGGCGCCCGCGCGCGATGTGAACGCGCTTGCATTTTCGGGCGCCGGCTTTATCTACGCGATGACGCTCGGCGTGTGGATGAGCGATGGTTGGGAACTCTCGGCGGCGACATCCGAAGAGACCGAACGCGATCCAACGGCGGCAGGGCGCGGCGGAATCGCCGGTTTGTTGCTAACGGCTGCGATTTTGGCGCTCGCGATGTTTGCCTACGGACATCTGGGAACGCTTGCGGGATTTAAGGCCAACCAAGACGACGCGATGTATTACATCGCGCAGTTGCTTGGATCGCCGGTCTGGCGCCCGATCATTTTAACCACGGTACTGGTTTCCACCAGCTCCGCATTGTGGACGACGATTCTCTATTTGTCGCGTTCGGTCTACGCGATGGGACGCGATCACGTGTTGCCGCGCACCCTCGGCACGCTCGATAAGCGCGACGAACCGTTTTGGTCGCTCGCCGCCACCGGCTTGCTGGTAGCCGCGCTCGAGCTGCTGACCGGCTTTTCGCCCAGCGCCGCGGATCAATTGAAGCTCGTCCTCAACGGCAGCTCGCTCTTCTTGGGACTGCTCTTTGCGTTTAGCGCTGCGGCCGCGGTGCGGATCTTTTGGCGCCACGAGCGTTTGCGGCTCACGGGCGTCATCGTCCCGGCCGTCGGGGCACTCACGCTGCTCGGGGTCCTGGCGGCGACCGTTCTTTTCGAGGATCCGGCCTCGAAACTGTATGCCGCGATGGGAATACTCGTGGGAGTTCCGCTGGCGCTGTGGCGGGGTTGGGCGTCGCGGGGAAGGTGGCAGGCCAGCCCCCCGGCCACTTAGAACCAACCGCGCTGGCGCCCTGAGGGCGCCTTCCTTATCGCACCGGTCAGCCGCCCAAAGGCTCGCCTTCGGGGCTACGAGGGTCACTACTTGAACGACAAAGAGATCGTCCTCACCCAAGAGGGTCTGGAAAAGCTGGAACGGGAGCTCGATGACCTCAAGAGCGTCCACCGGCGTGAGGTCAACGACCGCATTCGCCAGGCCAAAGAGTTCGGCGATTTGAGCGAAAACGCCGAGTACGAAGATGCCAAACAGGAGCAGGCCTTCATCGAAGGCCGCATCCTGAAGTTGGAATCGATGATCCGCAACGCGCGCCTCATCGACGAGTCAGAATACGCGGCCGATGAAGTGCATCTGGGCGCAACGGTCAAGGTCAAGGATCTCAAATCCAACTCCAACCACGAGTTCGCGATCGTCGGTTCGGCGGAGGCCGATCCCGCCAACCGCCGCGTGAGCAATGAGTCCCCGCTCGGACGCGCGCTCATCGGACACAAGAAAGGCGAAACGGTTGACGTCGCCACGCCGCGCGGCATCGTCAAATACAAGATTGAAACGATCAAACGGGGAACGACGCAAAAGAAGGCCGCCAAGAAAGCGAGTTAAGAACGGACTCTCGCGAGCAACATAAAACCGAACAAGCCTTAATAGCGGTCAGACGTGAAAATCTGGCCGCTTTGCGTTCGCGCGGAAACGATCCGTTCGCGCAAACGCGCTACGCCGTCGACACCAACGCGGCGGAGTTGCTCGAAAAATATGGTTTCCTGGAAGCCGGCCAAAAAGCCGAAAGCGAAAATTGGTCGCTCGCCGGGCGCATCATGTCGCAACGTCCGCACGGCAAAACCGCGTTCGCGGATCTCTCCGATCGCACCGGCCGCATGCAACTCTACTTGCGCCAAGACGATCTCGGCGAGCGTTTCGATCTGTGGAACGATTTAGATATCGGCGATATCGCCGGCGTGCACGGCTACATGTTCCGATCCCAAAAAGGCGAGCTCTCGCTGCACGTGCTGTCGTTTGAAGTGCTGGCCAAATCGATGCATCCACTCCCCGACAAGTGGCACGGCTTAACCGATATCGAGAAGCGCTACCGCCAGCGCTATGTCGATCTGATCATGAATCCGGACGTGCGTGACGTCTTCTTGCAGCGCAGCCGCATCATCGCCGAGATGCGCCGCTTCATCGACGCGCATGGGTTCTACGAATGTGAAACGCCGATACTCTTGAATGTCGCCGGCGGCGCCGCGGCACGTCCATTTGTCAGCCATCTGAATGCCCTCGATCAGGAGATGCAGCTGCGGATCGCGACCGAACTCAATCTCAAACGCTGCATCGTCGGCGGCATGGAACGCGTCTACGAGATCGGGCGGATCTTTCGCAACGAAGGGATCGATCGCGTCCACAATCCCGAGTTCACGATGCTCGAGCTGTACGCGGCGTACTGGGACGTCAACGACATGCGCGAGTTTAACGAAGCGCTGATCGCGCATTTGGTTTCAACGGTCACCGGCGGGCGCGACGAGCTCCAAGTCGGCGCCGAGACGATTTCGTTCAAACGTCCCTTCAAGCAGATCGAGTACTTGGAGCTGTTGCGCGAACATGGCAAGTGCACGCGCGAGCAACTGCTCGATGCGCAGCAATCTGCGGCGATCGCCAAGAAACTCGGCTTGCCCGAATCGCCCTCGCACGCGCATACGCTCGACAAAATCTTCGAGCGGGTCGTCGAGCCGCATTTACGCCAGCCGACGTTTGTGATGGGCTATCCGGTGGTGCTCTCACCCTTTGCGAAACGGCGGCAAAACGATCCGGAGATTACCGATCGCTACGAACTCTTTTGCACCAGCGTTGAGATTAGCAATGCGTTCACCGAACTCAACGATCCGCAAGATCAGCGCGCGCGCTTCGAATCGCAGATGCAAGACCGCGCGGCCGGCGATGCCGAGATCCCCGAACCGGATTGGGATTTTGTGCGCGCGCTCGAGTACGGCATGCCGCCGACCGCCGGCATCGGCATAGGTGTGGACCGTTTGGTGATGCTTCTGACAAACCAGGAGTCCATCCGCGACGTGCTGCTCTTCCCGCTCCAGCGCCCGCAACCATAGCCCCAAGCGAGGGGAAGCCCGCAACTTACTTTCCGTAAGTGGGGGTTCTGGGGAGTATGGATCTAACAAAAACCTACCCCCGCAGCGTTCGGGAAAAAGTCCATGGCGTCGTACAACTGGCCCGCGCCATCGATAAAGGCAAGGCCAAAGCCCACGGCAATCTGGGCGAGTACGTGTTCGATTGCCCCATGGACCACGCGGTCTTCGAATTTCTCGGGATCAACGGTGAAGAGTTCCTCACGGTCATCAAGAACGCGAAGAGCGATGCCGAGATCGAGGCATACGCCAAAACGTTCGTCGAGAAGAAATCGCCCGAGGAGATCGAGCGTTGGAATCGCGAGTGGCTAGAGCACGGCCCGAGCGACGACTCGCGCGAGTACTTCCTGAACCTGCGCAACCAAGTCGCGCCGGATCGCACCGACGTGATGACGTGGACGGACCTCTTGGATCTGGACGAAAAGCGTCCGGTTCCGAGGCGCGTCGCAGCCTAACGACGCTTCGTGCCGTCGTCGAGTACGACGGCACGCATTTCTCCGGCTTCCAATTTCAGCCGGCGCTGCGCACCGTTGCGGGTGAACTCGAGCGCGTCTTTTCGCAGTTGCTAAGCGCACCGATCAAAGTGACGGCGGC
Organism: Candidatus Rubrimentiphilum sp.; assembly: GCA_035934355.1. GTDB lineage: Bacteria > Vulcanimicrobiota > Vulcanimicrobiia > Vulcanimicrobiales > Vulcanimicrobiaceae > Rubrimentiphilum. The sequence continues at coordinate 2,664 of DASYYA010000018.1, read as the reverse complement.
CGGACGCACCGACGCCGGCGTGCATGCCACCGGACAAGTCGTTTCCTTTAAAACGGAGACGGCTTTTCCATTTGAGCGCTTGGCGTTGGCAGCCAACACCGAATTATCCGCCGATGTCTCCGTGCGCGAATGCGCGATTGTCCCCGACGATTTTTCCGCGCGGTTCTCGGCGACGCAACGCGCGTACGTCTACATCATTTATAACCGGCGCGAACGCGCGCCGCTGCTGGCACCCTACACATGCCACGTTTGGGCGAAACTCGATTTCGACGCGATGCAAGCCGCGGCGCCGCATTTTCTGGGCGAACACGACTTTCGGTCGTTTTGCGGCATGCTGCCCGAAAGCGGCCCGACGATTCGCACCTTGCAGCAACTAGATGTGCGGCGCTGCGGCGATCTGATTCGCATCGAGCTGCGGGCCGATGGATTCTTGCACCACATGGCCCGCGCGATTGTCGGAACGCTGATTGAGTGCGGCACCGGCCGGTGCCGTCCCGACGAGATTCCCGCAACCCTGCGGGCAACCGATCGCACCGCCGCGGGAATGACCGCCTCGGCGCATGGACTCTATTTGGCGGGCGTGCGTTACGCCGATGGGTTCGATTCGTTTCGCGAACCGCCGCTTACGGCTGGAACGTAAACCCGAACCCTAAGTAGTGGGCCTTCGATCGGCCCGCTTCGTTGAACGCGGTTCCGAGCTGCACGTTACCTAAAATATTTCGGCCGAGCTCGTGCTGCAAACTCAGCGTTCCCGAACTCTGCGCGCAGCTGCGCACGGCGGCAATCGACAGACTCCGGAATTGCAACGTGAGCCACGTGGCGCGCGCGATCGGTGTCGTCACGCGCAATGCCAGCAGCGCTGCCGTCGGCGTTTCTCGACCCATGCCGCGTTGACGAAACCGCAGCCCCCAATCTGTGCCGCGAAGAAGAGATTCGATCGCCGCGGTACCCAGGCGCCGGTGAGTGTCACTTTGATTCCAAACCCGGGATGCGTGAATTAAAAGACGCCTAAGCCGTTGGCGCCCGAACGCGCGACGTCGGAGGCGTTCTGATAATAGGTGGTTTCGATGACCACGTGGCCGCGACGCACGACGCACGGATTGACCTTGGCATGCGTCGCATCGGCAATGGCGCGCAGCGTGGCCGCGCAGACCGGGTCGTGGCGGACCGGCCGCGGCGCATAAGGCGCCGCTTGCGCGATGCTCCATCGGCGGCCAATTGTGCCGCCTGGGAGCGTGAGCCTGCCGCGGGGCCGGCTTGCGCGAAGCCTGACGCTCCGTTAATGTAGCGCTTTGCCGTTACGCGCCATTGAGAAGTGTTACTGAGGGAACTAGTCTTGCGCACGGGTTCTCACCACGGCATTGCGCGCTCCGTAGATGATTCTGGCGCCGTTGGAGCTGAAGGGCTCGGTAAGCGCAGGTCCGCGCGGCTTAGAAAGCGAGCCGGTCGCCGGCAAGCTGAGAATTGCCCGGATTTTCTCCTCAATTCTAGCGGCCAATTTAAATGGATCGAGACTGCGCCGATGTCGTAAGAGCTCAATGACGTGTTCGCGTCTAATGGCCTTAAGGGCGATGAGACGATCCAGTGGCGTTGTGGGTGCATCGTAGATGCGCCGTACGCGGCTGCCGATGCGCACTCGTTCAATCAATTTCACACTGGGCTGAAAATAATTCATGAATAGGCACAAATCTTCCCGATAGAGCTCGTTCATCGCGTCGATCGCCGCTGGGGAGTCGATGCGCTTATAGCCAAAGATTTTGCGAACGTTGGTCCAGTTCTTTTGCTCGATATATGCATTGTCGTTTTTCTTATAGGGCCGGCCGCGCGTAAAGCTCAAGTGGTGCTGTTGGCACCAACGGACGCAATGGTGGTTGATGAACTCCGAGCCGCTATCGGAATCAATGCCGCGCAGCGCAAAAGGAGCCGAGAGCCGGATCTCCTCGAGCATCTCGGTTATGCGAAGCTGCGCTTTCCCAAGCACGGCGCGGGTTTCCGTCCACGTCGACGCGACATCGGTAACGTTGAGCGAGAAGGCGAATTCACCAAATCCGCTCTCTCCGCAATGGGCAACCGTATCGACTTCGCACCACCCTGTCTCGGTTGTATCCCATCGCTCGGAACGAATCGGCACCTGATGTTTGAGCAGCGTTCCGGGTTTGGTGCGGCCGTAGATTCGCTTACGCAATTCAACTCGGTGGGGCTGCAGGGCGCGGTCCATCGATCGCGCGCTCATGCTGCGCAGCACGCCAATGACCCGTTTCGAAAGATTCAACGATGTTTGCGCCGATGGCAACCACAGCGGAAGCAGAGCTTTCAATCGGCGCGACCACGGGTAACCCGAGAAACGCCAAATTTGCACCAGAGCCGCAACAACCGCGGCATCAAAGCGCGAAACCCGCTCGCGGTGCGTTCGTGGAGCCGGAGCATGATTTAACGCGCGAATGGCATGCTTGCGATGGCAGTTGGTCGCTGCCATGAACTCATCGAGCAGGCGGCTGCGCGCAGACTTGGAGCGAGCCTTTGCGTACCGCTCCCGCATATCGGCCGCATACTCGCGGCGAGCTTGAGGACCCATCGGGGCCTCTTCGGGAACCTGCCGCTCGGGTAACAATTTTGCTGGCGCGACGATGCCCGGCTGGGTAACATTTTCCGTGGCGCGACTCG
>DASYYA010000199.1:0-2523 GCA_035934355.1 Candidatus Rubrimentiphilum sp. | reverse complement strand
CGTCTGCATCCCGGATTCATCGTAGGGCGCGTCCATGTTCGGGTGCGTGCGATGGTAATAATTGATCGCAAGCCCCACGTAACCCACCGATGGCAGTAAATCGGTAATCCGCCGCATCTCCGCGTTGACGCCGAATACTTCTTGCAGCACGATGACGGCCGGATGCGGGCCCGTTCCCTCGGGAGGGCGTGCAAGATAGGAATCCATCATGGACCCGTCGACAGGAATGTTCACAGCCTGACTAATCATTGGATCCCCCTTGTTTCCCGCGAGGTTCCACCTTATGCGCGCGGCCTTGACGGCTCCTACGGAACGCCTGCACGTCGTCACCGCCCCCTCTTCTCAGCAGATTGCCACCTTTGCGCAAGATGTCGCGTCGGGGTTATCGGCCGAGCCTAAGAAGCTCAATTCGAAGTATTTTTACGACGCAATCGGTTCCGCGCTGTTCGGCGCCATTATGCTGATGCCCGAATACTATTTGACACGCGCCGAGAGCGAGATATTGCACGAATGGGGATGGGAGATCGTGCGCTCCCTGGGCAGTCCGGTGGAATTTATCGAGCTCGGCAGCGGTAGCGCCGACAAAACGCGACTGCTCATCGGGGAAGCGCTGCGCGTGCAAGGCACGCTCAGCTATTCGCCGATCGATATCTCTGTGGATGCCTTAGAAACCTCAGCCATAGCGCTCGTCGAGAAGTATTCGCAACTGCGCATCACGGGTTTCGTCGGCGACTACGTCACACTGCTTGGCACGACGCATCTGCAACGTAGCGGCAAAGTGATGATGATGTTCATGGGATCGAACATCGGCAACTACGAGCCTCAAGAAGCGACGGCACTACTCGAGAAAATCGCAAAAATCCTAAAACCGGGAGATGGCTTCTTGCTCGGCGCGGATCTCAAGAAGGATCCGCGCGAGCTCTTGCAGGCGTACGACGATCCGACCGGAGTCACCGCCGCCTTCAATAAAAATTTGCTCGCGCGCATTAATCGCGAGCTGGGAGGAACATTCGAATTGGAACATTTTGCGCATCTCGTGGAGTACGACGAGAGCGAGGGCTGCGTGCGATCCTATCTCGTCTCCAAGCGCACGCAGACTGTGGAGATCAAAGCCGGCACGTTGCACATTCCATTTGCATTCGACGAGCGCATTCATACCGAGTCGGCTTACAAGTACACGCCCGAAACGCTGGCGCAACTCGCGACGTCGGCCGGATTGCGCGTCGCGCGAACTTGGAACGATCGCAGCGATCGGTTTAGCGTCAATCTTTTGGTGAGAGCATGAAACGATTTTTTGCCGGCATTTCGGCGATAACATTGTCGTGCGCGATCGCGGTGCCCGCCATCGCGGCAACGCGCCCGGTTGCCGCGGAGGATCTCTTCAAGCTCACGTTCGTCAGTAACCCGCAGATCTCGCCCGACGGCTCGCGCGTCGTCTTCGTAGCGACGCGATTAAACGGGCCCAAAGAGACGTATGACACCGATCTGTATTTAGTCTCGACGTCGGGCGGCGCCCCGAAAGCCATTACGACTACCGGACGCGATTCCGATCCGGTGTGGTCGCCCGACAGCAAAACGATAGCTTTCACACGCGGTCCGTCGAAAAAAGGAGAGCGTCCGCAGATTTACACGTGCGATCTCTCCAACGGCCGGTTGCGGCAGCTGACGCATCTCAAAGGCGGCGCGAGCGGCGCGGTCTACTCGCACGACGGGAAGCGGATCGCTTTTCGGGTTGTCAGCATCGATTCGCCGCCGCCGGCTCGCATCAATTTCGCAGCGGCTGGATTCAAGCCGAAGAAAGATCAGCAAAAAAGCGACATCCGCATCATTACGCAGATGCATTTCGAGAGCAACGGCGCCGGATACACATACTATCGCCACGCGCATATTTGGGTGATGAATGCCGATGGGAGCGCGGCCCGCGCTCTCACGAAGGGAAGCTGGTCGGAACGAAATCCGCGCTGGTCGCGCGATGATAAGACGATCGCCTTCGACTCGTTGCGTTACCATACGCCGAGCCTTGGCCCCAACGACATCTATACGATCTCGGCTGCGGGCGGGCCAATCCATAAGCTGTCTTCGAATCGGCCCGCAAACGGGCTGCTGGATTTCGATCGCGCGGGCAACATTTGGTTTTTTAGCGGCGGTTATCTCGACCCCGCCGAGTTTGCAGCGCTCGTGCGCGCCCGTCCGGATGGATCGCAACGCAAGATCATTGTTGCGGGCGACGAGATTGACTTCGGCGATTCGGTACTCGCCGACATGGGCGAACCGGGCGGGTTTTGCGGTCCGTACTTTGCGCCGAATGGCAGCTTTGTGCTCACGGATGCGAATCAGCCGGGTTACAGCGCGCTCGTGAAGCTCGATCCGCAGAACGGCGCAGTCACGCGGCTGACGCACAACGGCGAAGCGTCGGAATGTTCGATGGATGATAGCGGCCGTTACGCCGCGTACACCCTCTCGGATTTTACGCACCCGCGCGAGGTTTATTTGCTGGATCTCGCAACCGGCCAGAGCCGGCGT
>DASYYA010000190.1:0-7241 GCA_035934355.1 Candidatus Rubrimentiphilum sp. | reverse complement strand
CCGCAACCTCCGACGAGCGAATGGGATATTCCGGTGGAATCGCTCAATCTCTCGGTCCGTTCGTTCAACTGCCTCAAACGTGCCGGCATATCGAAGGTCTCGGAATTGCTCGACATGACCGAGGACGAGATCATCAAGATGCGCAACTTCGGAAAGAAATCGCTCGACGAGATTAAGCAAGTTCTCGAGGAGCGCGGACTTTCGCTCCGCCAGCCATAGCCACCGCCATGCCGCATCAGATCGCCTATAAACGTTTGTCGCGAACCGACGCTCATCGCCGCGCTTTGTTGCGCAACTTGACGACGTCGTTGTTCAAGCACGGTAAAATCGAGACCACGTCGGCGAAAGCCAAAGAGCTCAAACGCATCGCCGAACGTGTGTTGACCGCGGCGGCGCGCGGCGATCTGCATGCGCGGCGCGAGATCGCGCAATACTTAAGCGAGCCGGCAGTTGTCAAAAAGGTTGTCGAGCAGATCGCTCCGGCGCTCAAGGGACGATCCGGCGGCTACACGCGCATCACCAAGTCGCGCGTGCGTCCGGGCGATGCCGCCGAGCTTTCAATCGTGGAGATCGTATCCCCGACCGGGTAACCGGAATGCTTGGCCGGCTGGAAGCCGGCGAAAACCTATCGTCTGCGGACTCGGCTGCCATAATTGGCGGCATTATGGACGGCACGATCTCCGCGACGCAAGCCGCTGCACTGCTCAGAGCGCTGGCGATCAAAGGCGAAACAGTTTCGGAACTCCTGGGCGCGGCGCGCGCCATGCGCGACCGCAGTCTGATCGTGAAACACGACCTCCCATTGGTTGCCGATGTGGTCGGCAGCGGCGGCGACAACGCAGGTACGATTAACATTTCTACGGTCACTGCGCTTGTGGTTGCGTCGGCTGGTGTACCGGTTGCGAAGCACGGCAACCGTGCGGCCACGAGCAAATGCGGTAGTGCCGATCTCTTGGAAGCCGGCGGAATGGCGATCGGGGGGGGGCCTGAATCGGCTGCACGTTCGCTGCGCGAAACAGGTTTCGCATTCATGTTCGCGCCGGTATATCATCCGGCGATGAAGACTGTCGCGCCGATACGCCGCCAGCTTGGAATGCGTACGATCTTCAACAGTTTGGGACCGTTGACGAATCCGGCGCGCGCAACACACCAACTTGTCGGCGTCGCGACCGAAGAGTTAGTTGCACCGGTTGCCGAGGTTATGCGGGCCGTAGGCATTCGCGCCGGTGCTGTCGTGCATGCAAGCAGCGGTATAGACGAAGTTGGCGGCGAAGGGCCAACCTCCGTATATGAATTTGGCGACGGCTGGAGCAAACAGTGGACGCTCGATCCGGACGACTTCGGCGTGCGCGCCTCCCTCCAACAGATCCGCGGCGGTTCGGTTGAGCGCTGTCTGGATGCGTTTACATGCATCTTGGCCGGAGAGCGGTCGCCGCGCTCCGACGTGATTGCATTGAACGCCGCTCTGGCCTTTGTGATCTGCGGCCGAACTGCCGATATCAAAGACGGGATGATGCTCGCGCGCGCGCAGCTCGAAGATGGTCACGCGGCCGCGCTTTTCGAGCGCGTGAAGCGGTACTCGCATGCCTGATATTCTTCAGCGCATCTACGAATCGAAGCGGCGCAGCCGGCTGAGAGATGAAGTTGCACGCCCGTACGAGACCGTGCGATCGCAGGCGCTTGCACGCTGCAAGGAACGGCGGCCGTTTTTGAACGCGGTTGCGCAGGCGCGCGGACCGGCAATTATCGGCGAGATAAAACGGGCTTCGCCATCGGCGGGATTGATTGCGCGTAACTTTGATGCAGCCGCGATTGCGGCGTCGTACGAGCGCGCCGGCGTCGATGCGATTAGCGTGTTGACTGAGTCAGACCACTTTTTGGGAGAGCTTGCCTATTTGGAGATCGCGCGCGCGAACAGCTCGCGGCCATTGCTGAGAAAAGACTTTCTTACCACTCCGTATGAAGTCGCACAATCGGCGGCGGCGGGTGCGGACGCGATCTTGTTGATTGTCGCCGGTTTAAGCGATGACGCATTGCTTTCGTGTATGCATGAAGCGCGCGAGTACGAGCTCGACACGCTGGTTGAGATTCATGACAGACAGGAGCTCGATCGGGCGCTACGCGCGAACGCAACGTTCATCGGTATTAACAATCGGAATTTGCGCACATTTGAAACGGATCTCGCGGTCAGTGAATATCTTTTGCCGGACGTGCCGGCCGGGATAACGGTGATTAGCGAGAGCGGCATGCGCGATCCTGAAGATATACTGCGATTGCGTGGAGCCGGCGCTCGCGGATTTCTGATCGGCGAGACGTTGATGCGGGCCGAGGATCCGGTGGCGTTCATTGCGGCGCTGAAAGCGCCGGGAGACGCGCGCGTTCTCTCCCCTTGAGAACACGAATCAAGTTCTGCGGGTGCACGGACTTGCAGGATGTCATCCTAGCAGTGGAAACAGGCGCGGATGCGATCGGGATGATTTTTGCGCCGTCGGTGCGTCGAATTACGGAGAGCGCGGCACGACACATTGCTGAAGGCCTTCCGCCGTTTATTACACCGGTAGGGGTCTTCGTCAATCCGACGCGCGACGAAATTGCACGAGCGCGTTCCATTTTTCCGGACCTTGTCATACAGCTGCACGGCAGCGAACCGCCGAGCTTCGTTTCATCAATCGACGGGCGCGTAATCAAGACGATTCACGTGGAGCCGGATTTTGCCGACGCGTTGGCGCTGGAACGAACCGCGAACGATCATCCGCGCGCGATTGTATTGCTCGACACAGCCGTTGGCCAGAAGCAGGGCGGCACCGGTGTCCAGTTTCCTTGGAAAATCGCCGTCCCGCTGGCGCGGAATCGTCAAGTGATTATGGCAGGCGGGCTGACGCCGGAGACGGCGGGGCAATGCGTGCGGACGGTGCGGCCGTACGGTGTCGATGTGCGCACCGGCGTTGAATCCGATGGCCGTAAGGATCGCGTGAAGATGCGCGCGTTTGTGCAAGCCGTAAAAGACGCCGATGCAGCCTGACCGCGCCGGCTACTTCGGTGAATTTGGCGGTCGCTTTGTTCCTGAAGTCCTGGTTGCGGCGCTCACCGAACTGGAGCGCGAACTTGGTAATGCCTTTGCGGATCCGAAGTTTTGGCAAGAGTACGAATCGGTACTCGCGGAGTTTGTCGGCCGGCCCTCGCCAATATACCGAGCCGAGCGGTATTTGACGGAGTCGGATGTACCGCTCGTCGTAAAACGCGAAGATCTGAACCACACGGGTGCCCATAAGATTAACAACACGGTCGGGCAAGCTTTACTTGCGCGGCGCATGGGCAAGAGACGGCTGATTGCCGAGACCGGGGCGGGACAACACGGGGTTGCCGTCGCGACGGTGGGCGCAAAGTTCGGTTTTCCGGTTGACGTGTACATGGGAGAGGTTGACGTCGCACGGCAAGCGCCCAACGTCTATATCATGCAGTTGCTCGGCGCAACCGTTCATCCGGTGAGTGGTGGAACCAAAACGCTGAAAGATGCGACCAACGAAGCGTTTCGCCAATGGGCGGCGCGAGTTGATGATACCTTTTACGTCATCGGCAGTGTCGTGGGCGCACATCCATATCCGTATATGGTGCGCGAGTTTCAAAAAGTCATTGGCATTGAAGCGCGCCGCCAATGTCTCGAGCGTTTCTCCAGATTGCCGAGCGACGTCGTTGCATGCGTCGGTGGAGGCAGCAATGCCGCCGGCATTTTTGCAGGCTTCCTCGACGATCGCGACGTGCGACTGTGGGGCGTTGAAGCCGCGGGTGCAGGACCCCAAACGGCACGGACAGCGGCATCATTGGCGGCGGGAAGCGTCGGCGTGTTACATGGCTCGCGTTCGTATATGTTGCAAACGGAAGATGGGCAGGTGCGCCCCACGCATTCCATCAGCGCCGGACTCGATTATCCGGGCGTCGGTCCGGAGCACGCATATTTAAAGGAAAGCGGGCGAGCGACGTATGTGAATGCCACCGACGAAGAGGCGCTGAATGCGTTCTTCCGCTTCGCGCGCGCCGAGGGAATCATTCCGGCGCTGGAAGCGGCCCACGCCCTGGCTTTTGCGGAGAAGCTCGCAGCCGAGCGAACCGAGCGCGATCTGATCTTGGTCAACTTGAGTGGCCGCGGCGACAAAGATATCCAACAGGTTCGAGAAGCCACTGCTATCAACGATCTTTAAGCCGCAGCGGCTTGCGCTGATCGCCTATCTGATGTGCGGCGATCCCGATCTGGAGACGACAACGCTCTTGATAGCCGCGCTCGACGAGGCGGGCGTCGATGCAATCGAGCTCGGCATTCCGTATAGCGATCCGCTTGCCGACGGGCCGACAATTGCCGCTGCCGGTGCGCGCGCGCTCGATCGCGGCACGAGTTTGGAAAGTGTTCTGGAGTTAGTGCGCAAGGCTCAAACCTCGGTGCCGATCATTCTGTTTACATACTATAATCCGATCTATCAATATGGCATCGATCGCTTTGCGTACGCGTCTGCGGTCGCGGGAGCTGCGGGCGTCATCGTGCCTGACATAACTTTCGAAGAGACAAAGAATCTGCAAGCGGCTTTGGCCGCGCACGGGTTGGAAATGCCGCTTTTGATTGCGCCGTCAACGCCGGCGGAACGAGCGCGCGCGATCGCAGAAGAGTCCGGCGGATTCGTATACGTCGTTTCGCGGCTGGGCGTAACCGGCGTCGCGGCCCAACCCGATTTCGGGCCGCTCCGACAGCAGCTGACAGCCCTGCGAGCGATGACGAAAAAACCGCTCGCCGTCGGCTTTGGAATTAGCTCGCGAACGCACGTTGACGCGGTGCGCGATCTTGCAGATGGGGTTATGGTTGGAAGCGCTTTGATCGAATCGTATGCCGGAGCGCGCGGGAAGGCCGCCGCCGAAAAGGCGCGGAATTTTATTCGAACGTTGAGATAGGATGGGTGTCTTATGATCACTCGAGGTTCTTTTGTGATTTCTGCGGGTGCCGCGGTCGCTGCGTCCGTTACGCCAAAACCCTTACCCACCACAACTCCGGGCGCCGTGCCAAGTCCCAAAACATCAGCAACGCCATTTCCTTGGGATCTCTGCGACCAGAATCCGGTCTTACCATACGATCGACCCTTAGGATTACGCATGCGTGTTCTCGACGGTCCGGATTTCGATCTCATGAAATACCGTGGATTCGCCCTCATTGTGAACGTTTTTGCAACGTGGTGCGAACCGTGCCGGTGGGAGATGCCGACGCTGGTCGATGCGTCGTCCAGGTATTCCGCGCGCGGCTTGCGCATCGTCGGAATCAATTTTGCAGAGAGCGACGATACCGTTCGTGCGTTCCGGAAGAAGTACTCGATTCCGTTCCCAATCGCAATGGACGAGCACGGAGCATTCAGCTATAGCCTCGAGCACGGCAATAGCCAGGTCGCCGCATCATTTCCCGTGCTGCTCTTTATTGGTCCCGGCGGATATCTGTATTGCTATAAGCGGGGCAGCTCGCAGCGCCCCAGCGATGAATTGACGTATCGCATCGAGCAATTTCTCAAAGATGAACCGCCGACCGCCCTGTCATCACCGTCGCCGGCGCCAACTAAAACCTGAAGCGGCTTTCCATCTCGTCGACAATGTAGCCCGCGATGGCGAAAGACGATGTCGCCCCCGGCGAAGGCGCGTTGCGCACATGCATGCCATTGGGAAATGACTCGAAAACAAAATCATCGACAAGTGTTCCGTCGGCACTGAGCGCTTGTGCGCGTACGCCGGACGGACCGGCGACGGTGTCGCCTTTTTGCAGTTCCGGAACGTACCGTTGCAAGGCGCGCACATACGCGCCGCGCACCAGGTCGCGATAGATCTCGCCAAACCCAACCGACGCATAGCGCGCGGTCAAACGAATGAATCCCGGATATGTCATCGTTTCAAACAGGTCGCCCGGATCCAATGTGCCCATGGTGTATCCTTCGCGCGAAAAGGCGAGCACGGCATTTGGCCCGAGCCACACGTCGCCGTTCATGCGCGGCGTAAAGTGCACGCCCAAGAATGGAAAGTTCGGATCGGGAACGGGATAAACGTTCCCGTTCACGAGATAGCGCTTCTCCGGTTTTAGGATCAGATAGTCACCACGGAACGGGACAATCTTGGGATCGACCTTTCCGCCCGTCATACGCGCGATGCGATCTGCCTGAAGTCCCGCACACGTGATGACGTGGCGGGCTTGTATGGCGCCGCTGAGCGTTTCAATTGCCACGCTGTCCGTTCGCGGAAGAATCTTTTCGACGGTGCGACCCGTTTGAATCTCGCCGCCGCTCTCGCGAATATCGCCGGCAAGTGCTTGTGCCACGCTACCGTAATCGACGATCGCGGTTGAAGGGGAGAAGATGGCGCGAATTGCGCGGACGTGCGGTTCACGCTCGGTGACCGCTGCCGCATCCAGCAACTGCAAGTCCTCGATGCCGTTCAGTTTTCCGCGCTCCCAAAGCGTCATCAGTTGCGGCAGCTCGGATTCCTCGGTGGCGACGATGAGCTTGCCGACAAGCCGGTACTCGATATTTTTGGAGTCGCAATAAGCCAAGAGCGCGTGGCGCCCTTGTTGGCAGAGCCTGGCTTTGAGCGAGCCGGGCGCGTAGTAAATGCCCGAATGAATGACGCCGCTGTTGTGGCTCGTCTGGTGCCGGCCGACGTCCGCTTCCTTGTCGAGGACCGCAAGTTTTAGGCCAGGGCGGCGCTGGAGCAGCTCGCTTCCCGTGGCCAGCCCGATAATTCCGGCACCAACCACCGCAACGTCATACATATGCGGGAACCGTTCGCGCGCGATCTGGGTTATCATGGTCGCATGAGTCTTACTGCCGAGCGCATTGCGCCGTTCAAGAATGAACCCGTTAAAAGCTACACCGACCCGGCCGACATAGCAGCGATGGAGTCGGCGCTCGCCGACGTGCGTCGCGAGTTTAACAAGACTTACCCGCTGGTTATCGATGGTGAGCGTATCCCGACCGAAAAAACGATCGCATCGTTCAACCCCGCTAAAACCGATGAGATTGTTGGGCGCGTGGCTTCAGCGACGGTCGAACAAGCCAACCGCGCCGTCGAAGTGGCGCATGCGCGTTTTGAGTCGTGGAAAGACGTGCCGCCCGGCGAGCGCGCCAATTATATCCTTCGTGCAGCCGAGTTGGTTCGGCAGCGGCGCGAACGCTTTAACGCGCTGCTGGTCTATGAAGTTGGCAAAAGCTGGGTGGAGGCAGACG
>DASYYA010000184.1:0-8747 GCA_035934355.1 Candidatus Rubrimentiphilum sp. | reverse complement strand
CGAGTTGGTCTGGTCCATGAACTGCGAGAGCTGCGATGAACCGAAGAACTCTTTGATCGCAGCCACGACGGGACGAATATTGATCAAGGCCTGCGGCGTGACCGTTTCAATATCTTGCACCGTCATACGCTCGCGCACCACACGTTCCAACCGCAAGAGTCCGACGCGGAATTGATTCTGCAGCAGCTCGCCGACTGAACGAATGCGGCGATTGCCTAAATGATCGATGTCGTCTTTGCCGACTTGGCGGGTGCCAACTTTAATCAAGCGCCGGATGACGGCGATCATATCTTCGCGCGTCAGGCTGCGCTTTTCGATCGGCGGCATCTGCAAGCCCGCATCTTTATACTCGTCGATAAAGACCGTCGGCTGCTGGCCGCGCGTCTCAGGATCCGGGTTGTCGATGCGATACTGGAACTTGCCGTTGAGCTTGTAGCGGCCGACGCCAGCGAGATCGTAGCGCTTGTCGTCGAAGAACAACGACTCGAGTAACTTCTCGGCGTTCTCCGCATTCTCGGGCTCGCCCGGACGGAGTTTCTTGTAGATCTCTTTCAGCGCATCTTCGCGCGTCTTGACATCTTTGTCTTTTTCGATCGAGTTGCGCACCAGCGGCGAGTTGTCGAAGAGCGCCAGAATCGCTTCATCGCTTTCCCAATTGAAGCCTAAATCCGGACGCGAGAGCGCGCGCACAAAGGTGGAGACATAGATCTTGCGGTTCTTGTCGATCCGCACGCCGATCGTGCCTTCCGTTTCGTCGTTCTTGGTGCCGTTGTCGGTTTCGAATTCGATCCACGCGCCACGATTCGGAATAATCGTCGCGTTGTACGTCGGACGGCCATTGGTGTCGACGTCTTGATTGTAATAGACGCCCGGCGAACGTACGAGCTGGCTCACGATCACGCGCTCGGCGCCGTTGATCATGAACGTTCCCTTAGCTGTCATGAGCGGGAAGTCGCCCATGAAGATTTCTTGATCGGGAATGCCTTTGATTTCGCCCGATTCGGCGGTGATCAGACGCACGCGCACGCGCAGCGGCGCACTGTAGGTCATGTCGCGTTCGCGACACTCCTCAACCGAATACTTGGGTTCGCCTAAGCTGTGCTCACCGAATTCGAGAACGAGGTTCCCGGTGAAATCTTTGATGGGTGAGATCGAGGCGAACGCCTCGGCGAGCCCCTCGGTCTTGAACCACTCGAAGCTGGCCATCTGGAGCTCGATGAGGTTGGGGACTTGCAGGACGTCGGGAATTTTTGCAAAGCTGATGCGCTCGCGTTTGGGCCCGGTGTCCGCCGGCTGCTCCAGGGTGAATGCACCGGTTGGCATCGGAAAAGTGCTGGGTTGGACGACGCCCGGGGCGCCGTCGCCTGGAACTGCTCGCTTTGTCCGGGCGCGCCGGGGCGCGCCGGGGGTAGCCCCGCTACCACTTTGGGAAGGGGACTTAGGAGCGGTCGCTTTCGCCATTCTGCTGTTCTTTCTCTCGGCCTTATATAAGGAAGGAAGCGGCCTGCGCCGGAGCCGCGCACGCTAAAAAGAACGATGCCGACCACCCCGCCTCGTGGTGACTCGCTCTTTCTTCTATTAAATGCCTAGCGGCCTACAGCACAGGCGATTAGTATAACACCCGACCTGGGCGCCCACAAGATGTGTGGGCTGGGGGCTTAGTCCGGGGTCGGAAGCAGCGTCGCGCGGTCGATTCGAGCGCGGAATTTGCGCAAGCGGTCGAACAAGCGCCCGCCTATCGTTAGGGCGAGCAACCACGCAATCGGGATCAGCGCAACGAAAAACGAGATCTCTTCTACAACGAAGGGCTCATGGTGCCGAGACATATTACAGGGGAGTCTAGCACGAGGCCCTCTCGACTGCAAGTTTGACAAACAATCTTGTGATAATCTTCTAAAGTAGGGAACTATACAAATACCTGAAGCCGGCGGAAAGCCAACAATAATGAATTGGTCGATCGACTCGGCGGACGCTTTCTCGGTTGCGCGCGTCCGTCGAAGTGTTATTGATGAAGTCGAACACCACGCCGGCGAACGCGCGGACTTGTTCAATTTAGAGATCGTCCTCGGCGAGTTGCTCGCTGCCGAGATGGAACGCGGGCACCTCTCGCTGGCTGTTTCGGTTGAACGCGATACAACCGGGCCGTCGATCCATATCTATGCGCAAGGGCCGCCGGCGATCGGAAAAGATCGCAATGAGTTTCGCCGCGCTATTCTACTTGGAACGCGCGTCCCCATGACGATCGAAGCAAGTTCGCAAGGGACGCATACCGTATTGCGCGTGCCGCCGGAAGCTTCGGCCGAAGCCGCATTCCGGCAACGCGCTTCGCAAACGTTCCAGCGCGCGCAGGAGATTAGCCGCCGCTACAGCCAGTAACTCTGCAGCCTTGAATCGCATCGCTGCCTTTTTCGTCCGCGTCTTTGAGTATGCGGTTCCCGATCCATATATCTATGCGGTCGGCTTGACGCTTCTCACCGCTTTGCTCGCCTTTATCTTCGCGCCGCATCGTGCGGCGGCACAAGTGCTGGGCGCGTGGTACGGCGGCATTTTCGACATCCTCGCGTTCGCGCTGCAGATGATTTTGATCTTGGTCACAGGTTATGCGCTTGCAGCCAGCACGCCCATCGCGCGCGGATTGCAGTGGCTGGCCGCGCAACCCAAGTCGCCAAAAGGCGCAGTGACTACCACCTTTCTCGTCTCCGCGATCGCCTGTTGGCTGAACTGGGGTTTCGGTTTGGTGGTTGCGGGCCTGCTCTCGCGTGAGATCGCGCGCCGCATGCGCGTTGACTTTGGCTGGCTCGTTGCAGCCGCGTATAGCGGTTTTTTGATTTGGGCAAGCGGCTTGTCGAGCTCGATTGCACTCGCGCAAGCGACGCCCGGAAGTAAACTCAATATCGTCCAGAGCGTTACCGGCCATGTGTTACCGTTGGGCATGACGATCTTCACGCGATTTAATCTCGTCCCCGTCGTGGTTTTATTGATTGTCTTACCGTTTGTTCTGCGCGCCCTCGAACCATCGGACGTCGTGCCGGCTCGCAATGCGGTGGAAAGTGAGGTCATCCCGAGGAACGAGGGACCCCGAGGAGGCCAGGCCGACGAGGGGCGCCCATCACGAACCCTCGCCTCCGCGCTCGAAAACGCGTGGATCTTAAACGTGGTGATCGCGATTGCCGGTCTGGGCTACATCGCCTGGATTTGGGTGGCGGCCGGAGCCTCGCTCGACATAAACTCGGTCATCTTCATCTTCTTTTGCCTTGGATTGCTCTTGCACTGGCGGCCGATTGCATATGTCGCCGCCGTGAATGATGCCGCGCGAATCACCGGCCCGCTGATATTGCAGTATCCGCTGTACGGCGGAATCATGGGAATGATGAGCGGCACCGGTTTAGCGGGCGTCATCGCACAGTGGTTCGTCGCCTTCTCCACAGCGGCGACGCTTCCGTTTTGGAGCTACTTCAGCTCGATCGTCATCAGTTTATTTGTGCCCAGCGGTGGCGGCCATTGGGCCGTGCAAGGTCCGTTCGCAGTTCCGGCGGCTGTAAAGTTGCACGCTTCGCTTCCCGGAACCGCAATGGGCGTCGCGATCGGCGAAGAAGTCGCAAATATGATTCAGCCGTTTTGGACATTGCCGGTCCTGGCGATTGCCGGTGTCAGTTTGCGCCGCGTCATGGCATTTACAACGGTGAGTTTTGCGATCGCTTTCGTCGTCTTTGGAATCTCGTTACTCGTTTTGGTTTAGCGGACCCTTTGATGTTTGCCGCCCTCGCACTCGCCGCACTCACACCATTACAGATCTTTTTTTGCGCCGAAGACGCCTGGGAAGCACGTTCGTTACCTGCGTACGTCGCTTTTGATACAAGCATCACGCATACCGATGTCGCCGGCAATGTAACGCGAGGCCGCGAGTATGTCTTCTTGCGCAGGTTCGACCATTGGTGCGTAACGCGCGAAGTGGATCAAGATCTTATGGAGCCCAAGACGAGTCGCGGGCTGAACTGCGTTGGTCCGGCGTATTCGCCGCTCGGTTTTAACATCTCGTCGCAATATCCAGCCAGCACACAGCCCGACCCATTTACGCCATCGGGCATTCCGATCATCGCGCAGGTCCGCGCTATTCATTACGAGGTGTCGTCTGCCGGCGAAACGTCGCTCGACGGCGCGGCGGTCTACCACTTACTCTTGCGGCCGCTGAATGCGCCCGATCACTATCCGCTGCGCGCGCTCTGGGTGGACGAAACCTCATTTCAGGTGCGCCGGCTGACGTACGACGAAGCGCCGGATGGCTGGAATGCCAGTATCGACTATGCCTTTAAGCCGTATGCTTCCGGCGTTTGGTGGATTTCGGAAATCGATGCTCGCTGGCAGCCCACCAAACATCCCAACGCGTCTGCTTTTTCAAGCACACTGCTGGTCACGAATGTGACCTTTCCGCAAGCCTAGAGGCATCTCAATGTCATTGCGCCAGCAACTGGCGCGCCTGCGACGTATCTTGGTATTCAACCGTCAGAATTGCACGCACATGCGTTTGCGCGGCCTTCGCCTCCGGCGTATCGATCTTACCAAGCGTCTCATACATCTGGAACAGAAGTTGTGGCAGATCGCGGTCTCGCGGATACACTTTATGGAGGTCATCGATTGAGGTGGCGATCTGGACGGCTTGGCCGCTTTCTTGCGTCGTGTAACCGTATCCGATCATATAGTTGACGTGACCGAGTTCATTCTTAATTCCCAGTATCGACATGCCCATCGGTCCGAAGTATTCGTCGGCGGGTGCGAGCGTCGTGAGATAGACATCGGCCGGAAGCGCCTCGACGCTTGCGATAACCGGCGGTGCTTTCACGGCGAGCATGCGTTTCACAATCGCATTCGCATTTTCGCGATCGGCGTATGTGTAGTCGCCGAAGCCGGCGGCCGCGTTATGGACGTCATTTAAAAACCCCGAACCCCACGTCGCCGGTAGATTTGCGATCGGAAAATCGGATTGGTTCGCATGCGCGAATGCGCGGCTGCGCCACGTTGCGTCATGCGTAATCAGCCAGCCGCGCCAATTGGCCTCAACTCGCTCGAGCTGCGCGGTTGCATCGTGTGGAAATGCTTGGAGCAAGGCGGCCGCGTCTTGGTCGGCATATTGCGCGAGCGTATTGGGGTCTTCTAGCGCATCCACGCGCGCGATAAGCTCTGTTGCTTTGGTTTGCTCGCTGCGATCGGGGTTGTTTTTCTGTACGTACAGCGCAGCCTCGCGCACCCACCAAGGAACGGCTTCATGATTGATCAGCGGATCGTAATGCAGCCCCGACGCGATATCAACGGTCAGTTGCGCCAAATTACCGTAGTTCGGATCGTTGGGCATCTGCAGTGAATACGCGCGCCCTGCGTTAAAAATCGTCGAGAGATAATACTGCTGGTCGTAAAATGGCCACCCTTGCGCGTCTCCCTTGGCATAGGCCGCTTTCATCTGGGCGAAGAGTTTGGCCGGGTCGGCCATCAAAGCCGCGCGTGCAGGCGCCGCCGGCAAGAGCATCAGCGCCAGCGTCAGCGCGCCGAGCTTCATCAGAGTCCACATCGCCTAACACCATTCCCAGCTTCTTGCGGGAACTTGCGTGGCATGACAACCGAAGGCGTGCTCGGGCCGTTGGCCGAAGCGATTTTGGGTCGAGAGGAGCCGTTTATGAACGCTCGGGATGCCCGCATTTCTGCACTGCTCATTGCCATGATCTTTATTTTCCAGATTACCTGCGTCGCTCCGGTTTCCGCTCAAAAGACCACGCAGATCACCGATGGAACGCAGACCGGCACGCAAACGGTTACCACCACTACCGACGCCGATGGCAACATCACTACCACCACCACGACCAACCTGTCGGGTCCATTGAACGACGGTAATCCCGCTAATAATGCGCAGCCGGGAGCCACGTCACAGACCAATGTGGATACGACCGTCGTAAAAACGGATCCCAACGGTCACGAACTCGACCGCACTGAGACACACGTTCACGAAAACCTGGATAAAAACGGCAAGCCAATCGGGCGCACAACACGGAAGTACCATCGTAAGACGAACTGGAAAACCGGCGAGCGCAACTCGACGACGACGACCGTTACCGAGAACATGACCACCGGTTTAACTACGACCGATGACTACAGCTACGACGAGACGTACTTTGGAGCCGGGCCGGAGGGCCATTGGGTGCATACCGGCGGTCATCAAACCGTGACGGAAAAGAAAAAAGGTGAGCCGCCCAAGAAAACGATCGACCGCGATTACGACTGGGGCCAAGATAAGTGGATAAACAAACTGGCTTCACTTATACCAACCGTTCCACAAACCGGTGATGGCGGCGGAACCGAGCAAGTCTTTGCCCCCAACATCTCCGGACCAACATCGCAGATCGTCGCGACCGTCATCGATCCGCAACAAGAACAGTCCGGCCCATCCGGCCAGGTTTTGGTACAGGTTGATGATACGAAAGGCAACCATCACTTCTTCCGCTCCATCGTGGATCCCAACGGGCATTTGAACTTCCGGCTGCCGGCATATGCGGCGGCGTTTGAACTGTTCACGCACTTTACGCGCGATCGCAAAGCGGATAGCGAAGCTGCGCGATGCTTAGTGGAACCCCATGGCGTTGTTCCGGGGACGGATGCGGTTCCTAATGTTCCTTCCTCAGGCGAAGCGATCACACGCGCATCCTCGGCGTATGAACCCGGCGGACGCAATGTCGTTGCGCTGCAGACTCGCGGAACCAATCCCATGAACTCACATGTGTTGATGGACGGATCGACGGCGCACGTCGATACGGTCGCCGCATCCAATCTTGAAACGCAAGCACGCTTGGCGGATGATACACCCTTAGGACGCCACACATTTTCCGTGCGTTCGGGCAAAACGACCACCAATAACATTCCAGCCGACGTCGTGCAATTGCGCGCCGAGCCGATTGGCATCGCGGAAACCGGACAGATCCAAACCGTCACGGTCCATTGCGACGGCTTACCCGCATCAGACTCCGGAACGATGTATTTCCAGGTCGGCGGCGCCGCCCAATTAGTTGAAGGCGGAGCGACGACTGCGGTTCCGGTTCATAATGGAATAGCGCAGGTGCGCATTCGCGGGCTGCATTCGGGACCGGCGTTGGTGCGTTTCAAGCTTCATGCGCAAATCCCGGGATTTTGGAGCTGACGTCCAGCACGTGATCTAACCGATCGGTCAAGATCGCATTGCGCAGTTCGCGCGCGATGCGCCGGCCGGTCGACATTGGCTCGGAGTAGTTGAGGTACGAATACGGCGACCCGTCGATAAAGAGATTGGTGCCGGCGACGATCCGCGCCGAGATCTCCATAATGAAAAACTGCATATCGGGCGTAATGATCGTCTCGATGCAAAAGGCGCCAAAGAGTCCTTTCGGCGGGCAAATCTCCTTGCTCACGGCGACAACCGCTTCGCCCATGCGATACGCTTCAGCCAGCATCGATTCGCGCAGCGAGACCGGCGAGTTGCCGACAACAACGTAAGAGGGACTCACATCCATGCCTTCTTGCGCAGCAGCGGGAATGCGTCCAAGCGAATCGACGTTGGTTTCATACCGGCGATCCATGCTCATGATTTCGAGTTGCTGCTCGAGCGGCGAAAAAAAATAATGGATGTAGAGCGGCACGCCAATGATGTATTCCTGGATGATGTGCTCTTCTTTCAGATGCGCCGCCCGCGATTCAAAATCGGCACTGTCACGAATGAACATATAGCCCTTGCCGCCCAGCGCTCCGTAGAGTTTTACGATCACCGGACGGTCGATCTCGCTGCCGCTCTGAAACTGGCGCGGTAACGTCAGTCCGGCGCGCGAGAGCCACTGGCGTTGGAGTTCGCGGCTCGCTTCCCAATCGAGCACCGACTTATTTCCGAAATACGGAATCGTCATTTGTTTGTGTTCGTCCAGCGAAAGATAGGCCACAAACGAGCCGTGCGGGACGATGATGAGTTTACGCTTTTGCAGCTGCGGCATGAGTGCGGGAAAATCTTGATAGCGTTCGATTGCGATCACTTCGTCGACGAACCGGAACGAGCGATACAACCGCTCGGTCTCGCGATTGGCGATCGCAAGCGTTGCAAATCCTTCATCATGGGCGCCTTTGAGGATTTGCAGCGCGGAATGCGAGCCCAGCGTTGCGATCGTGTAGTCACTCATGGAGAATGGCTCGTTCGATTGCCGGATTGCAAAGCAGTTTTTCCACGGCTCTCTTCACCGTTTCCGTTTCGGCGGCTTTGCCGTTCTCCTCAAAAAGACGCCAGGCGACGTAGTGCTTCCCCGAGCCGGCGCCCGCGGCGGGCGTCAGCTCTTCGATCCACGCCTCGCCGGCTTGCGGCTTGTGCGTCGCGCGCACTTCGACCGAATGTTTATTCGGATTAAACAGCGTTTGTGTCCGCCGTACACGTTCGGCAATGCGTTCGCCGGATTCGAGGTCGTCGAATTGCCAAATATCTGCGCGTTCCAAGGCTTGGATCTCGACGCCCAAACGGCGCAAAGTCTGGAGCGCGCTATATGCCGTATTGTCAGGGATCTTCAAGCTGATGGCAACAGTGTGCAGCACGTAGGGCCCCGGGATACCGCTCCCCGGTGCACCGCTCCTTCGTACAGGAAGGGCACCAATGTTTTCATAAGGCGCGACTCCGCATGGTGCTATTGGGAATCGAGACGTCGTGCGACGATACGTCGGCAGCAGTCGTCGCCGATGGCAGCCGTGTGCTCTCC
>DASYYA010000168.1:0-13971 GCA_035934355.1 Candidatus Rubrimentiphilum sp. | reverse complement strand
CTTGCGCGGTCGCGCGCATCGCGCGCCCCAGACGTGTACGATGGACAAAGAGTTGTAACGCGACCATCATCACCATCGCTAAGCCGATTACCAGGATTTGTTGCACGCTCACGGCGACGCCGGCGAAGGCAAACGATGGATTCGGAACGACTGCCGGAAACGGGACCGGCGACGGTCCCTTCCACGCTTGCATCACGTTTTCAAGAATAAACGAGACGCCGATCGCGGTAATCAGCGGGGCGAGCCTCGGCGCATTACGCAAGCGGCGGTACGCGAGCCGCTCGATGAGTACACCGACAATTCCGCAGAGTAGCGCGGCGCCGATGAGCGCTATCGCGACGTCGACGACCAGCGCAACGCCGTGCAACTCGCCGGAGACGCCAAGCGCCGCTAAAATCGTCAGCGCAAAAAACGATCCGAGCGTGTATACGTCGCCGTGGGCAAAGTTAATGAGCCCGATGATTCCATAGACCATCGTATAGCCCAGCGCGATAAGCGCGTAAATGCCGCCGAGTGAAATGCCGTTGATTAGTTGCGCGAGGAATTCATGCAAAGTTACGTCTTCAACTGGATTTGGCGGATAAAGTACGATTGGCCGTTCTTAAAGCCATACAAGCTCAACACCGGATTCGTAATATCGCCGTAACGATCGAAACTCACTGCACCGATCGGTGTGGCCAGATTTTTCGTTGCGGCAATCGCGTTAACGACCGCAGGACGCGACGGCATCTTGTTACCGTTGCGGCGGATTGCCGATTCGATGCCGACAATTGCAACCTGTGCGGCCGCATACGCGTTGGCGCTATATGGGCCAATGTCGGAGCTATACTTGGCGCGATACGCTTTGATAAATGCTTGCGCCGCGGGCAACTTTGCGGCATTGGGGGCCGCCAATGTGTAATAGCTGCCGTCGGATTGCGCGCCGGCGACTGTCGCCAAATCAGCCAAACCATCGCCGCCGAAGTACGGCACTTTGCCGAGGCCAACGTCGAACATTTGCTTGCGCATTAACCCGCCGCCCGTGCTGGTGACGCCGCCAAAAAAGACCATATCAGGTTTGGTGGCCGCGATTTTGAGCAGCAGCGATCGAAAATCTTGGGTGTTCTTGGCCAGATGATCGTGCGAGATCACCGAACCGCCGTCGGCGATAAAGTCTTTCTCAAACCGGTTCGCGAGATCCAATCCGTAGGTTTCGTTGTCGTCGACGATATAAGCGCGTTTGTATCCGAGCGTCCGCGCAAATTGCGCGAGCGCCGAGCCTTGGCGCGAATCGGTCGTGCAGACGCGGAAAAATGTATTCAGCGACGGATTCGCGCGGCGCAGCGTTTGCGCCGCGGGACCGATCGTCAAGCTATCGGCAACAACCGATGGCCCAATCTGCGCCAAGCTTGCCGCGTTGGTGATCGGAATCTCGGCGGTTGCAACGTTCGAATTGTAGGGTCCGACAACCGCAAGCACGGCAGCGTCGCCAACGAAGCTCCGGACATTGGCAGCACCTTGGCTCGCATTATGTACGCCTTGCACGGAATCGTCCAGCGCTTCATCAGAAAGCACAAATCCACCCGGCATGCTCTTTTGCAGCTGTTCGATGGCAAGCAATGCACCTTGCTCGGTGCTAATACCGACGGAGGCATCACCGCCCGAAAGCGGCAGATCGATGCCAAGCTTGATCACTTGACCCGCCGGTGGCGGGCTCGGAGCGGCGGTTACCGCCGTCGTCGTCTTAGTTGAATTGCCGGTTCCGCCGGAACACGCCGCCAACATCGCGGCTGCGGCAGCTGCAAGAAATATGCGCATGCCGCTCGGTTACGCCTAGGCGGGTTCGAGTTCCCGGGTGGCCGCGGCATTAAAGTATGCCGCCTTCGGATGATGCATCACAATCGCAGCCGTCGATTGTTCGGGCACGATCTGAAATGCTTCGGTCAAATGTACGCCGATGGCGTTGGTCGCATCCAGCAGTTTGAAAACAATTTCATGCTGCGAAAGATCCGGGCACGCTCCATAGCCCCATGAATAACGTTTACCGCGATCGGCCGGCAGGCCCAGCTCGCTGCGAATCTGCCGGTGGGCATACTCTGCCAGCGCCTCGGCGCTTTGCACCGAAAAACCGTGGAGAAAATACGATTCGCTATATTCGCCGGCCGCGTGCAATTGCGCGATGCGCTCGGCTGCACGTGCCCCGACGGTCACAATTTGCAGCGCCACAACATCAATCGCTTTGCCGTTTTCCGGTTCGCGCAGATAATCTGCAAGCGAGAGATGTTCGCCACCGGCTTGCCGCACGAAGGTAAAACGCGCGATCTCGCGCGCTGCGTCCTTCGGATCGTAGACGATCACATCGTTCGCCATGCCGGCAGCCGGAAAGTAACCATACACAAACCGTGGCTCCAGAAGACCGTCCCGGATCGCAACTTGTTCGTAGCGATGTAAGCGCGGCTCGAACTCTTCGCGGACGAGTTTCTCGAATGCATCACCTTTGGTATTGGCTGCGCCCCACGAGAGCCGGTAGAGGCTGCGCAAATCAAAACACGACCAGAGCTGCACCGGATCGATCTCGCGCACCACGCGCGTTCCGAGGAAGGGCGCGTGCGGCACCGCCGCACGCTCGCTCTTGACGGCGGATTCTGTCACCGCACCATTGCTCGAAGCCGCAACCGGCCGCGCCCCGCTCGCTGCCAGCGCTTCAGTCTTTGCCCGCTGCACGAACCGCTCGCGCTCGTTCGCATCGCCGGTCAGGGTCTCCATGATCTGCAATCCTTCGAATGCATCTTTGGCGTAGAAAAGGCCCGGCTCAAAGAAACGGTCCTCATCGAGCACCGCAATGCGGCGTCCGAAATCGCGATTGATGGCAGCGCCCCCGACGAGCACCGGAAATTGCAGGCCGCGCGTATCCTGCTCTTTCACGCAGACCGGCATTTGTTTGCTCGTGGACACGAGCAACGCGGAAAGTCCAATGGCGTCGGCTTGTACTTCCACCGCTTTATCCAGGATAGTATTCATCGGCACTTGCTTGCCGAGATCGAAGACAGTGTAACCGTTGTTGGCCAAGATCGTATGCACCAGATTCTTGCCGATGTCGTGCACGTCGCCGAAGACCGTTGCCAGCACGACTTTCCCTTTGCTGGCGCCTTCTTTTCGTTCCAGAAACTGCTCGAGGTGCGCAACCGCTTTCTTCATTACTTCGGCCGACTGCAACACAAAAGGCAGAATCAGTTCTCCCGCGCCAAAGCGATCGCCGACTTCTTTCATAGCGGGCAAGAGAATATCGTTTAGGACCGCAACCGGATCCCGCGTTTTTAGCGCTTCATCGATCTTCGCTTCGATGCCATCTTTGCGCCGGCGCAAAATCGCGTTATGAATGCGAACTTCCGGGGGCGCGCCGGAGTCGTCGTCGAGCTTCTCCGCTCTGCCGATCCCTTGCGCCGAGCCGGCGGACTCAAAATGCTCGATGATCCGCTGCAGCGCGTCGGGACGCCGATTCAGGACCAAATCGTCGCAGAGTTCGCGCTCCTTCGCGTCGAGCTCAGTGTACGGCGTAATCTCTTTCGCGTTGACCAGGGCCAGGTCGAGGCCGGCTTGCACGCAGTGATGCAAAAAGACGGAGTTCAGCGCCGCGCGCGCATGCGGCTTGAGACCAAATGAAACGTTGCTGACGCCGAGCGACGTGAGCACGCCCGGCAACTCTGTTTTGATCAGCCGAATGCCCTCGATCGTCTCGATCGCCGAATCGATGTACTCTTGGTCGCCGGTTGCGAGTGTAAAAGTGAGATCGTCAAAGATCAGCGCGCCGGGCGGAAGTCGGTATTCGCCGACAACGATATCGTAAATGCGTTTGGCGACCTCGAGCTTGCGCTGCGCGGTCTTCGCCATGCCGCTTTCATCGATCGTTAGCGCGATCACGGCGGCACCGTGTTCTTTGGCGAGCGGCAACACCGCATCGATCTTGGCGCGCCCACTCTCCAAATGAACCGAGTTCAGAATGGCGCGGCCGCCGTAATTTTCGAGCGACGTTTGTAAGACACGTGGCTCGGTCGAATCGATAACCAGCGGCGCTTCAACCGACTGCGCGAGCTTCCGCACCACCAAGCGCATTTGCTCGTCTTCGTCGGTGCGCTCGGTGAGGGCGGTGCAGATATCGAGCGCATGCGCGCCGCCTTCGACTTGCTCGCGACCGACCAGCGCGATCTCGTCATAATCGTCGGCGAGCAATAATTTCTTCAGTTTGCGCGACCCTTGCGCGTTGATCCGCTCCCCGACCAGCAGCGGGCGCGGCTCTTGCTCGAGCGCAATCGCGGTCATCGCCGATGCCACCAATTGCCTTGGCTGCGACGCCGGCGTGCGTCCGCGCTTTCCGGCTTCGTGCAACCTATCTACCGCCGCGCGCAGCTCCACGATATGCTCGGGCGTCGTTCCGCAACAGCCGCCCACAACGTTCACGCCAAAATCGCGAACGAATTCCGCAAGCTCGCGTGCCAGCTCGGCCGCGGTTTCCGGATAGATCGTTTCACCTTTGGGGCCCATCAATGGCAGACCCGCATTAGGAATGACGCTGACAAAGCGATCCGAACTCTCGCAGAGATACCGGATCGGATCGCGCATTTGCGCAGGACCCGTAGAACAGTTTAGGCCGATGACATCAACGGGCAGCGCGCCGAGAACCGCGCCGATCGCGCGAATGTCGGTGCCGAGCAACATGCGCCCTTCGGTGATGAGCGTCGGTTGCGCCTGAATCGGCACGCGCCGCAGCCCCTTGTCGAACTCGCGCGTAATTCCCGCAATCGCTGCTTTGAGCTCGAGCAGATCTTGCATCGTTTCCAAGATAAGGAGATCGACACCGCCTTCGACCAAACAGCGTGCTTGCTCGCCGTAGATCGCCGCGAGCTCTTCGAATGTTATTTTTGAAAGCGACGGATCGGATGATGAAATCAGCATGCCGGTTGGGCCGAGCGATCCCGCCACAAACCGCGGATGCTCGGGCGTA
The DNA here is from genome assembly GCA_035934355.1 of Candidatus Rubrimentiphilum sp. Lineage (GTDB taxonomy): Bacteria > Vulcanimicrobiota > Vulcanimicrobiia > Vulcanimicrobiales > Vulcanimicrobiaceae > Rubrimentiphilum. The sequence goes on along the minus strand of DASYYA010000168.1, from coordinate 8,990 downwards.
CTGACTGCGTCGCACGCTGCGCGTGCAATTTGCGCAGCCGTCGTATTAATTTCGACGGTGCGATCGCCCAGCGCATACTCGTCCAACTTCAACCGCGAAGCAGTGAACGTGTCGGTTTCGATGACGTCGGCGCCGGCCGCTAAATACTTGTCATGGATGTCGCGGATGATGTCGGGACGCGCGAGAACAAGAGCTTCGTTGCAGCCCTGATAACGCACACCGCCGAAATCTTCGGCGGTGAGTTCGAGCGCCATGATTTGCGTACCCATAGCGCCGTCGAAGACGAGCACCCGCTCGCCTAAGCGTTGCAGATAATCAGACAATGTTCTCGTTCATGCTCCGGGCGCGAATTTCTCCGACTGCGCGCCCAGCTCGATTATATACTATCGGCCGGGCGAAGTCGGCCAGTTTGGTCTGCTGGGCCTCGGAAAGTGCGTTCAGACGCTCCAGCAGCTCGAGCACCGCAGGCGCGCGGCCGCGGGCAGCTCCATCGACAACCTTGCAGACCAACCCGATGTTGCTTTCGAGCAGGCTCGTTCCGTGAACACCCTCGGCGCCGCCTTTGCATGCAAGCGATCCCGCCGCCGTTTGCATCAGGCGCGCGTCGAATTCACCGGTTCCGCTCACGTATTCCGGAAAAGCGACCATGGCTTCGCGCACGACCTTCAAGGCGGCAGCCTCTTCTGCAGTCACACCCTCGAGTGTCGCGAGCCGTGCGAATGAAAGCGCCGCGTTGCGTAAGGAAACGGCGTACACCGGTATGCCGCAACCATCAATCGCGATCGTCAGCGCGTCAATGGCCACATCCGAGATGCGCGCGCAAAAATCGAGAATGCGTTGTTGCGCGAGGTTTTTGGGATCCATATACGTGGCGGGATCGGAGCCCAGAATTTTGCAGAGCGCCAAAATGCCGGAGTGTTTTCCCGAACAGTTATTATGGATCGCGGTTGGCGTGACGCCGGCGTCCTCGAGTTCTTTCGCGGCCAGCGCGTTGTAGGGTGGATGCGCACCGCATTGCAACGCGCTCTCTGGCATATCGATCTTGCGCAAGATCGAACGTACCGCGTCGACATGAAATCGCTGGCCCGCATGCGATCCCGCCATCACGGCGATCTCGCGCGGTTCCAAACCAAAACGTTCGCGTGCGCCCGCGGCGATCACCGTCGCGGCAATGAACGGCTTCGCGCTCGAACGTAAAAAAACGGGAACGTCGATCTCGCCGACGGATAAGATCACTTCGCCGCTCGCAGCGACTGCGCAAGCGGCGACATGATGGACCGATTCTACCGCATCACCGCGCGTCACTTCGACGAACGGCTCGCCTGAGCTAGACGAGCGCGGTTTCAACGATGGGCGTATCTTGTTCGGCAAAAACGGGATTTGAGAGATAGCGTTCGCCGGTATCGCATGCAACGGTCACGATGAGTTTGCCCTTCGATTCCGGCCGCTGCGCTACTTGCAACGCGGCCCAAATATTTGCGCCCGAAGAAATGCCGACGAGCATGCCTTCTTCGCGCGCCGCGCGCCGGGTCATTGCAATTGCGTCAGCATCGGTGACGCGAATGACTTCCTGATAGATCTTCGTGTTGAGAATCGCCGGCACAAAACCCGCCCCGGTGCCTTGGATTTTATGTGGGCCGGGCTGCCCTCCCGATAGCACCGGCGATGCTGCCGGCTCAACCGCAATGATCTCTACGGTGGGTTTGCGCGACCGCAACACTTCACCAACTCCGGTAATCGTGCCGCCCGTGCCGATTGCGGAAATAAAGACGTCCACGCGGCCGTCGGTGTCGCGCCAAATCTCTTCGGCCGTCGTTCTGCGATGGATCTCCGGGTTCGCCGGATTTTCAAACTGTCCGGGCATGAAATACTTGGCCGGATCGGATGCATGAATCTCGGCCGCTTTCGCGATCGCGCCTTTCATGCCGTCGGCGCCGGGCGTTAGCACGACTTGCGCTCCGTAAGCTTTGAGCAAATTCCGGCGTTCGATCGTCATCGTGTCCGGCATTACTAAAATGAGCCGGTATCCTTTGGCTGCGGCGACAAATGCAAGCGCAATGCCGGTGTTGCCGCTGGTCGGTTCGATGATCACGGTCTCGGGGCGCAGCCGGCCGTCGCGCTCGGCGGCTTCAATCATGGAAATCCCAATGCGATCTTTCACCGAGCCGGCGGGATTGAATGACTCCATTTTCACGGCAAGTGTCCCGGGCAAGCCCTTGGCCAAGCGCGGCAGTTTGACCAGCGGCGTGTTGCCGAACGAATCGGCTAAGTTTTCATAAATGCGGCTCATGGAAACACACAACCGCAACTCGGCGTCAAAGGCTGCACCCGGAGCCCACCGAAGATCGTCGCCAGAAATGTATCGCTTGCGCTCTTTTGGAATCGCGGCACTCATCGCAATACAGGCAGCGCAGTGGATGGCGCTTCCGGTTCGCGCCGCAAACGCGCCCACGATGGCAGAAGCGTTGGCGCAAATCGAAGCATACGCGCCTCAAGCGATGGCGGCACAAGGCGCTCCCGGCATGTCGGTTGCGATCACCGGCCGCATCCACACCCTTCGTATCATTACGGCCGGTTATGCAAATCTCGACTCACGCGAGCCGGTAACCGTTGCGACGCGCTTTCCGATCGGATCGATCACCAAAGGCATGACCGCGAGTGCGCTGTTGCAGCTGCGTGATGAAGGGCGGTTCGATCCGGCAACACGCGTGACTGTCTATTTGCCATGGTTTTCGATCAATTCCGGCGGTAAACCGATCTTCGTGCATGAGTTGCTTTCCCACACGGCCGGCCTTCCCGACGATTACAGCTTTGCGCCAGGTTATCTGTACAGTGTCGCCGCGTTGCGCTACGCGCACACGATCTTCACTCCGGGGACGAAGTGGTCGTATTCCAACGACGGGTTCGCGACTGTCGGTGCGATTCTCGCCGCGATCGATCGCCGTCCCTGGGCGCAATCGTTGCAGGCGCGCATTTTCGATGCGCTCGGCATGACGCGCAGCTCGCCGGTTTTTAGTCCACAGACGTTCGCCGATGCGGCGACGGGTTACGCGTTCGAAGACATGAATCGTATTATGCCGGAGCATCCGCGGCTGGTCGCTACGGGCGCCGGCGACTTTGTCGATCCCGCCGGCTCGGTGATTTCAACGCCTGAGGACATGGCGAAATACATGCGCTTCCTATTAAATGGCGGCGTCAACGACGCCGGAAAGCGCGTGCTCTCACAATCGAGCTATGCGTTGCTGACGACACCCGACTCGATGAACGGCACACCGGCCGGACCGGTCGCGCCCGAACTTGCGGAAGCGCCATTGATCTACCGGCAGTACGCGTTCGGATTGGGCATCCACCGCGAAGGCACAGACAAAATCGTCGCGCACACCGGCGGCGTCGCGGGCTACACCGCTTGCATGGAAACCAACATCACCCGCGGCTTCGGCGTCATCGCAATGTCCAATCTCATCGAAGCGCCGTTGCATCCGTGCGCGATCGTCTTATACGCAATGCAGGTCCTGCGCGCGCAAAGCATGGGGCAACCACTGCCGGCAATTCCGCCCCAAGTCGATCGCACGCTCGTTCCAAATGCTGCGCGTTTCGCCGGAACGTATACTGCGCCTGACGGCTCGAGTCTCGTATTCAGCGCGTCGGGAAATCATCTGGCGTTGCAAACGCCGAATGGAACTAAGACGCTCTATCCGCGCGGGGGTCGAACCTTTTTTGTGGACGATCCGCGTTTTGCAGTTTTTGGGCTGCGCTTCGCGCGCAACAGCGCCGGCAAGTTCGATGAAGTCTTCTCGGGAGATCAGTGGTTTGTGAGCTCTGCATACAGAGGGGCGAAGCATTTCAATTATCCGCGTTCATGGGGTCAGTTGACCGGGCGATATGAATCGGATCAACAATGGGGTATCGGCTTCGCTAGCCGGGTAATCGTCCTAAAAGGAACGCTGACGCTCGATGGCGCGGCGGCGCTGAGTGCCAACAAAAATGGCACCTACAGGTTGGGCCCGAGCACGGTCCGTTTCGACACCTTTGCCGGCGGCAAAGCACAACGAATGTGGGTCGATGCAATTCCGTTTTATCGTATCGACTTGCCATAAACCCCGATGATTCGTTTCGGCGAAACGTGCGCCGCGATTGCAGCGCGAGCCGGGAAGTTGGAAAAAATTGCACTGCTCGCCCGCTACATGCGCTCACTCGACAATGCCGATCTGAGCGCCGCGGCGCGCTTCTTTACCGGCAATCCGTTTGCCGCTCGCGATGAACGCAGTCTCGGAATCGGATGGCGCACGATCGTCGGCGCCGCAAAAACTGCGTGGGGGGTCAACGAGCTCGATTTCCCTGCGGCCTATCGCGACCACGGCGATTTGGGCGCGGCGCTGGGCCCCTTCGTGCGGCCGGCAATGGACCTCGCGCTATTTTCGGAGACACTCGCGCCCGCTTCGCTCTACACGCTTTTCGAAGCGATCGCATCGGCTAGCGGAAAAGCTGCCGGCCACAAACGCGAAGCCTTATGCGAACGCATCCTTCGCGCGTGCACGCAGGCGACCGAAGCGACCTTCGTCATTAAGATCATGACCGGCGACTTGCGCATCGGTTTACGCGAAGGGTTGGTTGCCGACGCAATTGCCGCGGCGTTTACTTGCGACGCGCATGAAGTGCGGCGCGCGGTGATGGCGGCCGGTGATGTGGGGCGGGTAGCGGTCGCAGCGCGCGCGGGTGAGCTGCGAGAGCTTCGAGTGTCGTATGGTTCGCCGATTGGATTTATGCTCGCAACGCCGATCGCCTATGGTTCGCAGTACAAGGATTTGCGTTCCGGTACCTGGCTGGTCGAAGACAAGTTCGATGGAATACGCGCGCAAGCGCATAAGTCGGGCGCACGCGTGCGCTTGTTCTCGCGCACGCTCAACGACGTGACCGGATCCTATCCCGAGGTCGCCGAGGCGCTGCGCCAGGTTCCCGGCGACTTCATGCTCGACGGCGAGATTGTGGCACAACGCGACGGCAATGTGTTGCCGTTCCGCTCTCTGCAGGCGCGCTTACAGCGCAAACGGATCGATGCCGAGTTACTCGACGAAGTTCCGGTTGCATATTATGCATTTGACATGCTCGCTGACGGAGACGAATTCTTGATTGACGAGCCGCTCATCGTACGGCGCGAACGGCTGGCGGAATACGTTCAGCCCGGAAACAATGTCAGCGCTGCCGCTTTTAAGCCGCTCGCGGAAGGCGTGACAGAAGCAGAAATTCACGAATACTTCGAAGATGCGCGCACACGCGGACATGAAGGCATTATGTTCAAACGCAGCGATTCGCCGTACCATCCCGGGCGACGCGGGAAATGGTGGCTCAAGCTCAAGCGCGAGCTCTCAACGCTCGACGTCGTCGTCGTGGCAGTGGAGTGGGGCCATGGGAAACGCGCCAAAGTATTGTCCGATTACACCTTTGCCGTCCGCGGAGATAACGGCGAGTTGCTTCCAATCGGCAAAGCCTATTCGGGGTTAACCGACGCCGAGATTGCGCAGCTGACGGAGTGGTTTTTGGAGCACCGCCTTCCTCAACGCAGCGAGTACGCGATTGCTGTAGAGCCGGAAATCGTGCTCGAGGTCGCGTTCGATATCATCCAGCCGAGCCATCTGCATGCCAGTGGCTTTGCGCTGCGTTTTCCGCGCATCGTAAGAATCCGTGACGACAAACCGCCGAGCGAAATCGACACGCTCGATCGCGTCAAAGAAATCTATCGCGAAATGCTCGTACGCGAGGGGGTCACGTGAGTCTAACGCGAGGCGCATTCAAGTTTGTCATCCTCATCGGAATCATCAGCTTTTTTGCGGATTTCGTCTACGAGGGCGCGCGCAGCGTCACCGGACCGTTCCTGGGGCTTCTGGGCGCCGGCGCTTTTGTGGTCAGCACCGTCGCGGGCAGCGGCGAGCTGCTGGGTTACGGATTGCGGCTGCTGTCAGGACCACTGAGCGAACGTACCGGAAAGTTTTGGGCGATTACGATCGCGGGCTACGTCGTGCAAATGGTTTCCGTGCCGCTGCTCGCGATTGCGGGCAGCTGGCAGGTTGCAGCGGTTCTCATTCTCTTGGAACGCGTCGGCAAAGCAACACGCAATCCGCCTCGGGATGCAATGCTGGCATCGGCCTCCAAAGAGATCGGCTTTGGCTGGGGCTTCGGCTTGCACGAGGCGCTCGATCAATTTGGAGCACTGGTCGGTCCGCTGGTGATCGCAGCGGTGCTTGCGGTTCGGCATTCCTATTCACAAGCGTTTGCCGTTTTGGCGGTTCCGGCAATTATTACGCTCGCGTTGGTAATAACGGCTCGCGCACTTTATCCGCGGCCGCAAGACCTCGAAGCGAAGCGCAGCGACGTACAGGGGAAAGGTCTACCCGCAATCTTTTGGATCTATTTGGCGGGCGCCGCATTAGTGGCCGCCGGTTTTGCGGACTACTCGTTGATCGCATACCATTTTGCGCGCCATGGCGTTGCCGCCATGTCTATTCCGATCTTCTACGCGACTGCGATGGCCGTGAGCGGTGGCGGCTCGTTACTCTTCGGAAAACTCTTCGACCGGTTTGGCATGATCGTGCTCGTTCCGTTGACTGTTCTGGCTGCAGCCTTCGCACCGCTTGCATTTCTGGGAAACTTTTGGCTGATGCTGGCGGGCGCAGCAGTCTGGGGCTTGGGCATGGGCGTGCACGAGTCGATCATTCCGGCAGCGGTCGCGCATATGGTTCCGGCGAGCCGGCGACCGTCGTCGTACGGCATCTTCACCGGGATATACGGTATCGCGTGGTTTGCGGGCAGCGCCGTCATCGGGGTGCTGTACACGCGATCGTTGACGGGCGTTGTCGTTTTCTGTGTCGTAACGCAGATTATCGCGGCGCTAATCTTTACGTGGATAGCAATGCGAATGCGCGTGCCGCGAGGGCCATACTAACAAGGCGCGAACCTCGCACCCATGCTACGAAATGGATTTTTCTCTACCGCCATACTCTTAACGCTGGGCGTCGGAACCGTTCAGGCCGCGAAACCGCCGGCCGCCTCGCCGTTGGTGGCCGCGAACTTGCGCGGACATTGGACCTGCATACGAACCGGCGGCACAGCTGCGCGTTTTAACGAAGACTGGACGCCGCTATTCAGTGGAACATGGCTACGCGCAACCGACAGTGAGAAAGGCCAAGCTACCGCCGAACATACCGTCACCTATAACAAAGCTGATAGCACCTGGATTTCCGTCGATCTGTCACCGCTGGGAACCAACGACGTACTGCATGGAACCGGATCGGGAACCAGCCAGATCGCGTTTCATGCAGTCTATCCGCCGAAACTGGCGCTCGCGGTCACGTATGCTCGCTTAACGCCAACCCGTTATTCGATTGACGTTGCCGGCAATGTGATGGGCAAGAAGATCAAGACGCACAGCGTCTGCGATAAACGCTAGGAACCTAATTCCTAGAGCGGTTTGCCGTCGTCCGCCTTTCCTAAGATAAACGGGCGAACCAACGGAATCGGCGGATCGCCGTGCGCGAGCAGCGCGTTGTGGAATTTTTCTAGCGTGTACGCCGCGCCCAGCTTCTTTTTATAATCTGCGCGCAGTTTAAGAATCATCAGTTTGCCGAGCGTGTAGTAGCCGTACATCGGATCCTGCGTTCCGCGCATCGTTTCTTCCAGCGCGACCGCCGGCGTTTGGAAACACTGTCCCATGAACAGGTCTTCGGCTTGCTTCAGCGTCCAACCGGCGGTATGTAATTTCACGCCGACGACGTACCGGCATTCTCGCAAAAGCGCTTCTTCGAGCTGCGCCAGACGCACATGCGGATCGCCGTTGCCCCAGCCTTGATCGACGACCATCTGTTCGTCGTAATGCGCCCAGCCTTCAGCAAACTCCGAACTGAACGAGAGCCGCCGCGTTAGACTCAGTTTTAATCCCCGATCGATTGTGAAATTGGTGAAGTGGCCGGGATAGACTTCGTGCGCGGAGATGATCGGAAATTGATAGTCATTGAACTGCGCGAGATAGCCTTCTTGCCTTGCGGACGGCCAGCTCGGATCGGCGGGCGTCACAAAGTAATAAGCTTGCGTCGAAACCGTTTCTAGTGGTCCGGCAGAATCCTCGGCCGCCGTAATAAAGGCCCGTGCGAATGGCGGCGTCGGTATGACTTGGATGTTGGCGTTGGGCGGCAACGACACGATGTGCTTGGTGATGACGAAACTGCGCAGGCGCACCAGGTCATTGCGTGCGACCTGCAAGAGCTGATCGGGTTTAGGATGCACTTTCGCGAGCGAAGCATACACTTGTGCCGGCGTTTTGTTGGGGTCGATCTTCTTGGCGGTGGCGATAAACCACGCGCGTGTTTGCGCGAGCGCGCGTTCGCCGTAGCCTAGGTATTGGGCCACAGGCATATTGAGCGCATCTTCGTATTGCAAGCGCTTCTCGTAGGCGTTTGCACCGATGGCGAATGTCCCGGACGGTTTGATCGCTTTAATAAACGCGACGTAGGATTGCAGCGCGTTAATGACAGCGCCGTTGGCGCTCTTCAATTGCGCTTGCAATGCGGCGTCGTGCACAGCCGCAAACGCTTGCGGGACAGTCTGCGAGAAGAATCCAATCGCGCCACCCGCTTGTTCGCCAGCGATCTCTTGCGTGGCGCTATCAACCGTCGTCAGGTTAGCTCTGGCCTGCGCGATGAGATTGGGGATCGCGCGTTCGCGCGCGATGGCTTCTTTTAATCGCCTTGCAAGCGGCGCGAAGTCACGGCTAATCAGGATGAAGACGCTGCCGCTTGCCAGACCGGTGTAGACGTCGGGATTGTGCCGCCAATCTTGTAAGGTCGTCGTCGAGAGCAGGTCGTCGCGGATCGAGTTGAGGATCAGCGTACGGTCGAGCGCGTCGTCGACACTGAGCGACTTCGGATCGAACGCTTGGAACTTCGAAAGATAGCTTTGCTCGCCGCCGATGCGCCGCTCGATCGCCGCCGCCGACATAT
>DASYYA010000161.1:0-2699 GCA_035934355.1 Candidatus Rubrimentiphilum sp. | reverse complement strand
TGCATGACGCCTTTGCCGAACGTCCGCTCACCCACGAGCACGCCGATGCCGTCATCTTGAAGCGCTCCGGCGGTAATCTCCGACGCCGATGCGGTGTAGCGGTTGACCAGAATCGTTACCGGTTTGCGCGGGACTGCGTCTTCGGGCGCTTGCACCGTATACGTGTGCGAGCCCCGCTCTTCGATCGTGAGCAAGGGATCGTCGTTCACGAACTTGGCACTGATATCGAGCGCGGAGTTCACATAGCCGCCGCCATTATTGCGTAAATCGATCACATACGCGCGTACGCCCTGCGATTGCAGCCGGTCAAGCGCTTGCGCGAACTGATCTGGGGTTTCGCGACCGAAGGTGAGGATCGCAATGTAACCGATCTGCTCCGGAAGCATCTTGAAAATGACCGTCGGTGGCTGCACGTTGGTGCGCACGACCGCCAGTGTTTGCACCGGTTGTCCGGGGCGTTGCATCTGCAAATGGGCGGTTGTGCCGCTCTCGCCGCGCAGTAACTTCACCGCCTGATCTTGCGTGAATCCTTTGGTCGATTTGCCGTCGACCGCCACAAAATCGTCACCTGCTTGGATCCCCGCGTTATCGGCCGGCGTTCCCGGCACGACATAGTACGCGCGAATGTATTTGGTGACCGGATCGGGTTCGATTAGCACGCCGATGCCGACAATCTTCTGCGGATCGAGCGCGTCGTTGAATTTTTGATATTCATCAGGCGTAAAGAACGCCGTATATTGATCGCCCAGCGATTTGGCCATCCCCGAGATCGCCGCGTAGGTGAGCTGCGTTTCCGATTCGTGCGTCAAATTTTCGGCGCGCGCAATCGCGCTTGCGACCTCTGCGACGTTTTCCGCGTCCGTACCGCGCACGCGAAGCCCCGGCAGCGTAATATGCAGACCGTGACTCTGGGCTTCGGCGATCAATCCCTTGCGTGCGCCGTCGAGCAACGATTGCGCCTCTACCGTCGAATAGTACGTACTCGAAAGCAGGTCGTAACTCTGGCGCAGGTCGCCCGCAGCGGTGCCTTGCGCGAGGGCGCTTCCCTGGATTGCGAAAAAGGCGGCGGTAACAAAAGCCGCGCGCCGGTAAAGGCCGTGTGTCATCTATCTGCTAACGTTCGGCACCCCTTCGGTGTTTGCATAGCAGCCGAGCCTGATAATTGGCTGATAGTTAGCTGAAGGGAAGCCCCTGCCGGAGGCGCACGTTTTGGACCGTGGCTACTATCGAGCGCGTCGAGAACCAAATCCACCGCGTAGAGGGCTTTCGCGTGGCCTTTGTCACGGAGATGGGGCGCCGGGACTTGCGGGGCGACCGCACCGGCATTCCCGGCTATGCGGGCCGGTTTGCGCAGAAGGCGCCCGGGCGCATGACGGTTCGCGGCTGGAAAGAGCGCCGCTTTCGGCCCGTGTACCCGGGCTTTGAGGTGGATGTGCTCATGCGTAACGGTGAGATCGCGCGCGGCAATACGTTTCTAGAAACCGTTCGGAGCTCGTACAAGCGTGCTTAAAGTAAACACCAGAGATGTTCCCGAGATCACCTGGAGTTCGCCCAAAGGAAGATTTGAAGCTGCCGGACGGCAGATATCCGAAGCGCTCGGCCGCAAACGGCATTCAACCGATTTGATGGAGCGCCATCCGTTCGACGTCGAGATCATGCGCATTCCGCCCGGTAAAGTTCCGTATCCGTACCATTCGCATAGCGAGCAATGGGAGTTCTACCATGTGATCTCCGGATCAGGGAGTCTGCGCCACGACGGCGGCAAAACGCGGGTCGAACCCGGCGATGCGATTCTTTTCAAACCCAACGAGCCGCACCAATTTATTAACGACGGCAAGGAAGATCTCGTCGTGTACGTGATCGCCGACAACCCGATCAGCGAATCGTGTTACTACCCCGATAGCGACAAATGGATCGTGTACTCGCCGCAGCGGCGGTTAATGCGATCCGAACCCTTGGATTATTTTGACGGCGAAGAGTAACCTCGTTTTTCTGGCGGTTCTGGCGACGCAGACGCTCTCACAAATCATTCCGAGCGACTCCCGAATGACTACAGTACACGCAATGGCGCAGGCGCTCATGCGCACGGGATTTTCCGCCGGAGTCGGGATCTACAGCCCGGTCTTCATTCGGGATTATGCAACGTTCTTGGCGGTTGCATGCGAAGTCCGCCCGGCTGCGGATCTCAAAGCGCGGCTGATTCCATTTCTCGCGCTGCAGGATGCCGACGGCGGCATTTCCGATGCCTATCAAGATACGCTCCCGCCGGATCTCAAAACGAATTCTCTTGACGGCGTGCTCGATCCCAAGGGCACGGTTGAATCCGATCAGGAAAGCTCGCTCGTTCAAGCAGTTTTCGAATACGTAACGTGCACGCACGATCACGGGTTCTTAAATGAGACCGTTAAGGGCGTTAGCGTGCTTCAACGTTTACGTGCGGCGTTGAATTTCGTGCACACGGCAAAGTTCGATACGCGCTACGGATTGGTCACCGCCGGGACGACCATCGATTGGGGCGACGTGCAAGCCGAGGACATTCCCGGTGGAACGCTCGATGCCAATTCTCATGTGGCGATATCGATCTATCCCAATGCAATGTACTTAATTGCTCTGGATGATTTTGTACATCTTTTGCCGTCGGCCAGCGCCGAGCGCGGCAGCTGGTTAGGCTTGCGACAAACGATCGCCGCAAATGTCCG
>DASYYA010000150.1:0-13810 GCA_035934355.1 Candidatus Rubrimentiphilum sp. | reverse complement strand
GAGCGCGAATATCCGATGCTGCGCGGCGCGATACGCGATCACACGACGCACAAACGCCGTCCATTCATTCGCTTTTTCGCGTGCGCACGCGACCTTTCGCACGAATCGGCCGAAACGCCCTTACCGCCGGCCGTGATCGCGGGCGAGGAACCGCTGTTGATCGTCGGCGCCATTGCCGGAGGCTGAAATATGAGAATCCTGATTGCAATTGTTTTCGCGCTGTGCTGTGTGCGCCCGGCACCTTCTCAGCCGGATCGCACGCTTCTGCGCGCGCTGACGCAAACGATCGCATCGTATCAAGGAAAAGTCGCGCTCTATGCGGTCGATCTGAAGACTGGCAAGACAATCGCAATCAATGCCGACACGCCGGTGCCCACCGCATCGGTCATCAAACTCACCGTTCTTTTCGAAGCGCTCAAACAACTGGAGTCCGGCCAGGTCCATTGGGACGATCGTCTGACGTTGCAAAAAACCGATCAGGTGATCGGTTCGGGTGTTTTGCGACTCTTTGATACGCCGATGCCGTTGACGTTCAAAGACGCCGTCACGCTGATGATCGACCTAAGCGATAATACGGCGACCAATTTGGTCATTGACCACTTGGGATTGCAGAATATCGACAATCGGATCCAGTGGATGGGCCTGCAGAACACGTGGCTCTATAAGAAAGTATTTCAGGCGGCGTCCGGCCCGGTACCCGCGGATCAGCCGAAGTTTGGTCTCGGAAAAACGACGGCGCACGAGATGGCCACCGTCATGCAACGCTTTGCCACGTGCAACTTGGCGGCAGCCGGCGCGCCCCCGCAGCCGACACCCGAGGAGCAATCACTCTGCAATGCGGCGTTAGGAATATTAAAGGGTCAATTCGATCAGAACGACATTCCACGCTATCTTTCGAATCTGCAGATCGCAAACAAAACCGGTGCATTGAACGATGTGCGCAATGATGTGGGCGTCGTGTACGCGCCCAATGGTCCCGTGATTATTTCTGCGTTTACTTATGACAATAGAGACCAGAGTTGGACGGCCGACAACGCAGGGCAACTGCTCATCGGTAAACTCGCAAAAGCAATTATCCAGGCCTGGAATTAGAAAGGCGCTATGATCACAATAAAGGGAATGGACCTCAGCGGCTATATGGTGAAAGACGGCGCTCGCGCGATCGCATTTTATCGCGATGTCTTCGGTTTAGAGCCGATCCTCGTGTATCCCGATAACCGCGGGGCTGAATACGAGTTCCCCGACGGAACGACTTTCGGCTTGTGGGGTGGCGGCGGAACCGTCATGCCGTTTCAACCGAGCAACGGCATTCTCTTCGCGGTGGACGACCTCGACGCGGCCCTCGCGAAGTTAAACGAGCGCGGAATTCCGATTCTGATGGAGCACGAGACGCCGAACTGCACAATGGCGGCGATCCACGATACTGAAGGCAATATGGTGACGCTGCATAAACGGAAAGCGCGCTAGACGTCGGTCCATTTTTCGGGTTCAGGCATTCGCGGAAACGACCAAAAGCGCAATGCTGTTACGCGTACGATGGCAACCGCAGCTATCCCGAGCAGCGCGCCGGCAATGACGTCGACGGGCCAATGCAAACCCGCGAGGACTCTCGCCGCGCCGATGAGCACCGCGCAGCACCCGGCAACGACGGCAAACGTCCTGTTACGCGTCCATAGATAGCCGATTGCCAGCCCGCATGCAGCCAAATGATCCGACGGAAAAGAATTGTCAGCAGCATGCGAAACCAGCGGCGATCGCGCGCCCGCTACAAAAGGGCGCGCATGAAAAAACGCGACGCCGGCAATCTTCACAAAGGCAATGGTCACCAGCCCGGCGAGGATCGCTTCGGTTAAGTCCAACCGCCAAGCCCGACGCGTCCCAATGACCCAAAGCACCAGCATGAGCGGAACAGCTAACAGCCATTGGGCGGCAAAACCAATGGCTGCGTCAAGGATCGTTATTGCAGTCCTTTGTACGGCACTTTGCCTTGCACGATATCGCGCACGCGCTGCGGCAGATCATCACCAATCGTTTCGTTGATGCTGTCTTCCCAAGCCCACACGATCAGCGTTCGAAGTTCGCTCGCGCCGAAGGCCAGACGTCCTTCCGTAAACGCTTTCGCTTGCGGTGTCCCTGCCCTAAATCCGCCGGATTTTTCGATTGTGTAGAGCTCGGTCACGGTGTCGTTTGAGGCTATTAAGTAGCGCTCGACTGCATCCATGACGGTTTTTTGGCTTACCAAGGTCGCCGGAGGCGACAGCGACAGCGGCATCATGCGTTTCGCAACATTCGCTTCGGTGACGAACCGGTTGACGAAATCCGTTTCAAATAGATCGTGCAAATGCGGTGAATTGGAGAACCGCTTTGGGTTGGGGTACCTGCCCCAACCGTTGAAATGCACCGTCACGTGCAACGGCTGCGATGCGTCGGCGACGTAGTGTCCCCAGACGCCGGCATCGCGCAGCGCAAGTTGTTCTTCGACGTTCGCGCGAGTCGCCGCAGTCGCGCGCAAACTTCGCGTAGCCGCGTGCGCAGCTTCGTAATGATCTACGCGCCAGTAACCAAAGACCATGCGCAGCTGCTCCCAGCCCTGCACGATCGAGTACGGCAGATAGCCGACTTTATATTGGTCGGTTCCACGGGCGCGCAAGGCGGCATCGTATGCTTCGCGGGTCGCGGGCAAGCTGCGCAAAGGCAATCCGCCCTCGAGCTTCCCGTCACCGGTTATGTCGAGGTAGTGACCGGGATCGAGTTCCGCGTCCCATTCAGTTCCGGCGCCTTTTAGTAGGTCCAACTCCAGACCCAAGTATGTCAGTTCTGCTATTGCCGACGGCGTTCGCATAAACGCCGGAACACTTGGCGGCAGCAATGCGGCCGCCAAGTGGTTAATGATGAAATGGCCTTTGGGGCCCCACGCCGATGCCGGCGACAGGGTGCCCCACATCGCGGCAACACCCCAGAGCAGCAGCGCGCCGGTGCGAAATAACATCCTGGCGTCTCTCTTCACGTTGCTGCGCACGTTGTGCGCAAGAATTAGCTTTCCTTCGCCCAATGGTCCCGGAATATGCCAAGCGAGCCTGGAAGGAATTGGGCAGTTATTCGGAATCAGGTCGCCATAGAGGGAGTAGATAGTTGAAAAAGATAGCTTTTGTCAGCTTTGCAGTTGCCGCATTGCTTTTTTCTTTTCCAGTCGCCGCTCCGGCGCAGTCAACCGCGTCGGTCATCGGAACCGTCGTCGACGAAACGGGCGCGCCGATTGCCAACGCCGCCGTCGGCTTGCGGGGTCCGACGACACAAACGACGTTTAGCGACCAAAGGGGCGGCTTTTCGTTCCCCAGCGTGACGCCCGGCGTCTACGCCCTCTCGGTTTCCAAGCCAGGCTACACCACTGCCGTTCAAAACGATGTCGTGCTCATCGCTGGCCAGACTTCCAATTTAGCGGTCACCATGGGACATGAGACCTTTTCTTCGCTGCGCACCATCGCCAGCGTGCGCGCGAGGGGACGAGGTGCCCTCAATACATCGGCAGCCTCGGTGAACGTCGTGACCACCCAAACGTTCATCGATCAAGCGCAGCCACAGGTCACGCGCGTCCTCAGCCAGATCCCCGGACTGCAGATTTCGTTTCCTTCAAACTCGGCCAACGCCGCGGCACCGGGCGCGATCACGATCCCGAACATTCGCGACGCAACATCATACGAAACCGCGTCGCTCATCGACGGCCATCCCATCTCCGTAGGCCAATATGGCGACAACGTAACGACGTTCCTCAACACGTTTATGTTTAGCGACGTCGAGGTCGTCAAGGGACCCGGCGCCGATGCACCCGAGGTCAATAATGCTATCGGCGGCACCACCAATTTTCGCACAAAGGACCCGACGCTAACGCCCGTCACCCAGCTGCTGTTGGGAGTTGACAACCGTGGTGGATCGCTCACGAATTTTGACCTTTCCGATACCGTCGGCCGCTTGGGATTCGTCCTCGATTTTGCTACCTCGTACAACCCTTCGGCGCTGAGCGGTAAACAGGTTTATTTCGACCCGTCCGGCGGCTTCATTAATGGTCAGTCATTGCAAGGCAATGCAAGCAGCACGACTGTTCCCGGCACCGTCAGCAATATTACGACCCAGTATCCGTTAGTCGCATGCTGTTATACACTCTCCGGAAATCTCGATCAAACAGCCGAACTCGCGAAGCTGCGCTACCGGTTCTCTCCGGCTACCACGCTTACGCTGAGCTATCTTGGCGGCCAGTCTTACAGCGATCAAAACGGCAACACGTCAGATTTGATCAACGGTCAATTCGTTCCGAGCGATCCAAGTTATAGCGGCTCGCTCAAGCCTGGACCCATTCAGATTGCAACCATTTTTGCGGGCGCTCCGAACGCCGAGTTCAACAATGAGCCGATCACGCAAGCAGAAATATCCACGACGCTCGGCCAAGATTCTGTGCTGGCTCGCTACTACCACGCCTCGATTAGCCGGTATCAATTCCAAGGCTATAGCCCGACCAACCTCGACTACAACACCGTCAATCTTTTCGGCGTTTCGTCGGCTGGCGCAGGCGGCGTCAACGCGACCTTTAACGGAACTCCTGCAGCGATCGGCTTTAACGATCTGTATCAAGAGCCGGAGCTGGACAAACTCACCGGTGGAACGTTCGAATATCAGCATCCAATCCCCAACGGCCTGCTGACGTTCTCCGCGGAACGCACGTGGTCGCAGAGCACCGACTACTCGGTCTTTTCGGGGCCATTCTATTCGTTCAACCTGCCGCCTGGGACCGCGCAGACGCTCACGACGTATCTGCTCCGTGGCCATTTTTACGTAAATCCGAAGCTCGAAGCAACCCTCAGTAATTACTTCAACACCTACAGCAGCACATATCCCATCGGCTGCGTGGATCAAGCGACCACGGGGTGCAACACGCAAGCAGAAGCTCAGTTCGGAAACGGCGTCTTTTTTGGCTCCACGAAGAATACGCACGACGATCCGCGCGTCGGCTTGGTCTTCAGGCCCAACGGCGCAACCTCGATTCGTTTTGCCGCCGGGAGCACGATCGCGCCACCCTTTCTCGGATTGCTCAACCAGATTACGTCCACGCCCTCGTACGATCCGACATCCGGATTCGCCATTGAAGGCCAAAGCAATGGCAACCTTAAACCCGAGACCGGGTTCGGCTATGACCTTGGAGGCGATACGCGCCTGGCTGACGGCGTAACCGTGGTTTCGGGCGATGTTTATTTCACCAATCTCTTCAACCGGTTCTTTGGTCAAACCGTAGACACCGGGCTCGTTTGCGGCACCGCCAATCCGTGTACTGGCGGCGCGCCAAATGGTACGCATATTCTGAATCAAACGAACACGAATATCAGCAATGCGCGCTTCGAGGGGATCGAGCTAACCGTTCATCGGCAGCCGGCATTCGGCTTTGGGTACACGCTCTCGGGGGCGTTGGAAAAAGGCTACTACTACAATCTGCCACCTTATTTCTATTGTTCGATTCCAGGGCCGGGTTGTACGCCGGATCAGAACCTCAACGTGATCGCCGGACAGAACACCAATGGCATTCCTGTTGGTTTCTACCAAATATCGTACAATGGAAATATGCGTATCCCGTACTCGCAGGCTAACGCCGAGCTTTCATACACGTTCAAGAACGGCGCCTATGTCTCGCTCGGGGACACGTACTATGGGAAGAACAATTCGCTCAACGAGCCGCCATTCGGAATCGGGTATGCGACCGTACGGTATCCGATTGCACCGAAACTCACGCTCCAACTTTCGGGCGACAACATCTTCAACGCATATCCCGGCTACCTGCCAATATTGGGGGGCGGTACTTTCATCCCGCTCTATAACACCGGCTATGGCGCGACAACCGGCAACGTGCTCGGGCCATCGACCTGGCGGCTAATTCTCGCTACAAAAATGCCGTAAGCGCAAAGGCGGCTAAACGTCTTCGGTACGCGTAGGGCGAGACGATCTGTATCCTCTACAGCAGTCCAGTCACTCGAGAAGCCGCCCATTCTACCGGAATCTCAGCCGGGGGCTTTTTGTAAATCTGACATAGCCGGGTGCTCGCAACGGCATTACCTGCCAGCCTATTCGAATGCGCTGCGGAAATTCTCGGAGATCGCGGAGCGCGAACGGACAGCATGCGCCGCAGAGCGCGTTTCCTATATGCTCACGCACGGCCGGCCAACGAAGCGCGCCACCTTATTCTTGCATGGGTTGAGCGCGAGTCCGCGGCAATTCGCGGCGATCGCGGAACGCGTGTACGCGAATGGAGACAACGTTTTCGTGCCGCGGCTTCCGCGGCACGGGTATCCGGACCGGCTCACGGATAGCTTGAAGGATCTCAAAGCGGACGAGCTGTTCGGGCATGCGCGCGAAAGTCTAAATCTTTCACGCGGGTTGGCGGACGAAGTGCGGATCGTTGGGTTCTCGCTTGGCGGACTGCTGGCACTCTGGCTCGCGGAGCACCACGATGTCGGCGAAACCATTGCAATCGCGCCACTACTCGGATTGGCTGCGGTCCCACCGCGGTTCACGCCGCTATTAGCGAACCTACTGAGACGTGCGCCGAATTTTTTCTTTTGGTGGAATCCGCTGCAGCGCGAGAAACAAATGCCGGCCCATGGTTACCCGCGATGCGCCAGCCACGCGTTGGCGAAGTCCTTAAACATTGCAACGACATTATTTCGAGCCGCGAAAACGAGCGCGCCAACGTCTGACATAACGCTAGTAATAAATGCCGGCGAATCCGCAGTCAGCAATTCCGCAATTCTAGAACTTGTCGAGCGCTGGCGCGCAAGAGGGGCGAAGCTCGAGCTCGGGCGCATCGAAGGTCTGGGACCGTCGCACGATACTATCGAACCCCTACGCGTGGATGCTCGTATTGCGAAAAGCTATCCGCCGCTATATGCGTTGCTCGAGCAGCCGCGCGGGCTAAAAAAATGACCGTCTCCAAGCCGAGTTCAGAAGTCGGTCGTCATGTCTTTGGACTGTCGGCTTTGGCGTTCGGTGTCATCGGACTGGTCTGGCACAGCTCGAGTTATGGCCCGGTCTTTGCCTATGCCGTAGCTGCCCTCCAGATATTCGGTGGTGTTGCGATCCAGATTCGTGGGACCGCGAAAACAGGCGCAGCCGTTCTCGCCGTAGTTTACCTTGTGTTGGCGGCATTGTTCGTGCCACCGATCATCGCGAGGCCGCGGATTTTCGATCCGTGGGGCGACTTCTTCGAGTGGTTCTCGCTCGTGCTTGGACCGGCGATCGTGTATGCGCGCTTATCAGCGGCATGGCCGCGGGCGGCGATTAATCGAGTCGGCCGCATTCTTTTTAGCATCTGCGTGGCGTCCTTTGCCGCTTACCAGGCAGTTCACCCCGACTTTACCGCAGGTTTAGTTCCAAAGTGGCTACCGCCAAATCAGATGTTTTGGACCATAGCGACTACTGTTTTTTTCGCGCTCGCGGCCGTGGCGCTTCTCACGAATCTACGGGCACTGCTCGCAACTCGCTTGCTGACATTGATGCTTGCGATCTTCGGGTTGGTGGTGTGGGTACCGATCCTTATCTCGCATCCAGGCAGCCACGGCGATTGGAGTGAAACTATTCTGACCTTCGCGATAGCCGGGGTTTCATGGATTCTCGCCGATCTTCTCGGCGAGGTTAAGACACGCTAAAATGCACAGGCGTTCTTCATGCCCTTGCACATCAATGACGGGCCCGGCCACGAATCCGGCTTTTTCGAGCGCCCGGATTGAGCGGGTATTGCGCGGATCGGGGCTTGAGACTACTCGTCGCGCATTCGGGTATTCCCTCACAACGATCTGCTCGACATAGTCGCGAATTATCAGCGGGCCGATTCCACGTTCTACAACGTGAGGTTCGCGCCGCCAGCGGACGATACGTGCGAAGTCATCTCTCACAACTGGCCGAAACGAGATGCTAAGACTGCGCTGTTTCATGGCTCCGCGATTATGTTCTAGAACGGCGGCTGCAACTTCTTTCTCGTCCACAGTGTTCAATAGACTGAATGATGCAAGATACTGCGGCGATCGGCGTTTTAGATTGTAGTAATGGGGCGAAGAACGGCGGCCTTCAAAAAGCCGCCGAGCCGATCTATGGTGGCTATTCAAACCGGCGCGGCGAAATTTCTCTTTTCGGCGAGACGCTCGTCTATCGCATCAATTTAAAGAACAGAACCGTTCAGCAGCGGCCTCCGCTCAATCACGGCGCACAGGCGCGTTACGACGCCACTCTGCCCGGCGAACCATTTGAATACGGCCGCGTGAATTTTCGCCGCCTCGATCATCCGGAGATCGCAGAGATCTGTTCTTCGGGCCCGTTTCGCATTCGGCCGAAATCAATTTAAGCTCAATAGTACAAATCAGAATTGCCGCCGGTGTGAATGAACAAGATATTGTCGTCTTTTGAAAAGCGTCCAGTATTGGCATACTCAATGAGGCCGGCGCGGCCTTGCCGCCGTAGACTTGGTCTAACAAGATCCCCTCGAGTTGAGCAAACAGCTCCGTTGCCTTCATACCTGCCTGCTTCAACGAACCGATAGCGTCGCTGCTGCCAGGATGCAGCTCATACACAGAACGTCCGCGTTCTTTCAAAGACGGAATCTTCGCAAGATATCTGCTATCGATCTCTCTTCTTTCATCGTCCGGGCGCACACAAGATTAACCGCTCCACGGCGTGAGTCGAGGGAGCCATCGCGGTACGTTGAGGCACATGGCTGTATATTCCGCCCCGAACTTTCGGCGCAAGGTCGGTTCTTCGTATCCAATAACGAAAACATGCACAAGGATTGCCGCGAACGCGGCGTACACGAGGAGCCGCGGATTGCCGAGCAAAAGCGCCTGACCCACAACGACGGCTAGATTTGCCAGATACATCGGATTGCGAACGTAACGGTACGCGCCGGTAATCACGAGGCGGCGCGGCGGCATCGGCGGCGCGGGCGTTCCCAAGCCCTGCACTGCGAAACGCGCGAACGAATCGATCAAAGCGAAAACTCCCGCCGCGATCAACGCGGCGCCGACCCAACGCAAGATGTCGATGCCGAAAAACGCCGGACCCCAGTGCCAGCTCGAGATCAACCACGGGACGAATCCGGCGAATGTCCCGGGTGCGACGAGCAAAAAGAGCGCCGAAAACGCGACGTTGGCAGTTTTTGATCTCGAGGCGGCCATTCTTAGTTTAAACCCAATTTAACCGCGGAGGGCAGGCGACCCCGCTAAAGGTGTGCTAAGCGCAGTCCTTTTCGGCTAATGCTAAAGGGACTTCAGATATTCGACGAGATCGTGTTTTTCTGAAGCGTTAAACCAAGGCGAAAAACCGTGTCGTAATGGCCAACGACGTCGTCCAGCGTCGCAAAGCGTCCATCGTGATAGAAGCCGCCCTTCATCCGCGCCGCGCTTAGACCTCGCAAAGGGGTTGTGCGGTAGTGACGGTTTCGGCGCCATTGCGATCGATCTTGGGTTTTTCGATCAAGCCCATTTTAGTAATGCGTTCCGCCAACACTTCGGAATAGCAGCGTCCATGGTGCGCCGCTATCTCGGAAGAACGCCGGAGCCACCGGTTTTTTAGTTGTAAAATCGCACACTTGAGGAGGGGCTTACCGTGTCCCGACTTATTGTATTACGCAAATGCCCAAGGAGTAGCAAGATGTACAAACGAGGAGGCCTCGCGCTGTGCTTAGCATTTGCATGCGTCGGATCGGCGGTTCCGGCGCAGCCACTCTTCATTCGCACAAATATGCACGATATGTTTCTGAGTTGGTGGCCGCATGAATACTGTAAGGAATTGAGTGAGAAGAAAGCCGAATGCTGGGACGCCGCTCCGAGGGGAAGCACCGTAGGCTGGAGGGTGGTAACGGATGGGGATTGCTACATCGACTTCGATCATAAAGGCGGCAGGTGGCACCTTCGTGGCACTCGAGGCGGCTGTAGTGCTCGCGTGAGCGGCAACAGCTTCATAGTTTACTAGCGTTTAAACGGAATAACAGTCGTTACCACCGGACCCATGCCTTCTTCTTGAACAACCGTTACACCGACGGTTGAATCATAGTAGTTCACGCCCGCGGGGATTGTTACGAATGAACCCACTGGCAAGCGCACCATCTTCGTGGTGTCCACGCTGCTGCCAAAACCAACAAGAAGCGCACCAGATAAAACCGTTGCATTCAGTCGATACCTGTGGTGGTGCACCGGCCATTTCGTTCCAGCCGGCAACCTGAGACGGACGACAAAGTTTCCAGATTGATTAAGGTTGCCCACAAGCGTTGCGATCCCGATTCCCTTCATGAACCCCGTCCCAGCAACCCAATGCTCTGCACCAGACTGCACGGTGATCGGGGCGTCACTTGCCAGAGCGGCAGTAAAGGAGCCGATCGAGACGACAAGTGCGCAAGAAAGAACGGCGCGCGTGTTTTTACCTACCATCACACTCTCCAAACGCAAAAGAAGCGTGGCCTTTACCACGCGTCTTTTCGTATTGCCTCCGAGCTAGGAAAGCCCCTATCCGCCGAAGAGTGAGTTACACTCAGACCGCGACAGGGGCATTGAACCTTTCGTTTAAACGCGAGTTATGCAAACGAAGCTTGCTGCTATTCTGGCAGTAGTCATCGCGCTCGGCGCTACGCCCGCACCCAAAGCGCGCTATCTCGACTTCTCCTGCGTAAAGCTTGCGCAGCGTCAACGGTTGCCTGGTGCACCGGGCGTCACGTTTCGCGTACGCAAACTGATCTTCGGCGCGAGTGGTCGCGGGTCGGTGATTCACCGCCATAAGTTTGGCGAAATTCTTTATTTGCTTTCGGGAAGCGGATGGAACGCAACGGGTGGAAAGAAAACACCACTTTCGAGCGAGAGTGTAGTCGTTATTCGGGCGAACACGCACCATCAGATTTTACCCGGGCCGAAAGGTGCGACGCTGCTTGCGGTGCAGTTCAGTGACAACGCCGCGTCAGCGTTCGAAGCGAAGAACCACGTAGTTCCCGATTATTGCAAAGACTAGAGGCCTAGAACGGCGATGCCTTGCATTTCACGGTATCTCGAAGGCGCCGCGATTCTCAGCGAATCTCCATCAAAATGTTGTACGCAAACGAAATGATTCACTATGTGACGGTTGCCGGCCTCATGTACGCCCTGGTCCCGGCCGGCAGAGATCGACGGCTTCTTTACCGGGCATTTGCAGGTATCATCAACAAGAAAGATATGGACGTCGAGGCGGATCCGCTGGTCGACCTCGAGTTACATTACGGTACCGTTTCGCAGATGAGCATCGCATAGCGAGCACGTTGCAGGGTGGCACAATGAAGAAAGCCCGGCTGAATTGCCGGGCTTTCTTTTACTATCGTACTATCAGGGTTTTCGGCTCATCGAGTTGAGTATCTTGACAGGTTACACATTTGTGACCTTCTAGAACGGCGTTGTCTCACGATTTGGCCGAATTTCACGGTATCTCACCGTTTTCGCCTGCATTTCACAATATCTATACTGATCGAATCAACAATACCAAATTTAGGCGAGTATTTGGCCTCTGCGCGAACATTCTTCCAGTTTCGTAAATGATGTCGGCTGCCGCCGACGCGACTAAAATTGCCCCCGCGCAACCGACGGCTCAATAACAGGCGCTCTGCATGAACTAAAACCCACGCAGGCGAAACGATTTGCAAGGTGTCGCGGCGCATCGATTTTCTCGCTTCCTTAGCTGCCACCGCCGTGGCAGGCAGTGCCACAATTGCCTATGCTGCCGGAGCCTATCGCGTTGACGGTGAGTATTCCTATGGGCAGTTTGGCGCCGTCCGCTCGGTGACATTTTTTGGAAGCGGGGATAGGCCGGACGCGCAGATCATCTTTGCGTCAATTGTGCACGACAATGCCAAAGCCGAGATCGTCGCGGGGTCGCAAAGCGAGATCCGCGGTTTGCAGCTTTGGCATCTGGCCGACGAACGCAATGCGACCATCGGAGTCAACGGCGGTTTCTTCCAGGGCAACTCTTTTTACTATGATGGATTACTCGTCATCAACGGCCGGCAAATCTCCGCAAGAGACAGCCAGTTTAGCGGAGCGGTGACGCTCGACGCGAACGGTGCGCTATCACTGCAACGCATTGACGATGTCGCTAATCCGGTTTCGGCTATGCAGACCGGTCCGTTCTTTATTGATCCAGGTGGCACGATGGGAATGCGATCGCATACGTACGATCGCTTTCCGCGCTCGTTTATCGCCCAAGGTGCCGGCGTCGTGGTCACGGGCATCACGTCGCCGTTGAGTTTGTATCAACTAGCTGAAATCATGTTACAGTATCCACAGCCATTTCAAGTAGTGCGGTTCGATGCGGCGCTCAACCTGTGCGGCGCAGAAACCTCAGCCTTCTTCGCACGCACCGGAAAGACAATGGTCCGCGAAGGCGGCGCCATCAATAGCCCCGTTGTTCTTTTATTCTCTCCGCGTTAATTCAGAACGCTAAAACGCTAGGCGGCGTCGTTGTCAAGCCGAAGCTGTGAACTCCAGGTTGCGTGGATCGCGAGCCTGTGATTGATAAAAGCCCAAACGCTTAAGAAGTCGTATTGAGCGAAGGTTTTCACTATCGACGGTCGCGCTAAAACGTTGTACGCCGATACTCCGGAGAAACTCGATCATTAAGCTGACTGCGTCAAATGCTAGAAATTGTCCGCGGAATCGTACGCCTAGTACATATGCGATCTGCGCGCACGCGAGAGATCTTTCGACGGTCGCTTGCACGTACCCGATGAGGCGCGAGTCGTCTTTTTTTTCGATAGCCCAGTTCAGCCAGTACTCGGATTGGTCCGGATTCATTCTTGTTTCGAGGGATGCATATCGCTGGCGCAACTCCGCCACGCTCGCTGGAGGTGAACCGTCGATATATTGCCAGAGCTCTCCATCCGAAACGATCGAAAAGAGCGCTTCGGCATGCTTCCGCTTAAGGGGATGAAGAATCACGGTGCCGGACTCAAGTGGCGGGCAAAAATCAATCATGCCGCAGCCCTCACGACAGACACCTAGGTTCGCAGGCGTCACGTATCCGCGAGCCGGAGAGCATAGTCAAGTACGGGGTCCTTACCGAGCTGAATGTCTCGTTCTGTCGTCGCAATCTTAACGTCCGGCAGGACACCCTGATTATTCGGGCGCGGATTCGGCTCCAAGAAAAACTTGGTCGTAAATGCATAGCTCAGACCAATCACGGGCGATTGCCCCGTATAAATCTCGCCCATAGAATTTACAGGCTCCGCTGTCTCCTCTGACGTGCGCTGGGATGTTACGCCGCGGATACCTGTGAGGCTTGGTTGAATTCGGACTGTTCAGCGAACTCCCTCGGCGTCCGATAACCGAGAGCTGAATGCGGTCGAACCTCGTTGTACTCAATTCTCCATCGTTCTGCTGCCGCGCGTGCTTCGAAGAGATTTGCAAAGCCGTGCAGATTGAGCAGCTCGTCGCGAATACGGCCGTTGAGCGATTCAACGTGAGCATTTTGCGTCGGTTTTCCCGGATCGCTGAACTGCATGAGAACGTTTCGCTCAGCGCTCCATTGCAGCATTGCACGACTCGTGAATTCGCTGCCGCGATCGAAGCGCATCGCTTGCGCCAATTGTCGCTCGAAAGCGATTCCCTCAAGAACTCTGATGACGTCGCGGCTGCCGAACGAGAAGGCAACCTCTATCGCCAAACACTCACGCGTAAAATCGTCAACGACTACCATCGCGCGAATCGGTCGTCCGAGATTGAGCCGGTCATGGAGGTGAGTGGCGCGGGGGAATCGCACCCCCGCGCTCTCG
>DASYYA010000113.1:0-1913 GCA_035934355.1 Candidatus Rubrimentiphilum sp. | reverse complement strand
CATTCGCGGGATCGCTCCCGGCAAGAGAATGATCGTTCCGATCGTCATTGTTATTGCCACAAAACCGAGCGGAGTGTACCGGCCGATTAATCGCGAGCTGATCACATTAAAGATCGCAAACAACATTGCCGCTATAAGCGTGAGCGCGTCCCCCGGCGCAACGGTTAAGTGGCGCGCGAAGACGCCTTCGAACACTGCGACGCCGAAGAGCGCCATTACCGCGCCGATCCACCGGCCGGTATGAACGCGTTCGACTCCCGCAACCGCAACGATCGTTAACGTGAGAAGAGGCGAAAGGCTCGCAAGAAGTGATGAGGCAAACGCACTCGTGTGCGCCAGGCCATATATCCACAAATACTGGTACGCGCCATATCCGCAGATGCCGCAAGCAATAAAGAGCGGCAGATCGCGCATCTGAAAGCGGATTTGCTGATGCATTGCCTTGGCTAATAAGAACGCTAGCGGAGTCATCGTTAAAAACCGCAAGCCGGTAAACGCCAGCGGATCCATCGTGCGCAACGCGTATTTGACGAGCACTGTGTTCAGCGCCCAACTCGTCGCGACAAACAAGAGGCCCGGATAGAGCCACGGTGAGCGCTTGACCATCAAGCCCGGTGTACACGCCGGAACGAAACTTTCCTAGAGCTGGGCTCTAAGGCCAGACACTCCCATCGATGCAAGCACCAGTTTGCGCGTTCTGATACGCAACGCGCACGACGGTGTCGTCGCTTGTGCCTTGGGCTGCGCTCGAGCACGGATTGGCCGTCGCCGGTGGCAGTCCGCCGTCATCACCGATCATCCCCTCGAGAGTGGCATTTCCGAATGTTTCATCCCGCGCGCCGGCGAGCGCAACATAAGGCGGCGATGCGGTTCGCCGGAGCAGAAGATCGAATGCGCGGGCAGCCAGTGGCGTTCCATCGGCCGCGCGAACGGTGATGGTAATCTGCGTGCCTATTCGATCTTCGTTGACGTAGAGATTAGCCTGGCGGTTGTAAAATGGCGCAGGCGACGCGAATGCAATCGTGGCTTCGGTCGTAAAGTGGCACGGAACCGAAGTATCGACGCAAAGCGCGGGCAGCGACCCCAACGTCGCACTTGGAGCCGCGAGTAGTGCATCGACGGCGCGCTGATAACCTTGTTTCAGATAGGACTGGGCGACGCGATGAACGCTCATGCGTGCATGCAGCAAACCTGCGCTGAGCATTGTCGAAACCACGAATGCAACCAGAGCCACTGTAAGCAAAGCTTGCGCAAACACGTAATCCCTTACGGAGCTCCCGGAGGTAGCGGCACCAGCACCGGATAGGCGACGCGTGCCCCGGGAAGCGGTGCGCGCACCCGGAGCGTTCCATTCACGCTGACGCTGCCCGGATCGTTGTGATTCGGGTCGGGCGGATAGGCGACGGTAATGCTGATTGAAGCGCCCGCGGCGCCACTATTTGCGAGCGAACTTGTAACGGTTACGGGAATACTCGTCGTCGTTGTGCCGCCGGTGGCAATGGGGAGTGTCGTGCTCCAGGTTCCGGCGGGAGCGTTGCCGATTGAGCCATATTTCCATGCATCCTCGGCGACCCGGAGTGTTTGCTCCGCAAGAAGCGTCGCGGCAGCGCGATCCGGGCCGGCGGGGCGCGTGCCAAACTTTGCAAATGCAGCGGCGGCAAGAAAGAGAACCGCGATCGATAGCGCCACAACGCCGCACGCTACGGCAGCTTCGATGAGCGTGAACGCCTCTTGCTTGCTCACTCATCGGAAAGGTGCCCGCATGCGCAGCAGCGGGCGCTCGAAGGCGTATGTGACGATCGCAGAAAGCGCTGTTGTTACACCGAACGCGATCAACGTGTAAAGGATTTGCCACGCCGGGTCGTGGTGTGGATCCGTACTGGCGTAATTGGGAAAACGCCAAGCTAGCAACC
>DASYYA010000235.1:0-27282 GCA_035934355.1 Candidatus Rubrimentiphilum sp. | reverse complement strand
GCAAGTCAGCCTTACCACCGCGCCGCAGCGATCCCCGCGCCTCTGCGAAGGTCGCGAGGTCGGGCACCTTCGTGCGTCCGCACCTCTTTCCCGTCGCCCATTGATAAAAGCGTGTCACGACTTCCTCGGGGTCGTAGTGATCGCGCGGCACGGCGCCCACCAGCGCCAACTTCCATTGGGCTTCCTCGGTCGCGATCTTTGGGACCAAAATCCCCGGCGTGTCCATCAGCTCGATTTGAGGCCCCAGCTTGAACCATTGAAGCTGGCGCGTGACGCCTGCCCGATCTTCCGTGCGCGCAACCGAGCGGCCCACAAGACCATTGATGATCGAGGATTTGCCTGAGTTGGGAATTCCGACAACCATCGCGCGCCTGACCTTGTGCCCGCCGGCAATCGCGGCCCGCAAGCTCGCTTTGAGTTTGACGAACGAGCCGCGAGTTAGGGCGTTTACCGCAACCGCGCCGCGATCGATGTGCTTTAGCCACAGCGATGTCTCAGCGGGTTCGGCGAGATCTTCGCGGCTCAACACCGTTATGCGGGCGCGCCTTTGCGCGACGGAATCAAGCATCGGATTCGACCCGCTTTGCGGTACGCGAGCGTCAATGACCTCAATCACGACATCGACGAGCTTTACGTACTCGCCGATTCGACGCATGGCCGCGGCCATGTGCCCGGGATACCATTGAATCAAAACGTGCCAAGCTGGCGCGGCGGCCAAATGCCGGCCACAGCTTTGCCGAGGACTTCGCTTTCCGGAACGAATCCCCAAAAACGTGAATCGTTACTGTCGATGCGATTGTCGCCTAATACGTAGAGGGCATCGCGCGGCACAACGGTCGCCGGAAAACTTCGCATGTCGGCATAACGCACGTATGGTTCATGCAAGAGACTTCCGTTGAGTAAAACTTTGCCGCGGTCGATCTGCACGCGATCGCCCGGCAAACCAATGACGCGTTTGATGAAGATCTCCGGAGCCGGCATGTCATGGTGAAAAGCGATAATGTCACCGCGCCTCGGCGGATGGAACCGGTACGCGAATGTGTTGATCAAAACGAACTCGCCGCTGGAAATGCGCGGCGCCATCGAGAGACCCGAAACCTCAGGCGTTCGCATGAAGAATGCCGCCGTGAGTGCCGCTAATGCGGCCAGTTGCAAAACCGTCCGTGCAACAGTGCGCCAATGCAGTTGCCCTTGCACGGAATGTTTACTTCGCGTACTCTGCCGCGAGGCCTCGTTAGATTATGCGCGCGTGACTGAGCGGCCAGAAGATCACAAACGCGCGTCCGGTAAAGCCCGACGGCTTTCCCTTTTCCGGCCCACCTGCAAACGGGCCGGAAAGTTGCGCAAAGCCCCAGACGTGTGAATCTTCCGAATCGTTACGATTATCGCCCATCATGAAATAGAAGTTGTTTGGAATGCGGTCGGGAGCGGTCCAAAAACGCCGCGGCGGAACGTTCGCGCGGCTTGGATCGAGCGGTTCGAAACTGGTTGGATCGCCGATCTCGGTGACGTAAATATTATAGTTGCGAATCACGAGATTGTAGGCCGGCGGTTCGGCAATGTAGGGTTCGTTGAGCGCTTTTCCGTTGAGATACACGGTGCCGCTTTGGATCCGCAGGCGGTCTCCCGGGCGTCCGATCACGCGTTTGATATAGTCGTCGGTCGTCGGCACCGGGGGCGGAAAGACGACGATGTCGCCTTCGTGCGGTTTAGTGAAGCGGTACTCGAACTTATTGACCAGCAGCACATCGCCCACTTTGAGCGTCGGCACCATCGATGCCGACGGAATGTAGTAGGTTCGTGCCACGAATGTAATTAGCAAAAATGCGGCGAGCCCCGCCACGATAAACGGATCGAGATACTCGCGCGCAATCGTCGTTGACTTTCCGCTCGAACGCGCGCGAACGGTGCGCAAACTTAAAACTACGCGCGCGACAAAAAAAATGGCGACCAGGCCAAGGAGTTCTGCGGGGGTCACTTACGCGTACTCAGTGGAGCGCATGCAGCCGCGAGAGCGGCCAGAGCAGCAAGAACGCGCGGCCGGTAAACTCGGCTTGCGTCGACGTTTTGGCGAGCGGGCCCGCGGCAAAGCGGCCACGCAGTTGGGCAAAGCCCCAAATATGCGAATCGTCGGAGTCGTTGCGATTATCTCCCATCACAAAATAAAACCCGGCGGGGACGCGATCTGAAGCCTGCCACATTGCGCGCGGCGGAATGTCCGCATCCTCGCGAGAGAGCGGTTGAAAACCGTCACCGTTATCGACTTGGATCCCATAATTCTTGATTTGCAATTGGTAGCTTGCGGGTTGCGCAACATATTTCTCGGTAACCGCCTTCCCGTTCACATAGACGATACCGCCGGTAACGCGCAAGGTGTCACCCGGAACCGCAACCACGCGTTTGATAAAATCGCTGCTCGATGGAATCGGCGGCTTAAACACGACGATGTCGCCGCGCGCCGGCGCATGCCAGCGATACTCAAACTCGTTGACCAGCAGCACGTCGCCTCGCTGCAATGTCGGGAGCATTGAATCCGATGGAATGTAAAACGTACGAATGACAAACGTGATCAGAAAGAGCGCGGCTAAACCGGCGACGATAAACGCATCCAAGTATTCGCGCACGACCGTCTTGGTGGCGGTGTTGGCCGGAAGCGGTTTAAAAGTGAGCGCGACGCGCGCGACCGCGACGACGCAGATCAAGCCCAGCAGCTGCAGCGGTGACAGCGCGAGGTTAGCGGGCAGCTTTCTTCTCTTTGATGCGGGCGGCTTTGCCAATCTTCTCGGTCAAATAGTAGAGCCGGCTGCGCCGGACTGAGCCGCGTTTGGTGACGTCGATGCGTTCGAGGCGCGGGCTGTGCACCAGGAACGTTTTCTCAACGCCTACGCCGTGCGCGACGCGGCGCACCGTCATGGATTCTTGGGCGCCTCCACCTTTACGGACGGTTACGATGCCCTCGAACATCTGCGTCCGCTCCTTGCCGCCTTCAATAACCTTGGAAAAGACGCGAACCGTGTCGCCGGGACGAAAATCAGGCACGTTTTCTTTACGCTGCTCTTGATTGAGCACGTCAATCACGTTCATGGCTTCGGGATTTTATCACGGGCGCTCCGGGCTCCGCAATGACGGGACATCGAGATCGGGCCGCCGTGCCTGGGTTCGCGCTCGAGACGCCGCCCGGCGCCAGCTGGCGATGGCCTCGTGGTTGCCCGAGAGGAGGACTTCGGGGACCTGAACCCCGCGAAAGACCGGCGGGCGCGTGTAGCTGGGGTAATCGAGCGTGCCTCCGGTAAAGGATTCATTTTCGAGCGATTCCTTGGTGAGCGCGCCTTCACGTAGGCGCACCGTCGCATCGATCATGGCCAACGCCGGCAGCTCGCCGCCGGTCAATACGAAGTCACCCAGCGAGTACTCTTTTAAAGGATAGAGCGCGCCCAGGCGGTCGTCGATGCCCTCATAATGGCCGCAGACGAAAATGACACGATCCGCAGCGGCGAGCTCGCGCGCGTGCGCTTGGGTAAAGCGCTCGCCCGATGGCGTCGGCAGCACGATCGTGCGACGCTCATCCTGCGCGGCTTTCGCGATGATGCCGTCGAGGATCCGAGCCAGTGGATCTAAACGCATCACCATCCCGGCTCCGCCGCCATACGGTTCATCATCGGCTCGCTCGTTGCTCTGCAGCGCGTCGAGCACATGGTGATACTCTATCGCCACCACGCCGGCTTCGACCGCGCGGCCAACAATTGAGAGGCCCACAAACGGCGCAAAGATCTCCGGAAAGAGCGTGAGCACGTCGATCGTGAACATATCGCCTGTGTTTCGCCGCAAGCAGCCAACGGCATTCGAGCAAGCGCTGCGCGCGCTCGCACGCGGGCATCATGCCGAAGCGCTGGAGCGTCTCGACGCGTTGCTCGCCGATTCCGAAATGACCCCAGCTTCGCGCGCAGCTGCCACGAACAAACGCGGCGTCGCGCTCATCGGATTGGGCCGCGGCACCGAAGCGCGCCAAGCATTCGAAGCGGCGCTCGAGGTTGTGCCGCGGTATGCGCCGGCGATGGTCAATATCGGAAACCTGCATTTAGAGGCAGGCGAGATTGAGATCGCGGTCTCGCAATATGAAGCGGCGATTCGCAGCGACGATCGCTACGGTCCGGCGCACCACAATCTTGCGGTCGCGTACAAGCGTTTAGGCCGAACAGCGGACTCGGTGCGCGAATTGCGTCGCGCTCACCGGTTAAGCTGATAAACTACTATTTAACCAAATCTGTATTTGTGATCTCTTCGAGATACTCGAAGAGTTGCGGCAGCGTGATCTTTTCGAGCGCCGTGCGGTGGACGTTGCCCTCGCCGTCTTCGCCCTCGTCGCGCAGATAACAGCGCGATTCCACGCCGGAATCGCCTTCGCTAATAAACGATACGGCGAAGCCTTTGCCCGGCATTTCGTCATAGATGCGCATGGTCGCGGGATTGAGAATCTCGATCGAGTGGGTCGCGTTGTGCGCGTCAAAGATCGTGATCGTCAGGTAATCGCGGTTCGAGATTTCGATCGATCCGACGACAAAAATGTTCTTAGCCGAGAAAAATTCATGCCCGCGCTTGTTGCGGCTCGAGACTTCATAGAAGACCCGGTGCGCGACAAACCTATTGAGGATCTTGCGCAACGTCGAGATGGAGGCGAGCGTCTCCGTCCGGTTGCCCCGCGTGTAGATGATTTTCACGGGACGCCCAAACTTGCACGGCTTGGGAGGAGACCCCTTTGGCGAGTTCACAAAGTGCCGCTGTGCTCTCAATTCCGGATATGGCGATTCTCGGTGTGCTCGCGCTCTTGGTTTTCGGTGAGAAGAAGTTGCCTGGCGTAATGCGCCAAGCCGGACGCGTCATGCGCGACGTTCAGAATACATCGCAGTCGTTCTTGCGCGAAATGGAACGCGCGGCCGATGTCGAGGAACCGGTGACGCCGCCGCCGTCACCGGAGCACGAAGTCGAACACCCTATAGATTGAAGTTGCGGCGAACTTCGCCGATCCGATCTTGCAGTAGTTGCTTGGCTTGCGATTGCAAGCGCTCTTTCTGGTCCTCGGGCAGACGTTGAAAGACTAAGTAGCCGGCGGCCGAGAGTAATCCGCCAAGCACGCCCACAATCAGCGCCTTGCCGAACTCCGGGCTTGAAGCATCGTCCTGCCGTTCCGAGTGTGCGCCGGTGTAGTCGCCGTTCGACCATTGCTGATCGGGTGGCGTGGTCCGGTAAGTCTCTGACATTTGGGCCTCCTTTGGGGCGCTTATTCCCGCTTATACCTCGCCGTTCAAGCTTCCGTTTCTTCTTGATAGTCGACGTGCTCCGGATACTGCGCAGCGATTTGGCGGATGGCCAGCCTGGCGGTATCGATGATGGCTTGCAGGCGCTCATCGTCCCGCGAGCTTGGCGGCCAGCGCAGCGCGAGATTCCCCGCGCTCATCGTGGCATCCAATGGGATTTTCACGTGTGCTTCCATCCCCAAGCGCGCGCCCTGCAAGATGCCGGACACAGCAGCGCAGACGAGCGAGTATTCGTCGGACGATGTTTCGGGAAGCTCGACATGCCCCTCGGCCAAAACAGAGGACAGCCGTTGCCGGCTGTCCCTGCGAAAGACGACGCGCATCATAAGACTGTCGAAGCCTTACGGCAATTCGATTTTTGTAATCTGTACTTCGGCGAAACGCTGGCGGTGGCCGGTGAGCTTGCGCACGCGCTTTTTCGGCTTGTATTTGAAGACCAAGATCTTGCGATCTTTATCTTGCCGCAGCACTTTACCGGTAACAGAAGCGCCCTTAATCAGCGGCGAGCCATGTGAGATTTTGTCGCCGCCTTTGCTGGCGAGCACGACGCGATCGAACTTGACGTCTTTGCCGACCTTGCCCTCGAGCAGATCGCAGCGGATGACATCACCTTCGGCCACCTTATACTGCTTGCCGCCGGTTTCGATAATCGCGTACATAACTTTGGAAGATTAACAGGCCGCCCGGCGGGCTGTCAAGGAAACGATGCCTGCATGGAGGCAGCCCAGAGGCCCCTTGAGTCGCCGTGGTGGTATCGCGGACGCACGTGGGTTTTTGCGCTGCTTTATTTTGCCGGCTTCTTTTTTGGAGCAGTGGTTTCGAAAGTCGTGCACGGTACCTATGTCGCGGCGTTTCGCGAACTCGGAGCCGACCTCGGACCGAGTGGTCCCGACGCGCTGCTTATTTTCGCTTGCGTTTGTGCTGCGATTTGTTACGGCTGGCGGGTATGGGGATCGAGCTATTTGCGCGCCGGCACTGTCTGGAACCCGGGTGCATTGAGCGATCAGCTGGTCATTGCGGGGCCATTCCGTTTTCTCCGCAATCCGCTCTATTTCGGAAACTTCTTCTTGGCGATTGGCATCGGCTTGCTGGCGCCGGTTACGGGATTTGTATTCATTTTGGTTTCCAATGTGCTCTTCGTCATGGCGCTGGCGCGCCACGAGGAAGCAGTTTTGGAAGGGACGTACGGCGAGCGTTTTCGCAAGTACGCGGCACGCGTTCCGCCACTCTTTCCCCGATTGTGGCCCGTCGCGCAAGAAGGTGACGCGCGTCCTTCACTGGTGCAAGGATTACTCGCAGAAGTTTTCACCGGAGCTCTTATGATGGGGCTTGTGTTGTCATTTGTGGATCGGCGACATGGAATGATCGACTTCTTCGGATTGTATTTTGCGGGATTGATCGCCCAGCGTGCGATCGCGGCAGGCTCTTCGCGCTAGGGAATAAACGCTAGCGCCATGCGCGCGGATCGAATCGGCTGGATCGTATGGAGCGCCGTTTTTATTGTGACGGCGCTTCGCGCGATATTCGATAGCTCGCTGCCGATGACCGGCGATGAAGCCTATTATTGGGAATGGAGCCGCCGGCTCGCAGGCGGGTACGCCGATCATCCGCCGGCAGTTGCTTTTGCGGTTGCCGCATTTGCGTGGTTGGGGCGTACGCCGTTTGCAGTGCGCTTCCCGTTCGTGCTTTGCGGATTGTTGACGGCGATTGTCGCGGCTGCTACTGCGCGCCACTTAAGCGGCGGCGATCGGCGCGCCGGATGGATTGCCGCGCTGGGCGTTTCACTGGCGCCGATGCTGATCGTCGCATTTGCTATGGTCAGTCCCGACGGGCCGTATGCACTTGCATGGGCGTGCAGTCTGTATTGTGCCGTGCGCGCCTTCCCGCAACGAAGGTGGCTTTGGTTTGTCTTGCTCGGCGTGGCATTAGGTGCCGCGCTGCTCTCACGCTTATTCTCGCTGGCGCTCGTTGCCGGGTTGATTGCCGCGATTTGTACCAGCCGCTACCGTAATCTTTGGCCGCAGTTTGCGGTTTCGCTGGCGGTCTCGCTGCTGGTGTGGTCCCCTTTTTTGTTTTGGAACGCCTCGCACCATTGGATCTCATTTACTTTTGCCATTGTGGAGCGGCATGCGCCTGAGATTAACGTCGTACGACCTTTTATTACGTTTGCGCTTTGCGCGCTGGCGTTTTCGCCTGGACTTTGGATTGCCGCGACCGTTAATGCAGCGCGAACCAAAGACGCTCTGATTCTCTGGACCGGAGTGCCGCTCGCGGTATTATTTCTACTTCTTTCGATTCATGAGAGTGTGGAAGTCTATTGGTTTATCGGACCGTACTTGTCGTTGCTCGTTGGTTTCGCAAGCGAGTTTGCCGGGTGGACTCCGCACCGCCGACAAGTCATAGGCTCCTGGATTTTGGCGCCGGCGATCGTTCTGAGCGCGGTGCTTTTTATCGCGGGAATTTCACCCGCTACGGTGTATGCGGGCGTGAGGCATGCGGGCCTGCGCCTAAACAATGGCGGGCCATTCGAAATGTTCACGTATCCGACGCTGGCTCAAGCCGTGCGCGCACTTACGGATCGTCCGAATACATATGCGATGACCGACGGCTACGGTTTCTCATCGTTGTTGGATTTTTACGGCGGGCTTGCGCCGGTACTCATTGGTTACGACGCGCAGGGGCAAGAGGCGCGGCGTTGGTTTAGCGACGCCAACAAGCCGGCGCGAGCGTTGTTTGTGGATAAAATCCCACTGGCGCGCCGGCCCGAATTCAAAGCCCGGCTTTCGCTCGCATGCGCGTACGTGCAGCCTGGCCCGGTGCTGAGCTATCCGCTAGCCGGAAAGGATAAGACCGTGCCGCCGCGCCGCTACTTTACGACATGGTGCGATGGCATGAGACCCAACGCGATCTCAATCTTGCGCTGGGAAAATCGCGTCAGATTGTGACGTAAATATCGTCATCCGCGACGCGGACCGTATACGTCGGCAGCGGAATCACCGCAGGGAGCGTCAGCGCTTCGCCCGTGCGCACGTCAAAGTTCGCGCCATGACGCGGACAAACGATGCGGGCGCCTTCGAGCTCGCCTTGGTCGAGCGCGCCGCCATCATGCGTGCAAATATCCTCGACGGCATAAATCTCGCCGCCGACGTTGCAGAGCAGCACTTCGGTTCCGTCAACGACGTAGCGCTGAGCGGCGCCATCGGGAATCTCGCTTCTCTTGGCTACAAGCTTTTCAGCCATTTTGCGTCGGGGGACGATCTAGCCGACGGCGCCTTCCATCTCCATTTTGACGAGGCGGTTGAGCTCGACAGCATATTCCATCGGCAGTTCTTTCACGAAGAAATCGAAGAAGCCGTTGACGATCATCGACGTGGCGTCGGCTTCACTCAAGCCGCGGCTCATCGCGTAGAAGAGTTGTTCTTCGCCGATTTTGCTGACGCTGGCTTCGTGTTCCACGGTCGAACGCTGTTCGTGAATCTTCATCGTCGGCTTGGTGTCGCTCGCGGATTGCTCGTCCATAATGAGGGCATCGCACTTCACGCGCGTCTTGGCGCCGACTGCGCCAGGGAAGATCTCGACCAAGCCGCGGTACGTCGTTTTGCCGCCGTGCGTGCTGACCGATTTGTTCGTGACGGCTGAAGTGGTGTTCGGCGCTACGTGGATCACCTTTGCGCCGGCATCTTGATGCTGCCCTTCGCCGGCGAATGCCATTGAAAGCACTTCACCGCGCGCACCTTCGCCCATCAAGTAGATCGATGGATACTTCATCGTCAAACGCGATCCGATATTGCCGTCAACCCATTCAACTGTTGCGTTCTTATGCGCGAACGCGCGTTTGGTGACCAGATTGAAAATATTACGATACCAGTTTTGGATCGTCGTGTAGCGGATCGACGCGTCCTCGAGCGCAATGAGCTCGACCACCGCGCTGTGCAACGAGTTGCTCGAAAACTTCGGCGCCGTGCAACCCTCGATATAATGCACCTTCGAGCCTTTGTCCGCGATGATCAGCGTGCGCTCAAACTGCCCCATGTTCTCCGCGTTAATGCGGAAGTAGGCTTGCAGCGGCTGCTTCACTTCGACTCCCGGTGGCACATAAATGAACGATCCGCCCGACCACACCGCGGAGTTGAGCGCGGCAAATTTGTTGTCGGCGATCGGGATGACCGTCGAAAGATACTTCTGGACGATCTCGGGATATTGCTTGACGGCAGTATCCATGTCGCAGAACAACACGCCGAGTTTTTCGAGCTCGGCATTGACGTTGTGATAGACAACTTCGGACTCGTACTGCGCGGAGACGCCGGCCAGAAACTTGCGCTCGGCTTCGGGAATGCCCAACCGGTCAAACGTCTTTTTGATATCTTCGGGGACATCGTCCCACGAACGTTCGGCTTTGTCCGTCGACTTCACGAAATAGTGAATGTTGTCAAAGTCGATCTCGGAGAGCAACTTGGTGTCGCCCCACGTTGGCATCGGCTTGCTCAGGAAAACATCGAGTGCCTTCAGACGGAACTCGCGCATCCACGCGGGCTCGTCTTTCATCTCGCTGATGCGCTCGACGATGTCTCGCGTTAGGCCCTTGCCCGACTTAAAGACATACTTGTCCTCGGAATCGTGGAATCCGTGGCGGTACTCCTCGATGAGGGGCTGGGCTGCGGGCTTTAATTGTGTGGCCATCTGCTCCTGAGCGTAAGGCTCCATTTCGGTATAGTCAAGATAGTGAAGTCCTATCTTCATAAACCTCCCGAGACTGGTGAAGTTGCCTTGCGGGAACAATGTCTCGGGCGCACGTCGTTATCGCCAAGGACCTACCCTGAAAAAGGAGACACCCGCAATGAGAATTCGCCATTATATTCCCCTAGCGGGCGCCGGGCTGGCGGCACTGCTTTCGGCTGCAGCCCTTGCCGCGCCGCCAGGCGGCGTCGGAGGCGGGCGGCCGGGGACCATGCCCGCAGTCCCGCCGGTCGGTCGTCCGATCGGCAGACCCGCAACCGCTCCAAACCCCAACGGCACGCCGCCGGTCGGCCGCGCAACCAATGCGCCGGACACGGATCGCGGCCGCAGTGAAGGCAAAGGCCGAACCGACACGACTCGTA
Organism: Candidatus Rubrimentiphilum sp.; assembly: GCA_035934355.1. GTDB lineage: Bacteria > Vulcanimicrobiota > Vulcanimicrobiia > Vulcanimicrobiales > Vulcanimicrobiaceae > Rubrimentiphilum. The sequence continues at coordinate 16,868 of DASYYA010000235.1, read as the reverse complement.
CCATGGGTACCGTCGCGTCGTTTACCGGCACGACCCTAACGTTGAAGCTGCCCACCGGCATCACCAAAACGTTCACCGTGAACGCGCATGCCCGCGGTCAGCTCAAGCCGGGAGCTGCCGTCGTTGTGACCACACGCCCCAACAGCTCGAGCGTCGTATCGATCGTTCCGGCCAATCAAAGCGTTACCGGCACGGTGGTCGGAACGACGAAAACCACAGTAACGCTCAAGCTGCCCAATGGGCGGACACAAACCATCTCAGTGGCCTCGCAGGCAGCCGCGCACATGAACCTTACGCCGGGATCCGTCGTCACCGTCATGTCCAACAATGGCGGTATGACGGCAACCAAGATCATCGTGCGTCCTCGCCCGACTCCGTCGCCGTAAGCCAAGCAATCTCACAAGAAGAAGGGCGCCCGCGCGGGCGCTCTTTTTGTCGCGTGGGCCAGCAAGTCCAAAAGAGCTTTACACAGGGGGCGATAGGGGCTATTCTTTTTTCGAGCTTCTTTTATAAAGGAAGAAGCTCGCGGTTATGGGAGGCGCGCCCTTACGCGCCATCGCGGCGAATCGCCCGCGCACCGAAAAGCGCCGGCAAGAGTTCGCCGATAGGTCGGGGACGTGGCTGCACCGCAGGCGCCAGCCGACAAGTCCGGAGGTGGGATTTCCCCCAAGTCGAGGAGAGCGCAAGAAATTGAAAGCACTCGGTACGCACATTGTGTGCGAACTCTCGGGGTGTGACCCGGCAGCCCTTTCGGACGTCAACGGCGTCCACAAAATGATGATCGCCGCAGCGCGAGCCGCGCGCGCGACCATTCTTGAGAGTTCCTTTCACCGCTTTGAGCCGCAAGGCGTTTCGGGGACCGTCATTCTGGCGGAATCTCACATCTCGATCCACACCTGGCCCGAAAAGGGTTACGCAGCGATGGACTTTTACACGTGCGGCGATCACACCGATCCGTGGCGGGCGTGCATCCACGCCGCCAAATCGCTTTCCGCGACCCAAATGCTCACCACCGAATTCAAGCGCGGCATCGAAGCCAAAAACGGCACGTTCACCCACATCGTAACCGCAACCGAAGCCAAAGAACGCCGCCGCACCGCCTAAGCGGTTCCATACCATGCCAAAGACCCAAAACTGGCAGTGGTATGTCGAACAATTCTCCGAAACCGAAATGCATCACCACGCGCTCACCCGCGTTTTGTTCGCGGGGCGCTCCAAGTTTCAAGATATCGGCGTGGTGGAGAGCCCGGTCTTCGGCAAGATGTTGATCCTCGACGGTGATACCCAAAGCTCGCAAGCCGACGAAAAGATTTATCACGAATCGCTGGTGCATCCGGCGATGGCGGCGGCGCGCGATCTTTCGGAGATCTTGATTTTAGGCGGCGGCGAGGGCGCCACGTTGCGCGAAGCCTTGCGCCATCCCGAAGTAAAACGGGCGACGATGGTCGATATTGACGGCGATGTGGTCGAATTATCCAAGCGTCATCTCCCCGAATGGTCTGCCGGTGCATTTGACGATCGCCGCGCCCGCGTCATTATCGGTGATGCCCTCAAATTTTTAGCCGAAGATAAAGACCAATACGGCGTCATCGTTTCCGATCTCACCGAACCGCTCGAAGGCTCACCGAGCAATCCGCTCTTTTGCGACGCGGTCTTCCGCGACATCAAAGCACGGTTAGCTCCAGGCGGCATCTATGTGCTTCAGGCGAGCACCGCCGGCTTTCACAATCTTTCGCTGCACGTCAAGATGGCGCGCACGCTGCGCAAGTACTATAAAAATGTTGTCTCGTATTACACGCACGTGCCGGCCTTCGACAACGACTGGGCGTTCATTGCCTGCAGTGACAGCGTCGATCTCTCGCGCCTGGAAGAACAAACAATCGCGCAATACTGCCGCCGGCTACGCGGCGAGAATTTTTTCTACGATGCGCAAACACACCGGCGGCTCGTCGCGCTTCCGCTTTATCTGCGCCGCGCGCTGGCGCAGGAAGGCGACACGTTCTGAGCATCGACCAAGACGACGCGCGGCGTCAGTGGGATAAATCGCGTTCGCATTTTGTCGAACTGCTCGACCTGAAGTTAGAAAGCGTCGAGAAGGGGCGCGCCGTCATGCGCATGCCCTACCGCAAGCAGATCACCAATCCGACCGGAGCCGTGCACGGCGGAGCGATCGTCGCGCTCTGTGACACATGCTTTTATGTTGCGCTGGCTTCGATTTACGGCCGCGATCAGGATACGACGACGGTTTCGCTCCAATGCAACTATCTCGCACCCGCGGTTGCTCCCCACGATCTTATCGCGGAAGCCAAAGTGCTGCGCGCCGGGCGGCGTATCTGCTACGGCGAGGTAATGGTGCGCAGCGGCGAAAAACTGGTGGCCCACACGACGTTGAATTTTTTGAATACGTACCCAAACGAAAAGCCTAAAACGTGATTGAACGCGCTCTCCTTACATTCCAGCGGACTTCCGTTACCAGGCGTATCCGCGCTGCGCGCTGCACGCCCCCTACCGGCAAAGCCGGCAGGGCACCCCGGCCTTCGGCCCATCTGCATCACTTGCGAAGTCCAAAAAAGTGAAGATTTCGCCATTATACGACGAGCATAAGCGGCTGGGTGCACGCATGATTCCGTTTGGCGGGTTCGACATGCCCGTGCAATACGAGAGCATTCTCAAGGAACACCAAGCGGTGCGCGAGCGAGTGGGTCTTTTCGATCTCTCTCACATGGGACAGTTCATTCTCGAGGGACAGGAGGTCGCGAGTTGGGCGGATCGTTTAACGGTCAACACCGTTCCGACGATGAAGCCGTGGCAAGCGCGGTACAACATTTTTACCAACGTTCATGGCGGCGCGCACGACGATGTGATTTTTTATCGCTTGGACGATCGTTGGCTGCTGGTCGTTAACGCCGGTAATGCGGACAAGATGTGGGCGCATCTCAGCGAGCACGCAAAAGACTCCGGCGTAAAACTGACGTCGCTGCATACCAAGAACGCATTGATTGCGATCCAAGGGCCGCAGTCGGTTGGGGTCTTGCAACCGCATACCGATGCCGACGTCCGCGGCTTGAAATATTATTTTTGCACGCGCGGCAAAGTTTACGGCAAAGATGCAATCATCGCGCGCACGGGCTACACGGGTGAGGACGGATTCGAACTCTTCGTTTCAGGGAGCGACGCGTCCGAAATATGGCGCAGGTTGCTCGCGGATAATCCTGGACTTACGCCCGCCGGTTTAGGTGCGCGGGACGTCCTGCGCTTAGAGGCCGGTATGCCGCTCTACGGCCACGAGTTAACCGAGGAGATCACGCCATTGCAAGCGGGTTTGAATTGGGCGATCAAGTTCAGCAAGCCGGATTTTTTGGGCAAGGCAGCGCTGCAATCGCAGCAGAGTGCCGACAACTATCCGCGCATCGTGGGCATCATGATGGATGGCCGCGCGCCGGCGCGCGAAGGCTACCACGTATTTTTGGGCGAGAAAAAAGCCGGCGAGATTCGCAGCGGCAGCATCGGCCCGTCGGTCGGAAATCGCAGCATCGGCACCGCGCTGTTGGAAAAGGAAGCCGCAACTCCGGGAACGGACGTTGTGGTTCACATTCGAGGAACCGCCTACGGCGCAAAAGTCGTGCAGCTTCCGTTCTACAAAAGGAACTATGAAATTGGCGCAGCCTGAGGGACTTCTTTACAGCAAGGAACACGAGTGGGTCAAGATTGCGGGCGATCAGGCGACCATAGGGATCACCGACTATGCGCAAGACTCGCTCGGCGATATCGTGTACGTCGAGTTGCCCCGAGTCGGCGCACAAGTGGCGCAATTTGCGTCGGTCGGCGTGGTTGAATCGGTCAAAGCCGTTTCCGATCTCTTCACACCCGTCGGCGGCGAAGTGACTGAAGTAAACGCGGCGCTCGAAACCGATCCGGCGCTCGTCAATCGCGAACCGTTTTCGGGCGGTTGGATGTTCAAGATAAAACTCGCCGGTGGCGATTCCCAACGTAGCGGCTTGCTCTCAGCGGCCGATTACGAAGCTTTCACTAAGACTCAATAAACGTGTACACGCCCCACACGCAGCGCGACATCGGCCAGATGTTGCAGGCAATCGGCGTCGAGTCGCTCGAGAAGTTGTTGCGCGTACCCGACAGCGTGCGGTTGCGCGCACCGCTCGACGTGGTGCCGGCGCTTCCGGAGACCGGAATTGTCGAGCGCTTCGAGCAGTACGCGCGCGAAAATGCCGGTGCTTCGTTTACGTCATTTTTGGGGGGCGGAAGCTATCGCCACTATGCGCCGCCCGCAATTTCGTTTCTGGCCATGCGCGGCGAGTTCTTGACGGCTTACACGCCGTATCAGGCCGAAGTCTCGCAAGGATACCTGCAAGCGATCTATGAGTGGCAGACTTATATCTGTCTGCTGACCGGTTTGGATATTGCAAACGCATCCGTCTACGACGGTGCGACGGCGCTTGCGGAAGCCACAATCATGGCAATCCACGCCAATGGCCGGCAGAAGGTTCTGGTCTCGCGCGCCGTGGATCCGAACTATCGCGGCGTTTTGAAGACGTATTGCGATGGGCTGGATGTGGCGGTCGAAGAGTTGCCGGTCAGCGCCGACGGCACCACCGATCTGCGGCAACTCTCGCAGAAGCTCGAAAGCAAAGAGTACGCGTGCGTGGCGCTGCAGTCGCCGAATTTTTTGGGTATCGTCGATGCGCCGTCAGCGGCTGCGCAAGCAGCGATGAAGCAAAGCGAAACGATCGTAATCGGCGTCGTCTCCGAGGCAATCTCGCTGGCTGCGCTGCAACCGCCGGCGCATTGGGGCGCCGAGATCGTTGTGGGCGAAGCGCAAAGCTTTGGCATCCCGGTCGCGTTTGGGGGTCCATACGCCGGTTTTATTGCTTCGACGAAAGACCATATTCGCCGAATTCCGGGACGGCTCGCGGGCAAAACCGTGGATGCACGCGGCAATGAAGGCTATGTGCTCACGCTGCAAGCCCGCGAGCAGCATATTCGGCGCGAACGCGCAACGTCGAATATTTGCACCAATCAAGCGCACTGTGCGTTGATTGCGACGATGTATCTCGCGCTTGTCGGCAAGACCGGCTTACGCGACGTGGCGGCGGCAAATGTGCGCCGCGCACGCGAGCTCGCCGCAGCGGTAACCGCTGTTGATGGCTGTTCGCTGCAGTTTGGCGCACCATATTTCAACGAAATCGTCGTGAACGTGCATCAACCCGCTGCCCGAGTGCTCAAGAATCTCGAGCAACAGCAGATTCTGGGTGGAATCGATTTGGGCCGTTATTATCACGAGTATGCCGATTGCATACTGATGGCGGCCACCGAACTTACGACGAGTGACGACATTCAAAAACTGGCTGCGGCGCTGCGGCAAAGCGTGAAGGTTCCGACGCATGTCTGACCATACGGCTTCGCCGCTGATCTTCGAGTTGGGGCAAGAAGGCCGCGCCAACAAATATTTTGCACCCGAGAAACCGCTCGACGAATATTTGCCGGCGGAGCAACTGCGCGCCGATTTGCCGCTTCCGGATAACAGCGAGCTCGACGCCGTTCGCCATTTTACGCGGCTTTCACAGCGCACGTTCGGCATCGACGTCGGCTTCTATCCCCTGGGTTCATGCACGATGAAATACAATCCGCGCGTGAACGATGCGATGGCCAATCTTCATGGCTTGCGCGACCTGCATCCGTATACGCCCGATGCGCACGCGCAAGGCGCATTGCGTATCATGTGGGAGCTCGAGCGCAGCTTGTGTTCGCTCTTTGGGATGGAGGCGTTTTCATTGAATCCATCCGCCGGCGCACACGCAGAACTGGCGGCGCTGTTAATTGCCAAAGCATATTTCAGGGATCGCGGCGAGCATCAACGGGATAAGGTTATCGTTCCGGACACCGCTCACGGAACCAATCCGGCTTCAGCGGCGATGTGTGGATTCAAAGTCATCTCATTGCGCAGCGACCGGCGCGGCCGCGTCAGCGTGGATGAGATCCGCAAAGTGCTCGGTCCCGATACTGCCGTTTGCATGATGACCAACCCGAACACGCTCGGATTGTTCGAAGACCATGTGGATGAGATCACGCAAGCCGTCCACGGCGCGGGCGGCCTGTGTTATTACGACGGTGCGAATGCCAACGCGCTGATGGGAAATGCGCGTCCCGGAGACATGGGCTTCGATCTGATGCATCTCAATCTGCATAAGACGTTCACGATACCGCACGGCGGCGGCGGCGCGGGCGCGGGTCCATTGGGTGTGGCCAAACATCTGGTCGATTTCTTGCCGACGCCGTATGTGCGAAAGAAAGGCGATGCCTTCGAACTCGATTTCGATCTGCCAAAGAGCATCGGCCCGATGCGCAGCTTCTGGTCGAACTTCGCGCACATCGTGCGCGCCTTGGCATATCTCTACGCCAACGGCGCGGAGGGCTTGACCAAAGTCTCGCAGTTGGCCGTGCTCAACGCGAACTATTTGCGCGTCAAAATTCGTGAGTTTTTGGAGACGCCGTACGATGAGCCTTGCCGCCACGAATTCGTGGCATCCGCGCAAGAACTAAAAAAGAAAACCGGCGTACGAGCACTCGATATCGCCAAAGCTTTACTCGATCGCGGCTACATGGCGCCGACGATCTATTTTCCGCTGATTGTGCCGGAGTGTTTGATGATCGAACCGACCGAAACCGAGTCGAAGGAAACGCTCGATGGTTTTGTCGAGGCACTTGCGGAGATCGTTGAAACGGCGAAAAGCGATCCCGAAAAGATTCTCGCGGCGCCGCAAACGACCGTCGTCGGCCGCTTAGACGAAACGCGCGCCGCGCGCCAACCCGACCTGCGGTGGTACCCGGCCTAAAGGATTGAGGGTACCGCTCGATGCGTGCAGCAGCGAGCGTTTACGCTAATCGAAGTGTTGCTCGTCACTGCGATTGTGGTGATCGTTACGGCTACGGCGTGGGGACTCAGTGCGAGCGATCGCAGTTTCGCGGTTACGTCCGCAACAACGATTTTCGACGCCGAACTCGCGCATGCGCAAACGCTGGCTGCAAATGGAGCCGATATCACGCTAGACTTTGCGCCGGCCGTCTCGGGAAGCGGTGTGGTCCTAACGCTGTCGCCGCAACCGGTCGATGTGCCACCGGTGACGCTGGCAGCGGACGTGTCGGAAACATCGCTCGGCTCGCCGCCGTTCGCGATCGCGGTCGACGCCTACGGCCATGCCGTCTCCCCGCAGCCGTGTCCCGCGCCCGGCGGCTATACCCTCACGTTCATAGCCGGCGGCGCCTCGGCGGTGCGCGTTTTGCCCTGCCCGGCTGTGGCTGCCGGCACGCCGCAGACCCCCGCTCCGGTGCCCTAGCCGGCAGGCTCTTCTTGGGCCGGTCCGCTATAATCGAAGTAATAGGAGGCGACCCAACGGGGGCCGCCTTTGTGGTCCTTCTAGGGGCTAAAGATGCGAATCAAATACGAAGTTTCCGCGGGCGGGCTGGTGCTCAGACGCCGTGAGTCGACGTATGACGCGCTGCTGATTGGGCGCGGCACGCCGCGTATTTGGACGCTGCCTAAGGGCCACGTGGAGGCCAAGGAGTCCAACGAGCAGGCGGCCTTGCGCGAGGTCCGCGAGGAGACCGGCTGCTGGGGAGAGATCGTCACCCGGCTCAGTGAGATCTCGTATTGGTTTTACTTCAACCGGCTCAAACACAAGAAATCTGTGACGTTTTTCTTGATGCGCTACCTTTCCGGCGATACGGCCAATCACGATCACGAGGTTGACGAAGCCCGCTGGTTCGACGTGGCCGGCGCCAAACGCGCCCTCAAGTACGTCAACGAAAAGCGGTTGATCGATCTTGCTGCGGACTTCTTGCTCGCAAACCCGGCAGCGTTCGGCGACCTGCCGGCGGTCGCAAGGGTCGCCGAAACCCTCAGCTCGTAACAAGCTCTTCGTGACGGTTGAAGGCGTCGACGAACGCGCTCTGCGCGTTAGCGTTGAAAATTTTGACGGCCCGCTCGATCTGTTGCTGCAGCTTGTAAAGGAGCGGCAACTCGACATCGCCACTGTTCCGCTGGCGCTGGTTGCCGAGCAGTACCTTGCATATATTTCCATGATGGAGTCACTCGACATCGAGATTGCCGCCGAGTATTTGGTCATCGCCGCGACGCTCGTCTTCCTCAAATCGCGCGCGTTACTGCCGCCGATTCCGGCGGAATTTCTGGAAGAGGGGGAGTCGCCCGAAGAAGTCGAGGAGCGGCTGCGTCAGCGGCTCATTGCCTACTCAAAATATCGCGAGGTGGGCGAAGAGCTGCGCAAGCGGCAGTTCGAAGCCTCGTCGTACTTCTTTCGCGATCTCGGCGATCCGCACAGCGAATTGCGACAACGCTATCGCGTCGAGCCCGAACGTTTAACGCACGCTTTTATAACGATGCTCCAAAACGCGCGCCCGGAAAAACGCACGATCGCGCGCGAGCGCTTGACGCTCGTTGCTTCCATGGATTATGTGATGCGCCGCGTTCGCGAGCAACGCGAGATTTTGTTTTCGACGATCTGCAAGGAGCTGGGGATGACGCGGGAATCGATTGTCGTGGCTTTTCTTGCGATCCTCGAACTCGTGCGCCGCAAGCGCTTGGCGGTCGATCAGCAGGCGCCGTTCGATGATATCCGGCTCTTCGTGCTCGCGAAGAAATCGTGACAGCGGAGTCTTCCCAGTTGCGCCGTTCGATTGAGGCGTTGCTTTTTGTGGCGAGCGAAGCGCTGCCGATTAAAGAGCTCGCGAGACTTACGCACGAAACTGAAGCCGATGTGGCGGCGGCACTCCAGCAGATCGAGGGCGACTATGCGGATCGCGGAATCGTGCTCCGCGAGATTGCCGGCGGCTATCGCTTCGCCACGGCACCGCCCGCGCGCGACGTCGTCGAAGCATATCTCTTGCCGCCGCGCAGTTACCTTTCGACGCCGGCTTTAGAGACGCTGGCGATCGTTGCATATTTGCAACCGGTGACCAAAAGCGAAATCGAGGCGATTCGGGGCGTCGCTTCGGATAGCGTCGTTTCCACCTTGCTCGATCGCACGTTCATTACCGAAGCCGGGCGCAAAGATGTTGTCGGCCGTCCGTTGCTCTACAGAACAACACCTGAATTTCTCGAGGCGTTTGGATTACGCTCGCTCGACGATCTGCCGCCGATGGAACTGGAGAAAGGTCAGCCGCTCGAGCTTGGGCTGTTGACTGCAAATCTGGCCGCAGCCGTTCCGGCAGAGTAACATGCGAATCGGCGTGCACGTGCGGGTCTCCGCCGGTTATGCTGCCGCCGTCGAGTACGCCAAGCGCGTCAAGTGTATGGCGATTCAGATTTTCTCGAGCAATCCACGCAGCTATCGCACGAGCGCACTCAACCGGCCGGCGCTCGATGCATTTCGCGAGCTGCGCGTGCAAGCCGGAATTGCACCCTGCGCCATCCATACCGCGTATCTCATCAATCTTGCAAGCGAAGATCCGAAGGTCGCCAACGGTTCGCTAGCGCTGCTCAAATACGATCTCGAAACCGCCGACGCCGGCGGCATCGACTACGTAAACACCCACCTCGGCGCGTACGGCAAACGCGATCGAAATGAAGGGTTTGTCGCCGCGTGCCGGTTGTTGGAACAGGCGCTCGAATCGATCGCGCCGGGCGTCCGGCTCGTGATGGAGAACTCGGCCGGAGCCGGAACGCTTTGCGGCGGCACGCTGGAGGAGCTCGGCCAATTCATCACGACGATCGACCATCCGCAGCTCGGTGTTTGCATTGACACCGCGCATGCCTGGGCTGCCGGATACGAGATCAATTCGCAGCGCGGCGTTGACGATTTTTTATATCAAGTTGCCGAAACAATCGGACTGGACAATGTCCCGATGTTTCACTTTAACGATACGCAAATACCGTTAGGCGGCAACCGCGACCGGCACCACCACATCGGCGAAGGCAATATCGGCTTCGAAGGCTTTCGCGCGTTGGCCGCGCGTCCGGAGTTGCGTGACAAAATGGCAATTCTCGAAACGCCCGGCGAAGAAGCCGACGACGCCCGCAACATGGAAACTATCCGCGCAATCTTTAAAGGCGCGGGCCAGGAAATTTAAATATTATGAGAGCTCATGGCGTTGTGCCGCAGACATTCAGACCGGCAGCTCCTTATCGGGCCATCATGTTTGCTCCGAAGGCGTCGAGAGGGGCCCGAAGGGCCGGGGGGCGTGCAGCGCGCAGCGCGGATACGCCTTGAAATGATCGCACACTTTGACGTCGATGCATTTTATGCGAGCGTTGAGATTCGCGATAATCCTGAACTGCGCGGCAAACCCGTTGCGGTTGCCGGATCGAGCCGGCGCGCCGTTGTCCTAACGGCATCTTATGAAGCACGACCGTACGGCGTGAAGTCCGCCGTCCCGTTGTATCGCGCGATCGAAGCATGCCCCGATCTGATCGTCGTGCGGCCGAACATGCAAAAGTATCGCGACGTCTCGCGCCAGGTCTTTGAGATCTTTGCGCGCCGCGGTCATGTCGTCGAAGGTTTGTCCATGGACGAAGCGTTTGTGGATTTTGGCGACTGCACGATCGAGGAAGCGCGCGAGCTGGGGCAAGCGATTCGCCGCGAGATACGCGAGGAAGTCGGACTGACGGTAAGCGCCGGCGTCGCCAGCGGCAAGATGGTCGCAAAGATTCTCTCGGATTCGTGCAAGCCGGACGGGCTGCAGACCTTAGCGCCCGGAGGAGAAGCAGAGTTCTTGGCGCCGTTACCCGTCAGCCGTTTGTGGGGCGTCGGCCCGAAGACACAAGCGCGCCTTAAAGATCGCGGCATCACCACAATCGGTGACGTCGCGAATCTTTCGGATGAGCGTTTGCGTGCCATTTTTGGATCCTGGGGTCGGGAGCTGCGCGATTTGGCGCGCGGCATCGACCATCGAGCGGTTGAAGCCGACCGCGAAACGAAATCGATCTCGACCGAAGAAACGTTTGAATATGACGTGCGCGATGAAGCGCAGCTGCGTGAGCTCTTACGCGAGCAGGCGCGGGAGCTGGCTCAATCGCTGGAACACGAGAGCCTATCGGCATGCACGGTTGGGATCAAGATAAAGCGGGCCGATTTTCGGATAATCGTGCGTCAAACAAATCTCACCGAACCCACAATGGACGCGGAGCGCATATTCGTCGCGGCGCTGCATTGCTTGGAGCGCGCCGAACTTCATGGCACGCCGGTCCGGCTTCTGGGCACGCGAGTTGCATCACTTGTCGCGGGCGAGCCGAAACAACAGAGCTTATTCTCCGGTAGCGCACCGGTGGAGGTTAAAACATGATCGTAGCAACGACGGAAAACATCGCGGGCTATCGCGTCAAGGAGACCAAAGGCCAAGTCTTCGGCGTCGTTGTGCGCAGTCGCGGGCTCGGCGGGAATATCGTCGCGGCGCTCCGTTCGATTGTCGGCGGCGAGATCAAAGAGTACACACAATTGCTCGAAGATACGCGGCGGCACGCGATCGATCGCATGGTGCAAAACGCGCAGGCGATGGGCGCCGACGGTGTGGCCATGATGCGCTTCGATTCCTCGGAGATGGGCTCGACAATGACGGAAGTCGTCGCCTACGGTACCGCGGTCGCTTTGGAAGCGATCTAATCCATGCTGCGCGCAATTATCATTATTATTGGATTGGCAATGCTGGCTTTCGGAATCGGGTTTCTAAAGGCGTCAAGCGGTCCCGGACTCCCGCTAATCATTTTCGGATGCCTCATCGTACTTGGTACGATCTTCGATCAGCGATATCGCGCGCGAACGCGTTCGGATAGCGGATGGGAGCCAACGGGTGAGCGTTTTGTCGATCCGGCTACCGGCAAACTCGTCGATGTTTACTACGATCCGAAATCCGGCGAACGGGATTACCGCAACAATACGTCGGCATAAGGTTCCTAAATGTGATCGGTCGACCAGACGGCATCCGCCGCGCCGCTTCTTTTCGCGATATCTAAGAAACGGGTTCCATTCGGGCTGAGCGGCGCAATCATAAAGACGGCGTCCTTACGCTTTCTAACGGATCCGCGCGGCAAAAGACTGCGTACGCTCGCCGGCGGCAACCATCCCGTGATGCGGCGCAGATCGCCGGCTGCCGCGCGTAACAACGGCTCGACGAGCCCTCGATCTTTGGGTGTCGCTACGCCGAATTCGTCGAGAACGTAGGCGTCGTGTTTAGGCTCGCGCTGCCCCAAGACATATGCCGCCAGACCGCGCCCGCGTCGCACGCCGAGGTGCACGGCCTGGCCATGCGCGTGCTCCGAACCGTGGCGAATCCGCGTTTGCAGCCAGGTCCAAAAGAGTGGCCCGCGGACAAAACCATAATTGCGCAGCTGTTCGGTTGCATCGAAACAGCGGCGAATCGCCGGCCAATCCTTTGGCTGCAACCGGTCAACGTCGATTCGTGCTTTGGAAAGCGCATCGGCGCGAAACGAGATCAGACGTGAAGACAGCTCGACAAAACCGAGCGCCTTATAAAACTGCGGATGAATATCCGAGAACAGGTATGCGAAATCGAATCGTTGCGAGCGCGCCCGATCGAGTGCGGTCGCGAGCATCACACTGGCATAACCGCGCCCGCGATTTTTTGCCGGCGTAAAAACCGCGCCGATTCCCATCGCTGCCAACTGCTGTCCGCGCAGACGCGCATGCCGATCGTAGCGCTTAAAGCTCGCAACGATCTGTTTTCCTATACGAAGTCCGAGTGTCCGATAGTAGCGTTTGCCATAACCGGTGCGCGCCAGTTCAACCGTTTGATCGACGTACGCTTCGAAGGTGCGGCCGTTGGCCCAGAGTTCGTGCGTCAGTGGCAGCACTTGCCGCGCGTATGCGTCCGGAGCGAGCTCGACGAGTGCGTCCGTGATCATGCGTGTGCGCTGCGTGCCGGCCGCCACTTGTCAGAAACGTCGATTGCCCCCGGAAGGCGCGCGGCTTGCAACTCGGCGAGAAATTCCGGCGCAGCGACGCCGCGCGTCGGTCGTTCGCTGGCCGTGACTAAAACGGACTTTCTGGCGCGCCGCAAGGCGTAGACAAAAGCGCGCCGCTCCTGTCCGTTATAGCGTTCGCGCGTTTTGCTCGCGTACATGTAATACGTAAACTTCGCGGTTCGGGCTGCTCGCGCGTCACCGACGTTTTCTTTCGCAATCATCCCGAGGCTTGGGCTGTACAGAAATGCATCCGGCACGTAGTATCGCGGAAAAACGCCGGCGCGCACATTGGGCAAAACGACGTGATCGAATTCTGAGCCGCGAGCCGCGTCAACGCTCAGTATCACTACACTCCGATCGCCGCGCGCAGTTTCGCACGATTCGAACTCCGTATTCATGCGCTCGTCGGCGTAGCTCAAGAATTCCGCCAGCGACGCGTTCTCGTTATCTCTTGCAAATTGTTCGATACGATCGGCCAAACGCCGCACCGTCAGCTGCTGATAGGTCGCGCGCGCAGAGCCAGGCTCACCGGCGCGCGCGAGTCCTTGACGCCAAATCAGCCGCGCAAGCTGCGGAAGCGAGTACGTTCGCATAGCATGCAAGCACTGCGAGCGCAGCTCGCGTAAACGCATCAAGCGATCCTGCGCGAGAGCTGAGAGTTCGTTATCTCTGTCGCCACGCAAGACGTTCCAGCCTAAACGGATATCGCGCTTGGGATCCCAACGAGGCCCTTGCAGTGGCGGAGCGACCAGCGATTCCTCGCTAAAAAGAAACGTTTGGAAATCTTCAGACTCGCCGCAGAGCGTTGACAACGTACGATCGGCGAGCGCCATTGCCGGGCCGGATAACAGTCTTAACAAGAAATCGTGACGGAACGGATCGTGCACAAACCACAAAACGGCTAGCGCGTCGAGCGCCTCCGGTTCGGTAAAAACGTTTAAATCGCCGGCGATTTGCACCGGAATGTTGCGATCCAATAGCGCATCGCAGTATGGGCGGACGGTCGCCACCGATCGAAAAATCAGCGCGATCTTGTCCGCGAGGGCACCTTGCTGCAGGAGCTCCGCGACATGTTCGGCGATAAATTGCGCTTCCGCGCGCCGTGTAGAGGCGCGAAAGAGTTTTAGACCGACTTGGGGGTCGCGGCTGATGCTTGAACTCGGCGACGCCCCGAGCAGATGACGGCAGGCAACCTCAACGGCGTATGGACTGCGGTGCTGGTGCATGAGTTCTAGCCGTTCGCCCGGCAATGCGAAGACACGATCCGGCCGTGCGCCGCCGAACACTGAAGTGGCCGAGCTCTCGTCGCCGCTGAGGGTTACGTTGTCGAGCCGATCGCCGTAGATCGCTTGTAGTAATTTGAGCTGCGCCAGCGTCAACTCTTGGGCGTCATCAACAAAGGCAGCGGGATATTCCTTGCGAAGGCTCTCCGCAAGATCGACACGCGATGCGAGGACATTGACGGCTTCGGCGGTCGTGTCGCGCTGCGTCAAACATCCTTTGCGCACCGGGTGATCGAGATACGAGCGGTACAGCTTTGCCAGAATCTTGGCCAGATCGATCTCCCGCCGGTATTGCCGCTGCAATTCGGCGGGATCCGCGGCTACGGAATCACGATGCGTTTCTTTGGTGTAATACAGCAAATCGGGATGCGCGAGGTTTGGCGGCTTAGCGTAGAATGAAGCACCCCCGCGCAGCGCGCTCTGCAGAAATTGCTCGGGCGTAATGAGCGCGTCGCGGAGTTTGGAAAACAGCCGGAATGCTGCGTCCAAAAATCTTTGTGGCGCGCGCATCCCGGGCACTTCCGGATCGACTTGTGCTTCCAGGAATTCGGTCCACTCGAGAGACAAGAGCGGCTGCGCCGCTTGTTCGAACAAGAGCGCCGCCTGAACGTCGTCAATAAGCTGCGCCCCTGGAACTAAACCAAACGCCAAACCGTACAGGGAGACAATTGTACATCCGGATGATTCCGCGCGGCTGCGCAGTACTGCGAGCGATGAATCCGTGGCGGCCGTGAGCAGCGCGCCTTGCGGAGCTTCGGTAGCCCGACGCAATAATTCGGCGGTCTTCCCGCTGCCGGCTTCGCCCGTAATGAAAAAACTCACCGTCCGAATCGCAAATCTGGTGGATAGGGCCGGTGCGTGCATGCGAGCGCATAGACGCAGTACGTGCACGCCTGCGGATCCGCTGTTACGGGGAACGCAGTTGTCTTCAGCGCGCTAATTTGCGCACAAATCTCAACCATTCGTGTACGTGCGCGCTCGAGTTCCGCAAGCGGGATGACTCCGCTGGAACTCTGCGAGCGCCCGAGTTCCGAAGGGACCGGGACGACTTCGAGCACAACGGGCTGAACGTCCAATAGTGCATCTTTCAGTGGAAGAAGTGCAAGCTTCCAAACACGATCGCCCTCGGCGGTGCGCGCCCAATAATAAAACGGCAGCTGAAAATCGTGGAATTGCCGCACTTGCTCACGATACTCGGCGGCGCTAGTCGCAATCGTGCCGGTCTTATAATCGATCACGGCCACCGCGCCGGTTTTATCGTCCTTGTCGAGTCGATCGATGTATCCGATGAAGTCGTAGCCTTCAATCTGCATCTCGACCGGAAGCTCGCAGCCAATTACCGTGAACGGCGCGCGTTTGGCTTCGGCCAGAAGCCACTCAATATACTTGCGCCCGGTTCGCTGCGCTCTGCGACGTTGCAGCTCGAGTTCGATCGGAGTTCCAAAATCGTTGCGATGGCGCTCGAAGGCTGCGTTGAGCAGACCTTCGAGTTTGAGCTTCAGGCGCGCCGGTTCGGCATCGCCCGGTCGTGGAAATTCGCTATGAAAATGTTCGAGCGCGCTGTGAAACGCGGTTCCATAAAAAGAAGCTGCCGAGCCTTTATCCTCGACCGCCGCACAAAGGTAACGATAAAACCACTTGCGTTCGCACTCGACGTAGGCGTTGAGTTGCGAGGCGGAAAAGCGCGGATGCGCCAACGCCGGCGGCTCTGCAGGCTCGGGCGTTGCCCGCTCGCGGAGGTCGAACGTCCCATCGTGAGGTTCCGCCGGAAGATCGGTAACGTGATCGAGCGCAAAACGCTCGCAAATGCGCAATATGGAGTCTGGGGTCGCGTTGGGCGTTTCGCAAAGTGCGCGCAGCGACGCATTGAATGCGATAAGCGCGTCACGACCGTTTTCGAGCGCGCCGAGTTGCGGCTGCGCGAGCATTGCCAATAAACGTTGTTCGCGCGACGCGAGCGCAACGTAGGCCGCGGCCAGATCGTACGGCACCCCGGAGAATGGTGAACGCAACATGCGCGCCGCATGTTTTTCCGCAGGATCGACACTCCACGCCAACGCGGCCGCAAGAAAAGCGCGCTGCTCTGCGGACTGCACGTGCCCTCTTTGGAAAAGCGACAAAGGCGACCCTGCCGCAAGCGTGTAAGGGCGAAAGATGCGTCGGATCGTTGTCGGCGTTACTGGGGCGAGCGGAAGCGCGTACGCCTACCGTACGCTCGAAGTTCTACACAGTTACGCGGATATCGAGACGCATTTGGTTCTCAGCCGCCAAGCGCCGCGCACGATCGGATTGGAAACCGAGAGAAGCGTTGCGGATTTTGAAGCGCTGGCCTCGGTTGTTCATCGGCACGACGATCTTGCGGCGTCGATTTCAAGTGGTTCGTTTCAGACCGAAGGCATGCTGGTGATTCCCTGTTCGATTGGGAGTGCGTCGGCGATCGCCTATTCGCTCAACAGCAACCTCCTGGTTCGCGCCGCGGATGTCTGTCTCAAAGAGCGTCGCAAACTCGTCGTCGTCGCGCGCGAGACGCCGTTGCATGCGGGACACCTGCGGACCCTGGCGCGGTTGGCTGAGATCGGTGCGGTCATCCTGCCACCGATGCCGGCAATGTATGCCAAACCGCAAAGCGTCGACGA
>DASYYA010000231.1:0-6878 GCA_035934355.1 Candidatus Rubrimentiphilum sp. | reverse complement strand
TGGCGCAATCCTTTTGCGGACCCACTCGGCGCCGGATACCAGGCTTCGCAGGGATATTATTCGTTGGCCGCCGGCGGCTTATTCGGTACGGGATATCGCCTGGGCCATCCGGGGTTCATTCCGGACGCTGCAACCGACTATATCTATGCTGCGATTGGCGAGGAGTTTGGTTTAATCGGAGCGTTGATTTTGCTCGCATTGTTTTTGGTGCTGATTTATCGAATGCTGGCGATCGCCCAAGTACAACCCGACCTCTACACCAAACTGCTGGCAATCGGCCTGAGCGCGACCATGGGATTTCAAGTCTTTATAATTGTCGGTGGCGTGGTGGGGCTATTCCCGCTCACCGGTATAACGCTTCCGTTTATTTCGTACGGCGGCAGTTCGCTGGTGGCGAACTTCTTGCTCGTCGGCCTCGCCTGGGCGATGAGTTCGCAACGCTCGGCACCCACGTAGGTATTGTTTTAGTTCTGTATCCTTGGCAGGCCCGGACGAGAAGGCAGCATGAACAAGCGGACGATGCCGTTGCGGGGAAAAGCCCTTACGGCGCCGGCTTTTGGCGTGGCGCTCTGGCTCTTAGCTACAGCCACGGTACCGGCACTTTCGGCCACGCAGTTCTTGCGCGACGATGAGTCCACTGCAGAACTAACCGGACAAACCACGTACGCGTCCGGACAGTATCCGGCGGCGGCCGTCTTAAGCGGCCGCGCTCAATTTTTGCGTACGCAACCTCGCGCGACGAACGGAATCCAGACGACGTGGCTGCGCGTGCCGCTCGCGGCCGAACGCGCCGCATTTGGTCCGTGGGTCATTTTGTTGCCAAGAACGGTAACGCGAGGCGAAGCATATATCCCGAACGGCACGACATATCGTGCGATCGCCATCGGGTCTAGCATCGCATACGCGCGGCGCGCCGACCGTTACATGATCGTCGGCATTACCGTCGATCGCGCAGCCGCCGGCTCTGGAAATCCCTTATACCTGCATATCAGATACCGCGGCGATTCGCCGTTGTGGGTGCGCGCTCAGACGCTCCGCGCACGTCTGACGCAAAGTGCCCTCTACCGGATTATCGACGGTGTATTCTTCGGTATTCTGCTTGCAGTCGGATTCTGCAATCTTTACGTGGCAGTCGTCGTACGCGACCGCAGTGCGGCATGGTTTGTCGCTTACGTGGGTGCGTTAATTGCCAACGAATTGGTGATGAAGGGTTTAGGCGCCGCTTTTCTGTGGCCCAACGCTGCATTTGATGACCGTTGGGCTGGGACACTTACGACGGTTGCCGCCTTTGGAACATTCCTTGGATTTACGCGCAGCTTTTTACAGACCCGAACGGCCGCGCCGCTCTGGGATCGGCTGCTCATCGGTATCTTTGCTGTAGTCGCCGTCACCGATGTGTTGCGCACGGCACTCTCGGGCGACCAGCGGTTTGGTGCCGCAGTGCTACTGATCGAATTTGGCGCGCTCGCGGTCACTATGGGCGCGGGTGCGGCGCGAATACGCGGGGGCTACCATCCGGCACGATTCTTTGTGCTGGCGTTTGTGCCGACGGTTGTCGGCATTATGGTGAATCTGTCGTACGGCGTTTTCACGCCCGCGGGTAATTGGTTCGTCGCCGAAAACGGCGTGGAATTCGGCGTCATGGCCGAATGCGTGATTCTTTCGTTCAGCCTTTTGGATCGTATTCGTACGTTGGACGCGCAGCGCGCCAAAACCGAAGCCGAGCTCATGCGCACGGCGCAACGCAATATCGAATTGACGACGTTGGCCACGCGCGATCCGCTCACGGGAATCTCGAACCGGCTTGCGTTTTTCGAAACGCTCGAGGACGAGATCGAATATGCCAACCGCACCGGGTTGCTCTTGGGGGTTCTGTACATTGATCTCGACGATTTTAAGGTCGTCAACGACCGTTACGGTCACCGCGTTGGAGACATCTTGCTGCAGATCTTTTCACGGCGCTTGAAAAATGCGGTGCGGCCGGCCGACACAGTCGCACGTTTGGGTGGCGACGAATTTGCTGTTCTGGTGACGGGATTGCACGACGCTTCCGTGTTGGAATCGGTGCAAAACAATGTCGTTCATATTCTCGATAGCAACATCACGATTGAAGGCGTTCTGATTACCGTCGGGATGAGTGTGGGCGCGGCGATCTTTCCGCGCGACGGAACCGAGGCCGACGGCTTAATCGAAGCCGCCGACCATCGCATGTATCACGCGAAGCAGGGAGGCACGCAGGCTCTCGCAGCGGAGGGTGGTAGTACCAGTTCCCCGGCTTGACCGGCTGAAAGGATGAGAGAGATGCACTCACGGATCTGCCTCTTGTTGACCGCCGCTTTCTTTGGCGGAATGTTGGCAGCATGCTCGAGCGGATCGAATACGTCGACGACAACGACCGCAGCCTCACCGGCGACGGTAAAAAAAGCGCCGGCGAAAATGAGCTCGGCAAAGACTGCGATGGTATCCAAAAACGGCGCGGCAGTTTACAGCACGAATTGTTCCAGCTGTCACGGCGCTAAAGGAGAGGGCGGCGTTGGACCGCCACTTGCCGGTAATGCAATGGTCACCGGCGATCCCAAAAAAGTCATTCATATTGTAAAGAATGGTCTGACCGGTACGATCAGCGTCAACGGCAAATCGTATAACGGTCAAATGCCGCCTTGGAAAGCTACTTTAAGCAACGCGGATATCTCGGCGGTAATCAGCTACATCCGTTCGTCTTGGGGTAATCACGCTTCAGCGGTGAGCGCCGCGCAAGTTGCATCGACGCCCTAAATGAGACGCATCTGAGTGTAGTTGAAGAGCGTTGGCCGCGCCTGCCGTATGCGCAGTGGCGCGACACGTGCGATACGCTGCACCTCTACACTCAGATCCTGGGGAAGCTGCGGCTAGCGCTCTCGCCCGAAGAGCCGGAATGGCAGCATACCGCGCTCTACGTTACCGCGCGCGGCCTAACGACGCGGCCGATGGCCTATGACAGTTTCACCGTCGAAATCGAATTCGATTTCCTGACGGACCAGCTGCGGTTTGAAACCAACGACGGCCGTGCCCCAACCATTCCTTTGCAGCCTCGAAGCGTCGCGGATTTTTACGCGGAGGTAATGCACGTCTTAAAGACGTTAGGCATGAACGTCGAGATCAACCCGATGCCGCAAGAGGTTCCAAACCCGATTCCGTTGACCGAAGATCGCACGCACGCGTCGTACGATCCGGAACAAGTCGCGAAGTTTTGGACGATCCTTTCCGGCGTGGATACGATTTTTCGGAAATATCGCGCGCCGTTCCGCGGGCGTCACACGTTAGTGCAATTCTTTTGGGGATCGTTTGATCTGACATATTCGCGCTTCTCCGGGCGTCCGGCTGACCCGCCGCCGCATGCGAATCTGCTTTTCCGCAAGGCAATGGACGCAGAAGAGATCTGCGCCGGTTTCTGGTTCGGCTATGAGAAACTGCCCGAGCCCGCGTTTTACGCTTACGCCTATCCCAAACCCGACGGTTTCGAAACGAGCAAGGTGCGCCCCGACGGAGCATACTGGAATTCGGAGATCGGCGAATTCATTCTTTCATATGAAAACATGCGCACCGCACAGTCACCCGAGAATGCGCTGCTCGAGTTTCTGAACAGCACATTTGACATTGCCAGCTCGCTGCAAAAATGGCCGAAAGAACTACGGTAAGTGGTCATTCCGAGGAACGAGGAACCGCGAGGAACGAGCGGCGTCGTACTTGCAAGGCGTTGAGCTTAAGCGACCGAGGCGAACCGCGTAGTAAATAAGTCTTTTATGTAAACAAACATCGCCGGATCGATCTTTCGTAAACGCGCGCGTGTTGCGCGCGGCCAAAACGATTGTGGATCGTTCACCTCGACGTACGCGCGCACCGACTCCGCGAAATATTCATCGGCGCCGGTTGCCGCATAGGGTGTTACGAAGATGCGCGCCCGGCTAAACAGATCGCGCAATCTCGGACAAACACCGGAAATATAGACGCCGCCTCCAAGCGCGCAATCCAACGCGTGACCAAACTCGTGCGCAACCGTCATCGCGCTGCGCGAGCGCAGATACACCGTGCGCTCCTCAACCACGAAAAGGCCCGCGGGCGGACCGGGCCAAGAATCGACGTCGACGCCGAGCCGGCGTAATGCCGGCGATCGCGCGCCGTAGGACTCCGATCGCTGGAGCGCGACAACGCGAATGCCTTGGCGCGCGGCAAACCGCAGCGCGTGAATACCGAATCGAAGAAGTGTCTGCGTGACGGAGGCCGCATCCGCCGGACGCGCATCAAGAAGCGCGATGGCGGCCTCGCGCGCAATTTGGCACATTCGCTCGACGATGCCACGCAATCGTGAACGCAATATGTCAGAAGCATTACCGATAAAGGCGAGCTTAAATTGCTAGGGCGTGCACTGCGGCAAGGCGGCTTGGACTAATTTCGCCGCATCACTTTCCGAAGCTTGTGCCGCTGTCCGTTGCATTTCAATTTGCTCGACGAACTGTCCGAACGGATTGTATGTCGGACCGACGTTGCCGCTCTGGTAGCGCGGGTCAGGCGAGAATGTGGGATCCGTGGCGCGCGTCGAATGGACGCCGGCCGAGAAGAGATTGTTCGATGCGGGCGCGGGCGCAAGTGACGGCGCCGCCCTCGAGGCCGGCTGCGGCGCGGCGATAAAAACGCCCTTCCAATGATCCGGCCCGTTTTCGTTTTCGATCTCGCCGAGCTGCTCGGTTGCTACAAAACCGCTGACCACGTTGAGCGAATCTTTTTGCTGTTTCTCGACGGAGAGCAGTTTGTCGCGCATCGCCTGCAATTTCGGATCGTTCGGCTTGGCGGATAGGAGCGCGTCAATGTGTTTGAGATTGGCGGCAATTGGTCCGATCAATTTTTCGAGCCGGTAAATATCGAAATGCGTGCGCGCCTCCGAGCGCGCGAGGATGTCGTCCCGATAGAGCGTCGCAAAGGCGGGTTGGCTCGCCGCGATGAGATCGTCGTTGCTCAGCACGCCTGCGATTGCCGGGCCGATCGTCTGCCGCAGCGCCGTGCAAAACGGCGTCGAGCGCACATTGCCGATCACTTTCAGCGGTGTCAGCGGCGTGGGCGCGGGAGCAGGCGATGCGGTTGCGTTCACTGCCAGTACAAGCGCGAGTAGATACATGAAGGCTAAGGCTCTCTTTGACGCCGAACAGGGCAGTCCCATGCTGCGCATAACCGCCGCAGTTGCCTTAGTGGCCGCGCTAACTTGTCCGGCCGTTGCCGATCAACCTGCGCCATTGCGGCACCTGGTGTATACGTTCGAACTCGGCATTTCTTCAAACTTCGAAGCCGCTGACAATATGATCTCCTCGACACAACTTGACGATCCGGGACACCGGATTGTGACCGGTGTCGGTTCGAGCCGGTACATTCAAAGTGCCGGCGAGCGCGGCACGATCAGTGTTGACGTTTTGCAAAAACAACAAGACGATGGACTCGTGCTGACGATTTCCGAACAAACCAAGGATGCTCGCAGCGCCGAGGCGGCAACGTGCGTCGTCTACGGCGACGAAACGATGATGTGCGATCAAAGCAAGCGGATCAATCCCGAAGAAACGGCGCTCTTATACATACTCGGCGTCAACTTTGTGAATGCGACGCGCATGGACGACAAACAGCGTTGGCAGTATGCGCGATCGCAAGAAGAAGCCAATATGGTGGACGATCTGCAGATTGCCGGACACACGGGAAGCCTGCTCAACGTTGCATTTCACCGTATTTATACGATTAAAGGCGGCGCAGTCGAGCGCACGGTGACCGACGGCACGATCGATTACAATCCTGCGTTGATGTTACCGGTCACTTTAACGCAAGATCAGATGACCGATCGTCCGAGCGGGAGCGGGCTCAGCCAGCGTGTCGAGCAAAGACTTTCGCTCAAGCTCCTGTCGGATTCGAAGAGTAAACCGTAGCTCACACAGATAACGCCCTAGCGGCCCTGCGTTCGATCTTCGGCGATGCGTACGCGCGCGATTTTGCGATCCGGCTGTGGGATGGAACTTTCGTCCCGGCACAGGCTAGCGCGCGATTTACATTGCGGATCAACGATCCCGGCGCATTGCGAACAGCCTTCGCGCCGCCGATCGATCTCAATGCGGGCAGAGCTTTTACCGCAGGTCTGCTTGATGTCGAGGGCGATATGGAAGCGGCCGCCGACACCATGTTGCAGGCAATGCAGCACAACTCGCCGGTGCGACTCCTGCGCACGGCGTGGTTGTTGCGCCGCCTGCCGCGCGCAGAGCTGCCAAAGTTGCGCGAAGCCGATTTGCACGGAAAGCGGCATAGCGTCGCACGCGATCGCGCGGCCATCGGTTTTCACTACGATCAGCCGGTTGATTTTTATCGCGCATTCCTCGATCGCGATTTAGTCTATTCGTGCGCGTATTTTGACGAGGGCGCAGCGGGCCTCGACCAGGCGCAACGCGCCAAGATCGATTACACTCTAAGCAAACTTCGTTTGCAACCCGGAGAACGGCTGCTGGATATCGGATGCGGTTGGGGTGCGCTTGTGGTGCGGGCCGCCACCGCGTATGGCGCCACCGTTTTGGGCGTCACGTTGAGCGAGCGCCAAGTCCTCGAAGGGTCGCGGCGCATCGCCGAAGCCCATATCGCCGAACGCGCCTCGATCCGGTTGTTGGATTATCGCGAATTACCGCAGACACCGTTCGATAAGATCGTCAGCATCGGCATGTTCGAACATGTCGGACGCGACAAACTTCCCGAATATTTCTCGACGGCGTTGCGCCTGCTGCGTCCCGGCGGTTTGTTCTTGAATCACGGCATCGCCGTGCAGGAGCGTTTGCGCCACGGGCGCGCCGGGGGATTTATGGGCCGTTTTATTTTCCCCG
>DASYYA010000206.1:0-28754 GCA_035934355.1 Candidatus Rubrimentiphilum sp. | reverse complement strand
GAGCGTTGCCGGCGTCCCTTTACATTGAGTTCATGGATCAGGAAGGGTCGGCTTAGCTCTCCGGACGCGCCTTGTTGGTGAGTGGTTTGGCGGGGTTGCCGGCAACGCGATCGCCGGCGGCGACGTCCTTCGTAACAACTGAACCTGCGCCCGTGAGCGCTCCATCGCCGATGTTGATTGGCGCGATCAACGACGAGTTAGAACCAATCATGACGTTCCGGCCAATCACTGTTTTGTTTTTGCGCACGCCGTCAAAGTTGCACGTGATGGTCCCGGCGCCGATGTTCGTGTCTTCACCGATCTCAGCGTCGCCGATATACGCGAGATGGTTGGCCTTTACGCCGCGCGCCAATTTCGAGTTCTTCACTTCAACGAAATTTCCGATGCGCACGTCTTCGCTGAGTTTGGCACCGTTGCGGATGTGTGCGTACGGGCCGACGCTCGTGCGATCGCCGAGGGACGAATCCAGAACCACGCTTTCACGCACCGTTACGTCGTCGCCTAAGCGGGCATTGGAGAGGCGCGCATTCGGGCCGATGACACAGCGTTCGCCGAGCTCGCTCAGCCGTCCGATGGAAGAGTTCGCATAAATCACCGTATCGCGCCCGATCTTGAGCTCGGGCTCGAGATACGTTGTTAGCGGATCGATGATGGTAACGCCCTCGCGCATATAGCTATCGCATAGCCGCCGATTTATCTCCGCCCGGACCTGAGCAAGCTCCGCACGATCGTTGATCCCCATGACGGCAACCGCATCGGGGCTCGGAATGGGGACCACGCGTTTTTTTGCGCGCGCGAGACCTTCAATGGTGTCGGTCAAGTAATACTCACTTTGCGCATTGGAATTACGGAGTTTCCCAACGGCCTCGCGTAAGGCGGTTTCATCGAAGACGTAAATGCCTGCGTTCACTTCATCGATTTCGAGCTGTTCGTTGGAGGCGTCGCGCGCCTCAACGATGCGCTCGATCGAACCATTGCGCCGGATCACGCGCCCAAAAGGGGACGGCAGCGCAACCCGCGCCGTCACCAGCGCGAGGGCAACCGATTTGTCGGCTTCGAGTGCATCGATCGCTTCTTGAAACAGACTAGGTGGAACCAACGGCATATCCGCGTACGCAATTAAAACGCGTCCCGAGCGCTCCGGTGGAAGTGCATCGAGCGCCACGCGCACCGCATGTCCCGTGCCGAGTTGTTCGGTTTGAACGACGCCGCGAACGCCGAATTCACCGATGCGATCTTGCAACTCGGGATTGGTCACGACCACGATCTCGGTAACACTCACGTTGCGCAGCGACTGCAGCATGTACGACAGCATCGGGCGTCCGCAGATCTCGTGCAAGACCTTGGGGATGGCGCTCTTCATGCGTGTCCCTTTGCCCGCCGCTAACACGATGGCGCGAATCATGCCGTCGTTTCCGCTTCTGCGCCCGGCGGCTCGAGCTTTTTCCAGTGCTCGAGTTCCTTGGCGCTTGCACCGCCAAGCGCTTCGAGAGCATTGCGCAAGCGCTCGCGGACAATGTCGCGGCCGAGCAGCTCGATGGCATCGTACAGCGGAACCGATGTCGCACTGCCGGTGATCGCAATATAAAACGGGCGTGCGACCTCGCGGAGCTTCCCGCCGATGGTAGCGGCGACGCCTTTGAGCACGCCTTCGATCTGAACGACGTCCCAGATGTCCAGCCCATCGAATCCCCACATCGCGAGCTGAAACGCTTTGCGCAATAAGAGCTCATCGATTTTCGTTGCGCGGAGCTTCTCCGGATCGACCTCGATCCGGCCCGAAAAAAAGAATGCCAGCAGCGGCCCGAGATCGCTCAAGCGCTCGATCCGCGGCTGCGCCAGCGCCGCCATGCGGCGCACCCGCGGCCCGCTGAACCCCCAGGCTTCCGCGGCCGCGATAAACGCGTCGAGATCGCAGCGTTCGCGGAGATATCTGCCGTTGAGCCAGTTGAGCTTGGTCACGTCAAACACCGGGCCGCCCAGCGAAACATGCTCGATTTCGAAAAGTTTGGTCATGGTCGCGAGATCCATCATCTCTTGATTTTCGGGCGGCAGCACGACGAGCAAGCCTAAGAAATTTAATAGCGCGGCGGGCAAATATCCCATCGCTTTGTAAAAGAGAATACTCGTCGGATTCTTACGTTTGCTCAGTTTGCTCTTATCCGGATTACGCAACAGCGGAAGGTGGAGCAGCTCCGGCGGTTTCCATCCAAAGTATTGATAGAGCAGCAAGTGCTTCGGTGCCGACGAGAGCCACTCTTCGCCGCGAATGACGTGGGTAATCTCCATCAAGTGATCGTCAACGACGTTCGCCAGGTGATAGGTCGGCATGCCGTCGGACTTCATCAACACTTGCATGTCGACACTTTTCCACTCGATCTCGACGGGACCGCGGCGTAAATCTTGAACGGCGCATATGCCTTCCGACGGAACCTTCATGCGCACGACGTAGGGAATGTGCGCGGCTTCGTTCTGCGCGACTTCGGCGGCGGTCAATGTTGCGCACCGTCCGTCATAGCGCGACGGCTGTTTGGCAGCGCGTTGCGCCGCGCGCATCTCCTCAAGCCGCTGCGGTGAGCAGAAACATTTGAAGGCGTTGCCGTCCGTTAGTAGCCGATCGACATACTCGCGGTAGATCTGCGAGCGTTCGCTCTGGCGATACGGTCCGTGGGGGCCGCCAACATCCGGCCCTTCATCCCAGCTCAGTCCCAACCAATGCAATGAGTCGAGGATTACTTGCTCCGATTCGCGCGAACTGCGCGCCCGATCCGTGTCCTCGACGCGCAACACGAACTTCCCATCATGCTTACGCGCAAAGCAATAGTTGATCAGCGCGACATAGGCGGTTCCAACGTGCGGGTCGCCGGTCGGCGACGGCGCAACCCTGGTCCTAACGGTCACAGGTGGCGTTGCGGACAGCTAACCCACAAGCTCGCGGCGTTTGCCGCACTCGCGCTCGACAAATGAGATGATCTCCGAGAGCGGCGCACCCGGAGTAAAGATTTCCTTTACGCCCAGACGTTTGAGCTCGGCCGCATCTTCGGGCGGTATCGTGCCCCCGCCGAAAAAGACGATGTCTTGTGCGCCTTGTGCTTTCAGCTGTTCGACGACGAGCGGGAACAACGTCATATGCGCGCCCGAGAGAATCGAAAGTCCGATGCCGTCCGCATCCTCTTGAATTGCCGTCTGCGCGATTTGTTCGGGTGCCTGAAACAGCCCGGTATAAATCACTTCCATGCCGGCGTCGCGTAACGCCCGAGCGATAACTTTGGCGCCACGATCGTGTCCGTCAAGTCCGGCTTTGGCGATAACAATACGCAACGGCCTAGCCACGGCGGAGCCTCAGAATGCGACCTTTTCCGTGTAGCGGCCGTAGACTTCCGCCATCGCCGCGACGATCTCGCCTTCGGTGAGATGTGCGTTGACGCACGCGATCAAATGCGGCAGCACGTTGTCGTTCGGATCGCGGCACGCATTCTTTAATCGCTCGATCGCGGCTTGGGCGGCGGCCTGGTCGCGGTTGGTTCGAACCGCTGCAACCGAACGCGCCTGCTCGCGCTCGATCTCCTCACCGATTCGCAGCAGATCGATGCCGTGCGTTTCGTCGGGTTTTTCAAAAGCATTGACGCCGACGAGAATACGCTCTTTCGTTTCGAGCGAGCGCTGGTAGCGATAACTCGCGTCCGCGATCTCGCGCTGAAAGAAACCGGCTTCGATCGCCTCCACCACGCCGCCGTACTCTTCGATGCGTGCGAAATACTCTTCGGCTTGGCGCTCGAGCTCGCTCGTGAGCGATTCGATAAAGTACGATCCGCCGAGCGGATCGACAACATTCGTAACGTTCGTCTCGTAAGCCAAAACCTGTTGCGTGCGCAACGCGATCTCGGCCGCCTTTTCGGTAGGCAAGGCCAATACTTCGTCCATGGAATTGGTGTGCAGCGATTGCGTTCCGCCTAATACGGCGGCCAACGCTTCGTAGGCAACGCGGACGATATTATTCTCCGGCTGTTGCGCGGTTGCGCTGCAGCCGGCGGTCTGCGTATGAAAACGCAGCTGCAACGATCGCGGATCTTTGGCGCCGTACCGTTCCCGCATATGCCGCGCCCAGATCCGGCGCGCGGCACGGAACTTGCAAATCTCCTCAAAGAAGTCGATATGCGAGTTAAAGAAAAACGAGAGCCGCGGCGCGAACGAATCCACGTCCATGCCGGCGGCGACGCACGCTTCGACATACGCAAATCCGTCAGCCAGCGTAAACGCAAGTTCTTGAGCCGCCGTGGAGCCGGCTTCGCGAATATGGTAGCCGCTAATCGAGATCGTATTCCATTTCGGCATCTCGTCACGGCAAAAGCGAATCATATCGACGATCAAGCGCATGTGCGGCCGCGGCGGAAAGATCCACTCTTTCTGCGCGATGTATTCTTTTAAAATATCGGCTTGCACCGTGCCGCCGAGTTTCGATCGAGAAATCCCCTTCTTTTCCGCCGCGGCAACGTAGAGCGCCAGCGCAATCGCTGCCGGCCCGTTGATCGTCATCGATGTGGTGACATCGGCCATGTCGATGCCGTCAAACAGAGTTTCCATGTCGGCGAGCGAGTCGATGGCGACGCCGCATTTGCCGACTTCTCCGCGTGCCTGCGGCGCATCGGAGTCAAATCCCATCAATGTCGGCATATCGAACGCAACCGATAATCCATGCTGCCCGTGAGAGAGCAAGAAGTGATAACGCTCGTTGGTCTGCCGGGCATTTCCGAACCCGGCAAACTGACGCATGGTCCACAGCCGGTCACGATACATATTCGGGTGGATGCCGCGAGTGTATGGATAGTGCGCGGGCTGATTCAGGTCACGGTCGTAGTCGATCGCCGCCAGATCGCCCGGCTCGTAGACTACCTTTAAAGGAAGATCCGAAATCGTGCGGTCGACTGCGCCGGAGCCCGGATCGGTCCGGCCGGACCGTTTCTTCTGTTCTCCCGAAGCATCGGGACGTTCGATTAGTTTAGCCATCGTGCGGGTTTGGAGCTTTCCCGTAGACTCCGTCGCAATCCCGGGCAGCAACCAGCGACTGCGCGATGAGCGCTTGCCCTTCCGTTTTGAGGCCGACGTTCAACTCCCCAAGCGCATAGAACTTGAGCATGCGAGCACGCAAGCCGGGTGGCGGAGTGCTTGAAATGCGCGGATCGTCGTCCGCGGGAAGCGGGACGATGGTGGCCGCTTCCGGCGCGCCCACCATTTCGGGCCACGGGGTTGGCGCCGGGTTGGCCACCAGCGCCTCCATTGGTCCGCCCTGAGGATCCATTGAGGTTCCCACGACGCCGCCGGGGACGCCGAATCCAGAACTTGCATTTTGTATGACGTCGAGATTCGCATTATCGCCTATTGTGCCGAACGAATACTCGTATTTGTTGGCAATCGCAGGTTCGAGATCGACGACGTTTTGCACATGTTGCCGCAAGGCATCAACGCGGGGACTCTTCCCTTGAGGATATTTTCGGTACGAATCGATCAGCAACAGTTCTTCCCGATGGATGCTTTGGATTGCATTGGTCGCTTCCATGTCGGCTTTGAAAGCGAACATGTTGGTCGGAATCCTGTCGGTCGCGTACTTCTTGAAGCGGCTTTCGGAATCGGTGATGTTGGCAATATGCTGGCGAAACTGCGTGTGCATGCGTGCGAGCGGAAGTACGAGATCGTGCAGCGTCGTACACACGGGACCCACTTTTTCCCGGATAATCGTTGGCGGCGGGGTCGCGACAGTTTGCGGCGTTGCGACCGCGCCGATCAGAAGAATCGCAAATGCAGTTCGGAGCATCACACCAGCCCTTTTACCGAAGCCCGAACGTGCGGCGTGCGCGCCGGCTCTTCAAACTGTTCGTTCGCCATGCCAAATGCGTGCAAGACGCGTTCTGCGGCGGCGTATGGATCGACGCCCGCAACGAGATCGCTCGCGAGCTGGCGTTCCAACTTGCGCTGCAGCTGTCCGAGTGCTAACTGCCGCACTTGATGCGCAAACGCTTCACGCCGTTTTTCTTCGAGCTCGCCCGTGCGCTGAAGATAACTGCGGTGACGTTCGACCGCCGACCAGAGCTCCTCGACGCCATCACCGCTGGTGGCTTGCGTCATGACCAATTCGGGAACCCAACCGCTAAAATCAAGCATTTCCATCATGGAACGAATCTCGTGCTTGAGTTGATTGGCCATCGGGTGATCTTTTTTATTGACCACAAAAATGTCGGCTATCTCGAGAATGCCGGCCTTCAGCACCTGGACGCTGTCGCCGCTGCCGGGCTGCAAAGCGACGATCGTCGTTTGCGCCAATTCGGCGATTTCGATTTCGGATTGCCCCACGCCGACAGTCTCGATCAAGATCATGTCGATGCCGAATGCGTCCATCAAAAGAACGGCATCCGCCGTCGCGCCGGCCAAGCCACCCAGATGCCCGCGACTTGCCATCGATCGAAT
This sequence comes from Candidatus Rubrimentiphilum sp., assembly GCA_035934355.1. Lineage (GTDB taxonomy): Bacteria > Vulcanimicrobiota > Vulcanimicrobiia > Vulcanimicrobiales > Vulcanimicrobiaceae > Rubrimentiphilum. The sequence continues at coordinate 22,292 of DASYYA010000206.1, read as the reverse complement.
GAAAACCGCACTGTCGGTAAAGTGTTCGGTTAAGCGAATGCGATCGCCTAAAAGCGCTCCGTGCGAAAACGGCGAGCTCGGATCGACCGAGACGACGCCTACGCTTTTTTGTAGCGTTCGCGCTTTGCGAACCAGCGCATTACCCAGCGTTGATTTGCCGACGCCCGGCGGCCCGGTCAAGCCGACGGTCATTGCTCGTCCCGTCTGCGGGAATAGATGGCGAATCAGCTCCGCGCCGTGCCCGGACTCCGCACGGCTGATAGCGCGAGCCAACGCCCTAGGAGAACGCGCGCGAAACTGCTTGAGAAGATTACCGTGACCATTACCCACGGTCTAAGGATTGCGGCCATCTTGATGCTTGTCCTTGGGTCGGCCTCAGAGCAAGCGCACGCGCAAGACTTGAACGTTCCAATGACCGGCCACCGCGCGCATCCGATTGCGGCGGAGACGCTTTTTCACACCCTCTTCTCCGATTTTTTTAGCGAACGTGACGGCACCACGTACGTGCAAACCGGTGATATTCCGGCGATGTGGCTGCGCGATTCGTCGGCGCAAACGACGCCGTACATCCGGTTTGTGACGAGCTATCCCGTGCTCTCGGAACGGTTCCTCGGCGTTATCGAACGCGATGCGCGCAACATTGCCGTCGATCCCTATGCGAATGCCTTTCGCTCGGATTACCGTGTGTGGGAAGAAAAATGGGAGCCCGATTCGCTCGCGTGGCCGATATTACTGGCTTGGGTGTACCACGAGCGCACGTTGAGTAAGGCACTCTTTTCCGGTGCATTTCATCGTGCCTTGCGGATTGCGGTCGACACCTGGCGTTGCGAACAGCTGCATCCGCAATGTAGCCGGTACCGCCCGCCGTATCGCACGAGAAGCAGCGAACCGATTAACGCCCGCACCGGCATGATCTGGAGCGCGTTCCGTCCGTCGGACGATGCAGTCCTCTACCACTTTAATATTCCGCAAGAGATGATCGTCGCAATTGCGCTACGAGACGTCGCGGCGCTCGCGTTGGCGGGATATCGCGACACCAATCTTGCGAACGAAGCCAGTTCAATTTCGGCGCAAATTCAAACCGGCATACTCACGTACGGACGCGTTTGGCGTCGCGACCTCGGCGGCTGGGTCTATCTCTACGAAACCGACGGCTTAGGCGGACAGCTTTTTGCAGATGACGCGAATTTACCGAGCCTGGTTTCCATGCCGTACATTGGATGGAGTTCGGCAATCGATCCCGCCTATTTGAACACACGCAGCTTTGCGCTCTCACACGCCAATCCGTGGTATTACAGCGGCACATATGCGGCGGGGCTCGGCAGCGAGCATACACCTGTAGGATTTGTTTGGCCGCTCGGAATTATTGCGCGAGCACTTACCGCGACCTCGTCACTGGAAACTGCGGCCGCCGTTACGACGCTTGCGGAGACCGACAGCCGCGATGGCTTGATTCATGAAAGCTTCGACGCGAATGCGTATTGGGTGTTTACCCGCGCCGAGTTCGGCTGGGCCAATGCGCTCTACGCTGAAATTGTTTTTCGGAGCCTCGCTGGATTTAACGCAATGCCGTTCACACCGAATAATGCGCCGATGGAACCCTTTGAACAACTCAGCACGACGCCCCGGCTAGCGACCCCGCTCTTACAAATCTATAATGGCGGCTTGATCTTTGGGGCGCTTGACCAGCTGTTATCGGAAGCCGATGGCCGGACGATCATTCCGCGCACACGCGCAATTATGTCCCGAACCTCCGGGAGCGGACCCCGAACTCTTTAATCGCTTCTTCGAACGCTTCTTTTGTAAAATCCGGCCACATGATCGGAAGCGTAAGAAGTTCCGTGTAGGCCAGTTGATACAACAAGAAGTTTGAGACGCGCAAATCGCCTCCGGTGCGTATGAGCAGATCCGGATCGGACAACTGCGGATCGTAAAAGCGGCAGCGCAATGCGGCCTCATCAACGTCGCGCGCGCGCAATCTTCCGGATTCGACGTCGGCGGCAATCCGCTTGGCAGCGCGCACGATTTCGGCGCGACCGCTATAATTCAACGCCAAGTTCAACACCAAACGCCGGTTGGCCGACGTCGCGCGGACCAATTCGTGGAGTGCGGCACGCGCAGGCAGCGCAAATGGCTCGAGATCGCCGATGACACGCACGCGAACGCCGCCGCGCTGAAGTTCCCGCAGCTCGACCCGCGCAAAAACAGCGCAGAGCTGCATCAAGAGTGACACTTCACCGGCCTCGCGCCGCCAATTCTCCGTAGAGAACCCGTACACGGTCAACGCCTCGACCTCCGAGTGCAGCGCGCCGCGAACCGCTGCCCGTAGAGCGGCGACGCCTTGGCGATAGCCTTCGGCCGCCGGCAGTCCGCGCGCGGCCGCCCAGCGGCGGTTCCCGTCCATGATAATCGCGATGTGCATCGAATTACTTTGTACCACAAAGTTAGGCCCTTGTGAAGCCCGGCCGCTGAAGGCGGAGGGCGCCGTCGCTTAGGCCAATCCAGGGCGACCTATGGATTCGGGCTATTATCGCTACGCCACCGTAACCGGCGACCGGATTGCGTTTGTTTGCGAAGACGACATTTGGATCGCGCCATTGGCCGGCGGAGCGGCGACACGTCTGACCGTGTCGGCCGGCGCGTGCTCGACGCCGCGCTTCTCACCTGATGGACAAACGATCGCGTACGTGGCGACCGACGAGGGCAATGCCGAGGTTTACGTGATTCCGAGTGCCGGCGGCAAACCGCGACGCCTGACGTTTTTGGGTGCGACAATCGCTGCAATAAGCGGCTGGAGTTCCGACGGATCGGAGATTCTTTTCGCGGCCAACCCCAGCGCATGGTACGAACGCGATACGCGCGGCTTTGCAGTTTCGCCCGAGGGCGGAACGCCGCGCCAGTTCGGTTTGGGTCATCTGCGTTCGATCTTCCCGGGTCCGGACTCGCGATTTGTGATCGGTCGCAATGCCGACGATCCGGCACGCTGGAAACGCTATCGGGGCGGCACTTCGGGTGAGATTTGGATCGATGCCAATACACAAGGCGAATTCGAGCGGATCCGGCTGCCTGACGGAAACCCGGTCTCTCCGATGTGGATTGGCGAGCGTATTTATTTTGCGGCCGATCACGAAGGCATTGGAAACATCTACTCGTGCCGTCCGGATGGAAGCGATATTCGGCGCCACACCCATCACAACGACTACTACGTTCGCTTCCCATCAACCGACGGCAAGCGTATCGCGTACACCTCCGGCGGTGACCTGTTCTGTTACGACGTTGCCGCCGACACGACGGATGCCGTCAGTGTGCGGACTGCATCGGCTGCTCCGCAAACGGCGCGTAAGTTCATACCGGGATCGCAAGGCCTCGATGAGTTCGAGCCATCACCGGATGGAACACGGATCGCTGCAATCGTGCGAGGGCAGCCGTTCACCATGCCGTTTTGGGAAGAAGCGCCCGTACATCATGGTTCGGGCAGCAAAGTGCGCTACCGTTGCATTGACTGGATGCACGATGGAAAACGTTTTGTCACGACAACCGACCTCAATGGATACGAGCAGATAGCGGTTCACCAGAGCGATCTCTCCGCAGAACCCGTGCTAGCGACAACCGGCGACATTGGACGCGTGACCGAGCTGCGCTGTTCTCCCACTAAAGACGTTATCGCTTTTGCGAACCATCGCTACGAGCTGCTCGTTTTGGACTTGGGCGGGTCACCCAGAGTGATCGACAAGAGTCTCGGCTTCCGCATAACCGATCTTGCGTTTTCGCCCGATGGCCGTTACCTTGCCTATGTCTGGTGGCCCGTCGGCGACAACGTCGGCATCGTCCGCATCGCGCGGCTGAAGACCGGTGAGATTGCGGACGTCACGCCGCAAATGCGCATCGATCAAAGCCCGGCTTGGGATCCACAAGGTGATTATCTCTACTTCATCTCGACACGCGATTTCGATCCCGTGTACGATGCGCTGCAGTTCGATCTCAGTTTTCCGCAAGCCCAGCGTCCGTTTGTGGTAACGCTGCGCGCGGACGTGCCCAACCCGTTCGCGCCCAAACCCAAGCCCGTGCATCGCGAGCCCGAGCACGACTCGCAAGCACAGGAAAAAAAGAAAGAGCCGAAGCCGCCGCGGATCGAGATCGAGTTCGACGGAATCCAAGGCCGGATATTGGCCTTCCCCGTGGACGAGGGCGAGTATGGGCAGATCGTCGCCGCGCGCAATCGCGTGCTGTTTACAAAGTTCGAAGTTCGCGGCATCAAGCCCAACGTGCGCAGCTGGGACGAAGAGGACGTTTCGGGATCCCTTCAAGCCTATGATTTCGAGCAGCAACGCAGTGCCACGATCGCTACCGAGGTTTCCGAGATTGCATTGGCGCGCGATTACCACACGCTGGTTTATCGTTCGCACGATCGTTTGCGAGTGATCGATGCGCTGGCCGAACTCCCCGAAAACGCCGACGAACAAAAGCCGCCGGCGGACGCCGGGCGGAAGACAGGTTGGCTCGATCTGGACCGGCTCAGTGTCGAAATCGAACCGCGCGATGAATGGGCGCAAATGTATCGCGAAGCGTGGCGATTGCAAACCGAACATTTTTGGCAAGAAGATATGTCCAACGTGGATTGGGATCGCGTGCGCGATCGCTATGAAGCCCTGCTTCCCCGAATTGGGACGCGGCTCGAACTCTCGGACCTCATTTGGGAAATGCACGGGGAGCTCGGAACCTCGCACGCATATGAATATGGCGGCGATCTGCGCCAACCTCCACAATATAAGCGCGGCTTCTTTGGAGCAGATTACGAGTATGATGAAGCTGCGGACGGTTGGCGCATCACACGCATCTTTCGCGGCGATTCCTGGAATCGCGATTCCGATTCACCGCTGGCCGAACCAGGTTTGGGCGTACGCGAAGGCGACGTCCTCATCGCAATTGGAGGTAAACGCCTTACGCGCGAGCTCACACCCAATCAAGCTTTGGTGAACGCCGCCGGTCGCGAAGTCAGCGCCCTGATCCGGTCCGGCTCCAAGGAAAAGCGTATCGCAGTCAAAGCGCTAGCGAGTGAACAGCCGCTCCGGTATCGCGCGTGGGTTGACGCTCAGCGGCGTTACGTGCACGAAACGACCGAACAGAAAGTTGGCTACGTTCATATCCCTGATATGGGGCCGTGGGGTTTTGCGGAATTCCATCGCGGCTATCTTTTGGAGTTCGATCGTCCCGGATTGATTGTCGATGTGCGTTACAATCGTGGCGGACATGTCTCGCCTTTGCTTTTGGAGAAACTTTCGCGCAAACGTGTCGGCTATGACATCTCGCGCTATAGCCATAAACCGTTTCCCTATCCTCCGGAATCCGTGACCGGCCCAATGGTGGCGCTCACGAATCAATTTGCCGGTTCCGACGGTGATATTTTCAGTCACTGCTTCAAGTTGTATAAACTCGGACCGCTGGTTGGTAAACGCACGTGGGGCGGCGTGATCGGCATCAATCCGTACCACCGTTTGGTTGACGGCACGATTACCACGCAGCCCGAATTTTCATTTTGGTTTAAAGATGCGGGTTGGGGTGTCGAAAATTACGGAACCGATCCGGATTATGACGTGGATGTGGCGCCGCATCATTATCGCGAGGGCAAAGATCCGCAATTGGATTTGGCAATTCGTCTGGTGCTTGGAGCGATCGATAACTTCCGCGAGAGCTACCCCGATCTGAATACGCGACCGTCGCTGCCGTTACCCACATTGCCGTGACGGAGCCGCAGGTCGATGAGATCCGGACGCTTCTATTAAAGCGTTCGCCTCGCATCGCGAATATGTACGCGCTCAGTCCGTTCGTGTGGCGCGAGGGGCCGGTGTATAAATTGCTTTTACGCCTCGTGCCACCTGAGGCCGATTCTGCGAAGAAGATTGCGCGCATCCATTACGGCGAATCAACCGACGGCCTAACGTTCAATGTCGCGGACGAACCGCTCATCTCCGGTGAGGAATCCGGCGAAGATCGGGACGGCTGCGAAGATCCGACGGTTGCTCTGGTTGATGGGAAATATTACATCTATTACACCGGCTGGAACGAAGCGCAAAAGCGGGGACAGCTGATGCTCGCCGCGGGAACCGATCTTCGGCATCTACAAAAATGCGGCGTGGCCCTACCATGGAGTTCCGACTTTCAAAATCCGAAGGAAGCGACGCTCGCGCGCGCGAGCGATGGCACGTGGCGTCTTTTTTTTGAATTCGCTGCCGGCGGCGCATCCAAGATTGGAATCGCAGCATCGCAGGCGGCCGGCGGACCCTGGACGATTCTCGAGCCACTCTGGCATGCACGTCCGGATCGCTGGGATGCTTGGCACCTGAGCACCGGACCTATCGCGGATGACGATTCCGGGAATCCCATGATGTTTTACAACGGCGCCACTGCGGATGCGAAGTGGCGGATCGGCTGGATTCGTTTTGACGCCTCCTACTCGCGCGTCGTGGCACGCAGCAACGATCCACTGATCACGCCGCCTTCGCCACGCACGCGCGGAGCGACCGACATCGCGTTTGCGGCATCGGCGATCGAGTTACCGGATGGAATCAATCTCTATTACTCTGTCTCCGACGAAGATCTTTATCGAGCCACATTACGCCTCGTCGCCGGAAGCGCTTTCGTGGATGCGTAACCTCGAAGAGCTTTACGGCGCCCACAACTATCAACCGCTCGACGTCGTCATCGAGCGCGCGCACGGCGTATGGTTATTTGATACTGACGGAAAGCGTTACCTCGACTGTGTCAGCGCGTACTCGGCGGTAAGTCAGGGCCATTGCCATCCGCGCATTGCGGCCGCGCTTATCGAACAAGCAAAGAAAGTCACGCTCACATCGCGCGCCATGCGCAACGACCGCCTCGGTCCGTTTCTCCAGCGGCTCGTGCAAGTTTGCGGGTATGAAACCGCGCTTCCGATGAACACGGGCGTTGAGGCGGTCGAGACAGCGATAAAACTGGCACGCCGTTACGCGTACGAGCGCCTACGAGTGGCGCCTGATACCGCCGAGATCGTCGTTTTCGAGAATAACTTTCACGGCCGCACGACGACGGCGATCAGCGCCAGCTCCACCGAAGCGTATCGCCAAGGCTTTGGGCCATTCATGCCTGGATTTGTTCTCATTCCATATGGCGACATCGACGCGTTACGCGGTGCCCTCGGTCCCCACACCTGCGCGATCTTGATCGAACCAATTCAAGGTGAAGGCGGCGTGATTGTTCCGCCCGATGGTTTCTTGACGGATGCGTTCCGGCTTTGCCGCGAAAACCGTGTGCTTTTTATTGCAGATGAGATTCAAACGGGCTTCGGCAGAACCGGCGATCTGTTCGCTTGCGACCATGAAAAACTCAAGCCGGATGTATTGATCGTCGGGAAAGCGCTCGGCGGCGGATACTATCCCATTTCTGCAATCCTCGCGTCGCGCGAATTGATGGAACTTTTTGGGCCCGGCGATCATGGAAGCACGTTCGGTGGAAATCCGCTGGCGGCGGCAGTCGGAATCGCGTCCCTCGATGTCATCGTTGACGAAAATCTCGCGGGCCGTGCGCGTCGCGCCGGCGAGAAACTCACACGCGCATTGCGCGATCTTCACGCGCCGGTAATCAAAGAGATACGCGGACGCGGATTATTGATTGGGCTGGAGCTCTCGACTTCCGCGCGGCGCCTTGCCGATCGCTTACTCGAACATGGCGTGGTGGCGAAGGATACGCATGCGTCGGTCTTGCGGATCGCGCCGCCGCTCATCATCGAAGATCAAGAAATCGACTTTCTCGTAAGCGCGCTCAGTGCGGCTCTTCGGGCATCTCCTTAAACGATTGCTTCAGGCGCATCTCCGAATTCGGATAGCGCGAGCGCAGGATCGACCATTGATGCAACAGTTCGTTGCTTTCCGGATCGCTCCGATAGCGAGCTACGCCGAGATAGTATTGCGCTTCGGGTGCAGCCCAAGATGTCGGATACCGCCGCAGGCATTCGATGTAGCAGGCTTCGGCTTTATCGAACCGGCGCAGGCGTAGGTAGGCTTGCCCAAACGCGGCCAAAGCGCGGGCGGCGAACTCCGCGGGCGGCAAATAGCCTTGCCATTCACACAGTTGTGAACCGTCAGAGTCGAGGATGCGAACATCGGGAGTCCAAATGTGATGATAGCGCCGCAGGACTTCCTGGTTTTCGTTTTTCGAGTTATCGAGTTGGAGCGGCACCGCCCGGTTAACAATCTCAATGACCTCGGTTTGCGGATACGTCACGGCATCCAGCGCTTGGCATCCACCTCAACCAGGGTTGAACGTATCGAAGAAGACGAGCTTTGACTGGCTCTTCGCAGTCTCCAACGCTTTTTCGAGAGTATTTTGCCAAGCAATCATGTCGTGTTCCTCAGGGGCTTGACGACCGTCGTCAGTCGATCGGTGGTTCCCGGAATGCGCACCAAGTGCGGATATCGCGGACCGTCGTAGTATGGAATCGATATCGTGCGGTACATATCATCCTTTACGATCAGCAGTTGAATCGGTTCGTGGGAACGTTGCGCTTCCTTTAAAGCATTGTAGAGCAAATCGTCGGAGTACGTGCGCCCGTTGACCGCTACGATCTTCTGATTAAAGCCGAGTCCGGCGTTCCACGCCGGCGAGCCCATGTGCACGTCGACCACGGTCCCGCCGAAAGCCGAAAACCCGAGCGAATACGCAAAGTTATTCTTCATAACCGAGGCAGTCGGCTCGGCGCTGTATACCAGCTTCCACCCGTCGGCGGTAAAGCCGTCGGGCGGATGGATTGCGATCTCGTCGACCCAAGTGTGAAAGAAGCCGGCCCAGTCGTAGGGTTGAACGACATTAAAGGCGGCGATCAGATCGTCACGATTATACGAAACGGTTAACGGCCCCGTGTTTTGACCTCCGAAAAATACTCGGGCAACGGAGTCGAGCGATTTTGTATCGTGAGAGAGCTCGCGAATGATCGAATCAGCCTTGAGCCACAAGAGCTCGCCTTCCGTGTAAAAGTCTTCTCCCCGCCGCTCCGAGCTGTAACCGCGCGGCGCTCCATAAATAAATGGCCCGGACGCCGCGTCATCGTCGAGCGTGCGCCAGCGCCTTCCCTGCTGGTTGTCGTACGTCGCCCAAAGCGATGCGATGTGATCCGGCCAGTTTTTCGCTTCGCGAATTCCGTCGCGATACGACATTACATCACCGTAATATTGGGTCATGCCTTCGTACACCCAGAGCAGCGAATCGTCGTACGGCGTGTTCAGATTCTGCCGAACCAAACCGTCGGGCATGCGGTATTTGCCATCCCATGAGTGGTTGAATTCATGCGAAAGCAGATCGCCGCCGCGCTGCAACAACATCGGGTCGATCAAATAATTGCCGCTTTCGCCGTCGTCGCTCGACTCATGGTGTTCCACGCCCTCGCCCGGAACGACATCCGAAACTGTGAGCAAGAAATGGTAATCGCGCCAATGGCGCGCACCGTACATCGCAATCATTTCTTGAACTAAATTGCGGAAATAACCGACTGTCTTGTCGGATGCGCCGAGTTCTTCAGGTGTGTCGGCGCAGACGTTAAGCGACGCCGTGCCGGGAAACGACCCTGAATCTTGCCAGAGATTCCAACTGCGGAAATTCACGCACGCATCGAGCGGCGAGTCCATCAAACGCCCTAGTGGCGTTGGTCCGAAGACGACCCGATCGCCGTCGCGTTTGGGATCGTACAGCGCGGTCGCAAACTTCCACTGCGAGCTCGGAAGGATCAAGGTCGGATCGAAGATAGTCGTATCCATCGTGCCCGTCGCGGGATAGAGCACGTTCTGATTCCAATCGATCACCAGCATGTTTGGAGATGCCAATCGGTTTGAGGAGTACCGCCCAAATGTAGCGCCGAGATAGGTGAAAGCGACGTTGAGCCGATTTGTGCCGGCGGGCACATCAAAATTGAACGCAAAGAGGTTTGTGGGATCGCGCCGCCATGGAATCGTTTGGCCACCCGCGCTGATGACGATGCCGGCAAGATTTTCGATCGGTCCTACCGGACCGTGCTCACCGGGAATCCACTGCGGGTAGTAGAGCGTCATCGGACCCGGCGTGACCGGAATCAGCTCGTGAGTGTGGACGATGTTCTGCGTCGGCGCTTGCGACGCGTCGACAACAAGAGTAATAGGTTCAGCTGCGCGAGCCGAATGCAGAGCGAGCAGCGATAAAAAGACGCAGGTTATCGTCGTGATGGCAGCCTTCATAGGAACGCAGCTACGCGATAAGAATCCGTCACCCTTCGGAGAGTGCCATGTTTGCGATTGCTCTTCTCGTTGCGACGCTCCAATTGGGAGCCATCTCGATAAAATATCCGCCGAATATCGGTCAGCGCTGTGAGAAATCCGTACTTGGCATCGGTAGCAATTTCGGCCCCGGTGATCGGGGTGGGAATACCATTGTGAGAATCGATCGCGTAATGGCAGCTCCGCAACCCGGAACGCATACCACGCAAACGATTGGCTACATTTTCACGAGTGCCGACGGACACCGGTACTATGGTCCGAAATCCGCAAAGCAGTTAACGCAAAACGAGAAGCAGGCCTCGTTGGACTATCTCATGTCAGTCACGCCGCGCCCGCGATCAACCTTGCAAGCCATCGTGGAACAGGCAACCGGTGACGAGGTGATCGCGATTGGTGCGCCTCAACGAGCACACGCCGGCACCAAGTTCACCCAACGCGTTTGCGCGGCGTGGCCGCCCGACGTTCCGGTTCATCCCTAACGCAGAACGGGTACACCGTCCGCATGAATGAGAGTCCGCTGCCGACCCTTCCGGCCTACCCGATTAAGCAACGCTTGGAGATCGAGGGCGTGAATGTTTTGCTGCTGAACATCCCGCCCGACCAAGATTATCCGCAGAATATTTTCGGGGTCAGCGAAAAAGGCGATGTGCTGTGGCAGATCGAGCCGCGTCCATCACAAGCGCCGCACAACCATTACACGTCCATTCGCGACGAGGTCGGGGTCGTGGTCGCCCAAACTAAGGACAAATTTCAGCGCAAGGTCGACCCGAAGAACGGCAAAGTCTTAGCCGAGGAAAAGTCGGGCGAGTAGGCCTGCCCGGGCTTGACGCAGATGGCTCGCCCGTGTATGCTTCCTGAGCCGAAGAAGGGCTTTTGCCCTCACCGGATGCCGTCCTGGCACTCCGGTCACCATCGAGGAACCATCGGCCAGGTTCCGCGACAGGTCGCTTTCGGCGGCCTATTTTTATCGGCGGCAGCAAGGACAGTCGTTTTTGCAACCGAGCCGACTGCAGATGGGCCGAAGGCCGGGGGCCCCACGCGCTTTGCGTGTGGGGTGCGTGTAGCGCGCAGCGCGGATACGCCATTTAAATAAACTTTAAGGAGTATCGCTCATAGCAAGACCGCTCAGAGTAAACGACCAAATTCGCAGTCGCCAAGTTCGGGTCATCGATGAAGACGGCGCCCAACTTGGAATCTTGTACACGGAGGACGCTCTAGCACGCGCGCGCGGCGCGGGACTCGACTTGATCGAAGTTTCGCCCAACGCGCAGCCTCCGGTCTGTAAGATCGGCGACTATGGCCGGTTGAAATACGAGCAGTCAAAAAAAGAAAAAGATGCTCGCAAAAAGCAGAAGAGCTTTGAATTAAAAGAAGTGAAGCTGCGCCCCAAGATCGAGACGCACGATTACGAGACCAAGGCCCGCATGGCCGAACGTCTGCTGCTCGACGGCAGCAAGATCAAAGTCACGATCATGTTTCGGGGTCGCGAAATAACGTATACCTCCTTCGGGAAGAGATTGCTCGATCGTATGGCCGACGATATGGCTCCCATCGCCACGATCGAACGCGATGCAAAACTCGAAGGCAAGAACATGTTCATGATCCTTGCGCCGCGCGCCGTGCCCACCGGTCCGCCGAAATTCACGAGTCAAGCAGCCAGGGACAAGGAGAAAAAAAGTGCCTAAGATTCGTACCCATCGCGGTACCGCCAAACGCGTAAAAGTGAGTGCCAATGGAAAGGTGACACACCGTCATCAGTTCAGCGGCTGCGGCCACATTATGAGCAAGCGGACGCGCAAGCGTAAACGCAAGTTTCGCAAGGATCAGCCGGTCTTTTCCGGCGATCTGAAGCGCTTGGCGCCCACCATTCCCTATCTGATCTGAAGGAGCTGCGAGATGGCGCGAATCAAACGCGGGGTTCAAGGACTCAAGCACCGCCGCAAGGTGATGAAGCTGGTCAAGGGCTTTCGGGGCGCACGCCGGCGCAACTATCGGGTTGCCAACGAAGCGCTGCTGCATTCACTCGCTTATGCGTACCGCGATCGTCGCGTGCGCAAGCGCGACTTCCGCGCGCTGTGGATCAGCCGCATCAATTCGGCGGCACGCAAAGAAGGCCTGAGTTATTCGGTTTTTATGAACGGATTGAAAAAGTCCGGAATCACGCTCAATCGCAAGGCGCTGGCCGAGCTGGCGGTTTCCGATGCGGCGGCTTTCGGCTCTCTGTTAAAAGCCGCCAAGAAGGCGATTGGGAAGTAGTTTACTCTTCCCCGTTCGCCAGACGTCTGCCGGTCGCTTCGATAACTTTGCCCAGCATGCTCACAGCTTCGGCGCGTGATGCATTGCTGAACATATATTTGAGTTTGTCGTCGGAATCTTCGACGATCAGCACGGCGCGCTTGCCCGAACGGATCGCCGCGATCAGCTTGTTCAGATAAGCTTCGTCTTCAGCGGCAAGGACCGAACCCGAGAGCGATAACGCCGGTTCGCATCCCTCGCTTAATAGAAATTTCAGGACGCCATTAATGTCCCGGGGAGTATCCACCAACCAACCTCCATAAAGGCCGAACCCGCCGCCTCTATTAAAACGCATTTGGCGACATTTTCGTAGCTAGATTATCGACTCTTGACGAAAAAATGTTAACTGGGCCGGGCCGACAACCAAAGGAGCGCTACCACCGTTTTCATGTCGGCGATGTCGCCGCTTGCTTGCATTCGCCAAGCGTCCGCAAAGCTGACATGCCGCACCTCGAACTTCTCATCCTCCTCGGGATTGGAGGCACCCGCGTGCAGTCCGCGCGCCACATAGAGATGCACGACCTCGTCGCAAAACCCGGGCGTCGGGTAGAGTTTGCCGATTAATTCGAACGAGTCCGCGGTATAGCCGGTCTCTTCTTGGAGCTCCCGGCGCGCGCCGTCTTCGCAGTCCTCGCCTTCTTCGGCCGTACCCGCCGGAATCTCCCAAAGATCGGCGCCGACGGCGTGCCGGTACTGGCGCACCATGATGAGGCCATCATCGGTGAGTGCGGCGATCGCAAACGATCCCGGGTGCTCGACGACCTCAATCTCATGTGTCTTGCCTGAGGATTCGACCTTGTCGATCCTGACCGAAAAAATTTTTCCCCGGTAGATCCACTTACTTTCGACGACTTTGCGGCTCTGGTCCATACGCTCCGGACGTTTGACGGATAACCTCGGTTGGGCCTCGTAGGGGACGTGGTGCGCTCGCAATCCTCAATCGGCAGAGAACTGCTTTGGCTGCTCTTTTTCTTCGTTCTGTTTATAGCGATATCGGCGCTCTGGGTTCCGTACGCAAGCGCGCACCATTTTAACGATCGGATCGCAATCGTGCTTTCGGGCTTGGTGTCGGCATTGCTCATGATCGCAATTCGCGCACGCGTGGAGCGCTGATGCACCAACTCGGGGCCCACAATCCGCGAATCGATCGCGTACGGTCGCTTCGCACCAAAAAGGGCCGGCGCGAACAGCGCCGTTTTGCGTTCGAAGGTCTTACGCTACTCGAAGAAGCGCTGCGCAGTACTGTTTCGATCGAAGAAGTCTACACGAGACCCGATCGCTTGAATGCCTATCACGTGCGGGCGCTGGTCGCACACAACGTCCCGATCTATACCGTCGACGAGCGCACGATGAAGAAACTTTCCGATCTCGAGACGCCGCCCGGCGTGCTCGCCGTCGCGCCCATTGTCATGAGCCCGTTAGCCAGCATTTTTTCCGGCGATGGCGTGGTTTTGGTACTGGCGGGTCTCAGCGATCCGGGAAATGCCGGCACGCTGTTACGCGCTGCGGAAGCCTTCGGCGCCCGCGGCGTCGTGTTTGGCACGAATTCCGTCGATCCGCATTCGCCCAAAGTGATGCGCTCGGCGATGGGATCGCCGTTTCGTTTGCCCCTTGCAATCGCCGGCCCGCAGGAAACAGCCGGTGCCGCAACCGGCTGGGACCGCAGTGGGCTGGCAGCCGGCGGCTTGCCGATCGCGGGGGTAGGCTGGGGCAAAAAAGAGCTGCTCGTGGTTGGGCAGGAGCGGCATGGCCTGGGTGATTGGGAGCCGCTCTGCACCCGCAAAGTGACCATTCCGATGGCCGGCCAGGTGGAGAGCCTGAATGCGGCGTTGGCGGGCGCAATCGCCCTCTATGAGGCCTCGCGGAGGGCCCGCAACGGGCTTGTCAAGAGAGTCTAGACAGCCCAAAAAGTCAAGACTACCCTGTGGAAAAGTCGCATGCTATACTGCTTCCATTCCGCATGGGTACGGCTGTCCGCTGTGCCGGAAGGAGACCGATGGCCACCTCCGAGTTCTTTTGGAAACTCTTTAAGTCAACGGGATCGATTAACGCCTATCTGATTTATCGGCAGCTTCACCCCTCATCGGTGCCAACCTGAAAACGAACAAGTGGATTTTTCTAAACGCCCGGAAGTAAAGCCGGGCGTTTTCATTTATGAACAACACACTTGAGGATTTGCGCTCACGGTTTGAGCGGGCGGTACAGTCATCGCATTCCCTCGCCGAGCTCGATGCCGTCCGGATTGCATTTCTTGGTCGCAGCGGCGAGGTCACGGCATTGCGGCGCAGTATCGGGAGACTCCCCGCGGCCGATCGTCCGGCTGCAGGCGAAACGATTAATCGCGCTGTCGAGCAAATGGAATCCGAGATTCGAGCGGCGCAAGCACAGCTCGAAGCGCGTGAGCTCGAAGCCGAGCTTTCCAGACAGATCGATGTCACGTTTCCGTCGATCGCATCGCCACGCGGATCGACTCATCCGATGCGACGCGTCATGCACGAAGTGTGCGCGTACTTTCAACGCCACGGCTTCGCCGTCGTGGTGGGTCCGGAGATCGAACCGGATTACTATAATTTCGATGCGCTGAATATTCCGCCGGATCATCCCGCGCGCGAAGGGTTCGACTCGTTCTTTGTAACGCCGAGCTTGCTGCTGCGTCCGCATACATCGCCGATGCAGATCCGCACGATGCAGCAACATCGGCCCCCGATTGCGGTCGTCGTTCCCGGCACGTGCTATCGGCGCGACGCTGTCGATGCACGCCATCTTTTCCAGTTCACGCAATGCGAAGGATTGCTCGTAGATAAAGACGTGCATATGGGCCACTTAAAAGGAATGCTGACCGGCTTGTGCCGCGAGCTATTCGACGCCGACCAGCAAGTGCGGTTCCGCCCGTCCTATTTTCCGTTCACGGAGCCCAGCGCCGAAGTGGACACGACCTGTCCGCTCTGTCGGGGTGCCGGCGGGGAGTGCCGTATGTGCGGCGGGTCAGGCTGGATCGAGTTGGGCGGAGCCGGCATGGTGCATCCCAACGTCTTACGCAATGTGGACTGCGATCCTGAGGTTTACTCGGGTTGGGCGTTCGGTTTCGGAATGGAGCGCATGGCGCTGGTACGTTACGACGTCGACGATATTCGCCGCTTTTACGAAAACGATCTCAGTTTCTTGGAGCAGCTCGCATGAGGGTTCCCATCGGATGGCTGCGCGATTACGTTGAGCTGCCCGCCGAACCGGCAAGAATCGCCGCTATGTTGGCCGATCTCGGATTTCCGGTTGCGGCGATCGAAACCCGGCCGGCAATCACCGGCGTAGTAGCGGGGAGGATCGCGAGCCTCGAAAAGCACCCGAACGCCGATCGCCTGCTCGTCGGACGCATCGATGTTGGCGATGGGAAGCCGTTGACGATCGCGACTGCCGCAACCAACGTCGCCGGCGGACAACGGATTGCGGTAGCGACCGTTGGCGCGCAGTTGCCGCAACTTCGGATCGAACGCCGCACAATGCGGGGCGTGGAGTCGGAAGGGATGATGATCTCGGCGGACGAGCTCGCCCTTCCCGCTGAATGGTTTGAAGACGGCATCATGCAGTTCGATGCCGATCCTGCTCCCGGAACTGACGTCATTGAATATTTCCGGCTGAACGAAGCCGTGCTGGACGTCGAGATTACCAGTAACCGGGTTGACGCAATGTCGGTGCTTGGCTTGGCTCGCGAGCTGGCCGCCTATCAGAAGGTACCGCTGCGGCTGCCTGACTTCCGCAATCCCGGTAAAGGTGGCGAGAAACCCGACGTGACGCTCGAGTCTCCGGATTGTCGCCGCTTTGTTGCCCAGCTCTTTACCGGAGCGAGCGCGGAATGTTCGCCGGCGTGGATGCGCATCCGGTTGGCGCTGTGCGGACAGCGGCCGATCAACCAATTGGTGGACGTTTCCAACTACGTCATGCTGGAAACGGGACAACCGCTCCATTTTTATGATGCGGCGAAGATTCCGCATCATCACTTGATCGTCAGGAATGCGCACGACGGCGAATCGCTGGTCGCACTCGACGGCACCGAGCACAAACTCGACCCGAGCGTTCTGGTGATTGCCAGTGAAAAGCGCGCGGAATGTTTGGCCGGTCTGATGGGGGCTCGCAGCAGCGAAGTCACTGAGGCGACCCGCGAATTGTTGCTCGAGGCCGCGAATTTCAGTGGTCCGCGAATCCGTCGCACGGCCGCGCGCCTCGGTTTTCGCACCGAGGCCAGCTCGCGCCACGAAAAGAACTTGCCGCCGGCACTCACCGATATCGGCGCCGCACGCGCCGCGCAATTGCTCGCATCCTTTGGAGCCGAGGCGCACGCAGCGACCGCGTTTGGCGACGCTCTCAAGAAACCCGAGCCGATTGCGTTTAAAATAACCGATGTCCCGCGCTTACTCGGCTTTGAGCTTCCCGCCGAAGAGATCCGTGAGTCATTGGATCGCCTTGGTTTTAAGGTCGATGCGCGCGGCCGAGAGGTCTTGAGTGTGATCCCGCCGCCATGGCGGACCGATATTTCGGTGAGCGCCGACATCGTCGAAGAGGTCGCGCGAATCGTCGGATACGATCGCATTGAAGCCACAATTCCGGCGGTTCGCCCGCATGAGATTGAAAGCCGGATCTATGGTTTAGAGCGGTTGACCGGCGCGACGCTTTGTGCACTCGGTTATCGTGAGATCGTCTCGTATTCGTTACATGGACAAGGCCGGATCGAGAGATTGCGGCAAGCCGGCTTTCTCACCAGCCCGCCGGTCGAAGTTCTCAACCCGTTGAGCGAAGAGCAACGCTATCTCCGCACCGCGCTCGAGCCCGGCATGCTTGAGTATTTGGCTCGGCTGGCTGCGCCGGTCCGGGTCTTCGAGATCGGACGAGTCTTTTACAAAGAGGACCGCCAGCCGCTAGAGAGCTCGGCAGTTACATTTGGGTTTTCTGCCGAGCCGGTCGATGAGCCAGCATGGCGCGACTCCAACTTCTTACGTCTCAAAAGCGACTGCGAAGCGTTCTTGCGAAATATTACTGGACGTGACGTTACCGAAGTCGCGGCGGATTCGCGCGTATTTTTTCATCCGGGACGCTGCGGCGTTCTGCTCATGGATGGGCGCGAGGTCGCGGTAGCGGGTCAAGTCCATCCGCGCTTGCAACACGCATTCGATATCCGTTTTCCCGTGTATCTCTGTAGCTTGCACCTGGCGACCTTACCGCAATATGAGATTCCGCAATTTAAAGCCCCGTCGAAATATCCGTCTACATACCGCGATCTCGCATTGGTATGCGACCTCGATCTGCCGGCACAGCGCGTTGAGGTTGCGATCCGGGATGCCATCGGTGCCGACTGTACCGGCGTGCGATCGTTTGATGAATATCGTGGCTCACAAGTTCCAGAAGGGAAGAAAAGTCTCGCGATTCGCGTCACGTTGCAGAAAACGGACGCGACGATCACCGATGCCCAGGCCGACGGCGCGATTCAAAAGGCTGTGGCTATTTTAGCAGATCGCTTCGGTACCACGCTGCGAGTATGAACTGGGCTGACATTTTGATCGTTGCGGTACTCTTCATCGCAGCGTTAAAAGGATATAAACGCGGATTCGTTGCGGAGCTGAGCGGATTTGTCGCACTGGCAGCATCGCTCGTAACACCCTGGTTTTATCGGGGTTCGCTTGACGGATTCTTTGTCAAAGCTTTCCACTTGGGCACCGGCGCGGCGCACATCGTCGCGATGTTCTTAGTCGGTTTGTTGACTTATATCGCAATCATCTGGATTGCGCGCATTCTCGGCGCGATTACGAAGCTTCCGGGATTAGGACTGGGCAACGCGGCGGCCGGCGCTATTATCGGACTCGGGAAAGGATTGCTCGCATTATGGCTCGCGCTGTACGTCGCGCTCTTCTTTCCACTCTCACCGGACGTACGTACCGATCTCCACCGCTCGGCACTCGTCGGCTACATCACGCAACCCAACGATCGCGTGGACGGAGAGATTATCCGGACGTTTCCATGGTTTGCACGCCCATTTGTGCATCATTTTTTTGCGCAACACCGGGTGTAACCGGCAGAGGCGATTCCAGGAAGACGCTCAGCGCCGCTTTCCCGGCCTCGCCGATATGAACGGGAAATTCATAATCCAATAGCGCGATCTCGATCGCTTCGATCGCGGCTAAGATGTCGGTTTGCGTGATCTCGCCCATCGTCCCCATGCGAATGATCTTGCCTTTGAGCTCGAGTTGGCCACCGGCCAGCGTGACACCGCGTTTCTCGCGCAGATCGCGCAACAGTTTTGCGGCATCAATCGCAGGCGGCACCGTGGCGGTGACAACGGTGGTCGAATGCGCGCCCTCCTGCGAAAAGACTTGTAAACCGAGCGCACCGAACGCTGCGCGAATCGCGCGCGCGTAACTCTCCAAGCGCCGTTCTGTCGCCTCGACGCCTTCGCGGTGATAATGCGCCAGCGCCGCATCGAGTGCAAAGAGCACGCTCACCGGCGGAGTCCACGGTGTCTGCCCTTGCCGTGCGAATTCTCGCGCCTTGCGGAGATCGAAGTAAAACCGGGGCGCGGTGGCGGCTTCGATCTTCTTCCAAGCGCGCGGGCTAACCGCAACAAATGCCGCTCCGGGCGGAGCCGCGAGCACTTTTTGTGGAGCGCTCACGACGATATCGTAACCCCACGTATCCATAAGAAACTCGCTCGATCCGAGCCCGCTAACCGAGTCAACGATCGTGATGGCCGGGTGGCCGCGCACGACCGCCGCCAGCTCGGCCATATCGCTTTGCACTCCGGTCGAAGTCTCGTTATGCGTTAACAAGATTCCGGCGTAATGGTGGCCCGAATCCGCGGCTAGCCGTTCTGCCAAAGCTTTTGGATCGACGGCACTCCCCGCCGCCGTCTCAATCGTCTCAACGTTGATTCCATATTTGCGTGCGATGGCAACCATGCGCTGTCCGAACGCACCCATCGGTGCCGAGAGCAATGTTTCGCCCGATGAGAATGTGTTGGTAATCGCCGCTTCAAGGCCGCCGGTTCCCGACGAGCCGAGCAGAATAATTTCGGCCTCGCGAGTTCCAAAAATCGGCCGCAGGCCGGCAACGACGCGTTCTTGCAACGCGCTGAACTCCGGACTGCGATGATCGATCAACGGCTGCCCCATCGCTCTCAGCACCGCCTGCGATACCATGACGGGCCCGGGAATGAAGAGCAGCTTCTTCACCGTTTAGGGAGCCTCAGCGGCGCGTGCGAGAGCGTTTGCGTTCCGGCGCGCGAACGCGTTTGAGCGCCGTTCGGCGCATTGGGACGACGTTATTGGTACGCTGCGGAGTCGCGCCCAATTCTACCGGCGTGATGACCCGCTTGCCCAAAGCATGGTAGAGGACTTCGGAAAGTTCTTCGACGGTTGTGAACGTCATCGTGTCGCGCACTTCTTTGGGGATATCGTCGAGATCGATCTCGTTGCGTTTCGGCAGAATGATTTTCTTGATGCCGGCGCGTTTGGCACCGAGCACTTTCTCCTTCAATCCGCCGATCGGAAGAACTTGCCCGGTCAGTGTGATCTCGCCGGTCATTGCAAGATCGGGATCGACTTTTAGGCCGGTGAGCAATGACGCGATGGCCGTCGCCAGCGCGACGCCGGCTGACGGTCCGTCCTTAGGCGTCGCTCCCGTCGGCACGTGAACGTGCAAGTCGTGTTTGGCAAAGTAGTCGTCCGGAAGTCCCAACTCACTCGAACGCGATCGCAAGAAAGAAACTGCTGCTTGCGCGCTTTCTTTCATGACGTCACCAAGCTGCCCGGTGAGCACGAGCTTGCCCGTTCCGGGCATTGTCGTGGCCTCAAAGAAGAGAATGTCGCCGCCGACCGGTGTGAAGAACATGCCGGTCGAAACCCCGACGACCGCGACGCGTTTCTTGACCTCGCTGTAAAACAGCGGCTTGTTGAGATATTCCGTTAAGCTTTCCGGTTTGATGCGCGCCTTAAATCGCGGCGCCTCGGCAATTTTGCGCGCCGTTTTCCGGAAGATTGTACCGATCTCGCGCTCGAGATTGCGCACGCCGGCCTCACGCGTATAGTCGGTAATAATTGCGCGCAGCGCTGCATCGTTGATTTGACCCTGTGAATCTTTGAGCCCGTTGGCTTTGCGCTGCTTGAGGATCAAATAGCGTTTGGCGATCTGCAGCTTCTCGAGCTCCGTATAGCCGGAGAGCTGAATGATCTCCATGCGGTCGCGCAGCGGCGGGCTGATCGTATCCAACGTGTTCGCCGTGCAGACGAAGAGCACCGAGGAAAGGTCGAACGGTAAGTCCAGGTAGTGATCGCGGAATGAATTATTCTGTTCCGGATCGAGCACTTCCAACAATGCCGACTGCGGATCGCCGCGAAAATCCGCACCGACTTTGTCGATCTCGTCGATCATCATGACCGGATTGCGCGTTCCGGCGTCGCGAATGGCGCGGACGATCGTTCCGGGCATAGCTCCGATATAGGTGCGCCGATGGCCGCGAATCTCGGCTTCGTCGCGGACGCCGCCGACCGACAATCGCGCGAACTTGCGCCCCATGGCGCGCGCGATCGATTGCCCCAGCGACGTCTTTCCGGTTCCCGGCGGACCGACGAAGCACAAGATCGGCCCCGTCAGCCGCTTCTTGAGTTTGCCGACAGCCAGATACTCAACGATGCGATCTTTGATCTTGTCCAGATCGTAATGATCTTGGTCGAGAATCTCGCGTGCGCGCTTAATGTCAAAATGGTCGGTCGTCTCCACGCTCCAGGGCAGCTGCACCAGCCAATCCAGGTACGTGCGGATAACACTATATTCGGGCGAGGCTTGCGGAACTTTTGAGAGCCGGTCGAGCTCACGGTCGGCAGCCTTGCGCGCATCTTCGGGCATCTTGGCTTCTTCGATCTTTTGCCGCAGTTCGTTGGCCTCGGCCTGTTGCGGATCGACTTCACCGAGCTCTTCTTGAATCGCACGCAGCTGCTGACGCAAGTAAAACTCGCGCTGATTTTTCTCCATCTCGCGCTGAATGTCGGACTGAATCTTGTGCCCGAGCTCGACGACCTCCAACTCTTTGGTGAGCAGCATCGTGAGCTTGCGCATGCGCTTCTCGGTGTTGCGTTCCTCAAGGACGGCTTGGCGATCGGCAGACTCGAGCCGCATGGTGGATGCGACAAAATATGTCAGCAGATTGGGATCGGAGATGTTTTGGACTTCCATCTCCATCTCGCGCGGTGCTTGCGGCAAATATCCCAGCAATTTCTGAAAGAGTCCGGCGAGATTGCGCTGCATCGCGACGAGCTCTTCGGATTGCACCGTCTCGTCGGGAAGTTCGCTGCATTGCGCCACCAAGTACGGCTCGGTTTGGATGAATTGCTCGATCTTGAAAACGGATTGCCCCGCAACAATACACCGCAGCGTTCCATCGGGAACTTTGAGCATTTTTTGTACCGTGCCGATAGTTCCAACGCGGTGCACGTCGTTGGGTCCGGGCGTTTCGGCGTCGCGATTCTTAAGTAGCGCCAGGCCGATGCTCTTGCCTTCGCGCAGCGCCTCCTCGACCAGCTGAATGCCGGGGCGCTTCACGACCGCGAGCGGAATGACCGTGTTCGGGAAAAGCACCGCATCCTGTAACGGCAGAATGCCGTACTCGGCTGAGACCACGACAGTTTCTTGCGTTTCAGCGGCCATTACGCGAGCACCCGTTTGATCACCATACGAATCTCG